>DASRHG010000173.1:0-29175 GCA_035650655.1 Binatia bacterium | reverse complement strand
GACGTCCACTGGTATGCGTGCGACCGCCTCGGCGCAGACGGGAAGTGCACCGCGTACGACGAGCGGCCGCTCGTCTGCCGCGGCTACCCGTGGTACGGCGCCGAGCCGACGCGCATGCCGCTCCCCGATCCGGAGTGCGGCTACGCAGTCGACCTGCCGCGCGACTGACGCGCCGCCGACGACCGCGTCCGGTCGTTGCCAGCGTCCCGGGCGGGTCCGTGCTATGAGCACCTCGTGGAGCTGGATCCCACCCGCTGCTACCGCGCCTTCGTGTCCCACGATCCGCGTTTCGACGGCCGGCTCTTCGCCGGCGTCACCACGACCGGGATCTATTGTCGGCCCGTCTGCCCCGTCAGGCCCGCCAAGCGCGAGCACTGTCGCTTCTTCACGTGCGCGGCGGCCGCGGAGGCGGCGGGCTTCCGGCCGTGCCGGCGATGCCGTCCCGAGGCCTCGCCCGGGGCGCCGGCGTGGCTCGGCACGTCCGCCCTCGTCGCGCGTGCCTTTCGCCTGATCGACGCGGGCGCGCTCGACGCCGGCGACGTCGAGACGCTCGCCGGCCGCCTCGGCGTGGGCGCCCGGCAGCTGCGCCGGCTCTTCGCGGAGCACGTCGGCGCCTCGCCCGCCCGCGTCGCGCGCGCGCGACGCGTCCACTTCGCGCGGGCGCTGCTCGACGCGACCGATCTTCCGATGCACGCGGTCGCGTTCGGCGCGGGCTTCCGGAGCGTCCGGCAGTTCAACCACGCCGTCCGGACGACGTTCCGCGCCTCGCCGACGGCGCTGCGCGCGCGGCGCCGTCCGGGCGGGCCGGGCGCGGGGCTCGTGCTCCGGCTCGCGTATCGCCCGCCGCTCGACTGGCCCGCGCTGTGCGAGTACCTGGCGCTCCGCGCCACGCCGGGCGTCGAAGTCGTGACGGGCGCCGCGTACCGGCGGACGATCCCCGTCGGCGACGGCGCGGGGGTCGTCGAGGTGCGACCCGACCCCGACGGCCGGCACCTCCGCCTGCGCGTCGACCCGCCCGCGACGACGGGCCTCATGGCGCTCGTCGCGCGTGCCCGGCGCCTCTTCGACCTGGACGCGGCTCCCGACGAGATCGCGCGCGTGCTCCGGCGGAGCGCCGTGCTGCGCCCGCTCGTGGAGGCCGCGCCCGGCCGTCGCGTGCCGGGCGCCTGGGACGGCTTCGAGCTCGCCGTGCGCGCGATCATCGGCCAGCAGGTGACCGTGCGCGGCGCGACGACGCTCACGGGCCGCCTCGTGGCCCGCCTCGGCCGGCCGGTCGACGTGGGCGTCGGGGGGCTCGACCGCCTCTTCCCGACGCCCGCGGCGATCGCCGCGGCGGACCTGGCCGGCCTCGGGATCCCGGGCGCGCGCCGGGCGACGCTGCGCGCGCTCGCGGCGGCGGTCGCCCGCGGCGAGCTCGCGCTCGACGGGACGCGGCCGCTCGACGAGGCGGTCGCGCGCCTCCGCGCCATCCGCGGGCTCGGGCCGTGGACGGCGGAGTACGTCGCGATGCGCGCCCTCGGCGAGCCCGACGCGTTTCCGGCCGGCGACCTGGGGCTCCGGCGCGCGGCGGGCGACGGCGCCGGACCGCTTCCGGAGCCGGCACTCCGGCGCATCGCCGAGGCGTGGCGCCCGTGGCGGGCGTACGCCGCGATGCACCTCTGGACGGGCGCGCGGCCCGCGGCGGCGGCGAGGAGGAGCGCATGACGATCGAGACGGGCGAAGTCGAGACGCCGATCGGGACGCTCGCCGTCGCCGTCCGCGACGGCCGCCTCTGCGCGCTCGAATTCGACGGCGCGGGTGCGCGGCTCGCGGCCCGCCTCGCGCGACGGTTCGGGCGGGTGGCCGTCCGGGTCGCGCCCGATCCGGGTGGCGTCATCGGCAGGCTCCGCGCGTACATGGAGGGCGACCTGGACGCGCTCGCGTCCGTCGTGGTCGACACGGCCGGCACGCCCTTTCAGGAAGCCGTGTGGCGCGCGATGCGCGCGATCCCGGCGGGCGAGACCGTCTCCTACGGCGCGCTCGCGCGGCGCCTCGGCGCGCCCGCCGCCGTGCGCGCGGTCGGCGCGGCGAGCGGCGCGAATCCCGTGCCCGTCGTCGTGCCCTGCCATCGGATCGTCGGTGCGGACGGTGGGCTCACGGGCTTCGGCGGCGGCCTCGCGCGCAAGCGCTGGCTCCTCGCCCACGAGGGAGCGCGCGTCGTGACGCCGGCCGACGAGCAACCGACCCGGCACCGCGCGCGCCGCCGGGGCGCCGCGGTCCCGCCCGAAGCTTGACGACCGCCCGACCGTCGTGAGACGAGGCTCCCCCACGCCGCGCCGGCGTGGTCTCGTCCAAAGGAGGCTCGCCATGTCGAAGCTCGTCGCCGCAATCGCCCTCGCCGCGATGCTCGCGCCCGCGGTCGCGCTCGCGACCGACATCGAGGACTTCGAGAAGAAGGTGAACAAGTACGCCGCGCAGAGCGGCAAGGACAAGGGACTCTGCGTGTGCCTGAACCCGGCGGTCTTCTTCTACGGGGCCTCCGGCTACCTCCGCCGCACGGAGACGGACGCCACGGGCCATCGGCTGGTGACGGTCTCCTGCGTCATCCAGGGTTTCGACCCCGGCACGGGCGAGCTCGACTACCAGGCCGGCTGCGTCCCGTTCGCGCCGCTCGCGAAGTGAGCCGCTACTAGCGGACCGTCGCGATCAGGTCGCCGAGCGCCTCGAGCCCGCGCGTCAGGCCGTCGGGATCGAACGCGGGCGGCGGCACGACGATGCGCGCGACGCCGAGATCCTCGAGCCGTCGGACGGCGTCGGCGTCCGCCGCTCGGCGCCCGGACGTCACCTCGAGCGCGCCCGCGCGGCGGCCGGCCTTCGCGCACTCCTCGCGCACGACGGCGAGGAGCCGCGCGAGCGTCGCCGCGTCCGCGACGCCCGGGAAGAAGCCGTCGCCCCAGCGCGCGGCTCGGCGCGCGGCGGCCTCGGTGTGGCCGCCGACGACGATCGGGACGCCGGGCTTCTGCACCGGCTTCGGATGGGACTCGAGCGGGCCCCAGCGGAAGAACCGCCCGGCGAACGGCTCCGGCTCGTCCTTCCACAGCGAGCGCATCGCGCGGACGGTCTCCGCCGTCCGCGCCGCGCGCTCGGCGAACGGGATGCCGAGCGCCTCGAACTCCTCCGCGAGCCAGCCGACGCCGATGCCGAGGATCGCGCGCCCGTGCGACAGCACGTCGAGCGTCGCGGCCTCCTTCGCGACGTAGAGGGGGTGGCGCTGGGGCAGGATGACGACGCCGGTTGCGAGCCGGAGCGTCCGCGTCACCGCCGCCGCGTACGCGAGCGCGAGGAAGGGGTCCGGGATGGGCATGTTCTCGGGCGCGGGGATCTTCCCGGACGGGTCGTAGGGATACGTCGATCGGTAGCCGACCGGGATGACGACGTGCTCGACCGTCCAGAGCGATTCGACCCCGACACGCTCCGCGGTCGTCGCGAGGTGGGCCAGCATCTCCGGGAACGCGAACGGCCCCGCGTTCGCATACATGAGGCCGAGCTTCATGCCCACCGTCGTAGCACCGCCGCGCGGGCGGACGCCAGCCGGCGTGCCGCCGTCTCGCTGCGCGGGCGGCGGACTACCCGGTGCGCCGGAGGCCGATCGCGCGGACGCTCATCGTCCGCGGCCCGGTCGCGATCCGGCGGATCCGCCCGGGCACGCCGCCCTGCGCGTCCGCGCGTCGCCGCAGCGCCGCGACCCCGCGGCGGATCCAATCGGGATCCAGGTCGAGCGCGCGGCAGAGGTTGACGAACGCGAACGGCCAGGCGTCGTCGTCGGACGCGAACCAGGCGGCCAGCTCGGCGTGCCGGCGGCGCGCCCGCGGGCCCGAAGCCGCCGCGTGCTTCTGGAGCTCCCAGACGGCCCGGTCGAGGACGGCGAGCATGAGCCGCTGCTCGGGACGCCGGGCGCCGCCCGAACGGGCGAAGAACTGCGACGGAAGGACGAGCTCGGGCGCGAGTTCGGGGTCGTATCCGTCGAGACGCATCGCCCAGGGAGACGGACGGCGGTGGCGATCGGTTGACCGCCCGCACGCCCTTCGCGGGCGGGGCCCCGGCGTGGGATTGTCGGCGCGCCCGGCATCGCCGATGCTCGGCTCGTGCGCGTCGAGCGGGGGATCGCCCGGTACAATCGGGCCTTCTACGAGCGCTGTTGGCGCGCCGGGTCGGTGCTCGCGCTTCCGGGCATCGCGGCGGCGTCCCGGCCGCAGGTGGAGATCGGCGCCGGCCTCCGCCCGCGCCTCGCGCTCGCGGCCGCGGTCTTCGTCGACGTGAGCCGCACCGCGTGCGCGAAGCTGCGCCGCGCGGGCGGCGTCGCCGTCTGCGGGACCGTCGACGCGCTCCCGTTCGCGACCGGGAGCGTCGCCGTCGTGCACGCGTACGAGGTGCTGGAGCACGTGGAGGACGACGAGCGGGCGGTGGCGGAGATCGGCCGCGTCGTCGCCCCGGGCGGCGTCGCCGTGCTCAGCACGCCGCTCCATCGCGACCGCTGGCAGGAGTTCGACCGCGTCGTCGGACACGCGCGGCGCTACGAGCCGGCGGCGCTCGTGGCGCTGCTCGGACGCCACGGCTTCGTGCTCGAGGGCTACGCGCCCTCGGGGATGCGTCCCCGGAGCCGGCTCCTCAACCGGCTCGGCCTCTACTACCTCACGCGCTGGCCGCGGCTCGCGCTCCAGTGCGAGGAGTGGTTCCTGCGCGTGTTCTCGCCTTGGGAGGCGGTGCTCATCGTCGTCCGCGGCGACGCGGCGGCGTTCATTCGCGCCGCGCCGGGGATGGACGGGGCGGTCACGAGCTGGCGCCGCTCGACGTGACCGACGCGCGCGCGGGGCCGGGGCGCACCGCCCCGGACGCGATTGACGGCACGGAAGGGGGCTGCCAGGCGGACGAGATGCGGACGCTCGAGGCGATCGGCGCCGTCGCGCGGGCCCTGACGCCGGCCGTCGTCGTCGCGGTCGGCTGCGGTGCACCTGCGCCCCACCGCGAGATGGGGGCCGCGTACCGAGCGATCTCGCAGGCGCAGGAGAACGAGGCCGCCGAGGACGCCCCGCTCGAGCTTCGCCAGGCGCGCGAGAAGTACGAGGCCGGCCGGCGCGCGATCGCGGCCGGGGCGTACGACGACGCGCGCCGGCTCGCGGAGGAGGCGGACGCGGACGCACGCTACGCCGAGGCGAAGGCGCGAGCCGAGCGCGCGCGCCGGACGGCGGAGGAGACGCGCGCCGGCATCGACGCGCTTCGCCGCGAGGTCGAGCGCTCCGCGATCTACTAGGTGGTTCGGCACGGATGGCGAGGACGACGCGGATCGGGACGCTCGTGTTCCTGGCGCTCGCCGCGGCGTGCGCGCGGCCGCGGAACGCCGCGCTCGACACGGTCCGGGCGGCGTACCGGGAGGCGGCGGGAACCGCGGAGATCGCGACCAACGCCCCGGCGGCGCTCGAGGACGCCGGGGAGGCCCTCCGGCGCACGGAGCGCGCGTACGCCGACGGCGCGTGCGATGCCGACGTGAACGCGCTCGCGTACGTGACGCAGCGCCGGGTCGACGTGGCGCGCGCGACGGCCGCGCGGAAGGTCGCCGAGGCGGAGATCGACCGCCTGAGCCGCGAGCGGGAGGACGTCCTCGGCGCGCCGGCGCAGCCGAGCGCGCCCGCGGCGACGCCCGAGGACGGCGACCAGCGCTAGCCCGCAGGCCTAGTCGAGCGAGGGCTTTTGCGGCAGCTCGGGCCGCCGCCGGGCGAAGTCGTACGGCGCCACGACGAGCCACCCGACGACGACGCCCAGCACCCCCGCGATGAACGCGGCCCAGCTGACCGGGTCCTCGAACCCCTGCACCCAGTCCTTGATCGCGAGCGGGCTCGCGAGGATCCAGGCGACGACGAGGCCCTCGTAGACGGCGTCCGAGCCGAGGACGCGCTTCACCCACCGCATCGGCGCGACGCTACATCAGGGACGCACGATGCGTCGTCGCGCGGCGAAAATTGCGCACCGGCCGCTCGGCGCCCGCGAGCGCGGCGGCGCCGGGGCCGCGCTCTTCACGTTCATGTTCCAGGCGCCCGTCGAGCTCGTGAGCGCGGCGCCGACGGGGAGCCACCCGCTGTCGTACGGCCAGCACCAGGAGAGCTCGGGACCGAGCCGCTCCGGTCGCCCTGGTGGCAGGTCCGCTGGCGGGTACCTGCACGAGCGAGTCGCCGAGGCCGTGGCCCGAAAGGGTGTTGAGCTCGTCGTCGCCGTCGACGAGCGTCATGCTCTCGATGATCGGGAGAGCAGGGGGACGCCGCCGATCGGGAGACACGGCCGAATGGCGAGGGGCGGCGCGCGCTCAGCTGTGCCCGCCCTCGTAGTGGATGCGGCTCCCCGGGGGGACGGACTCGACGAGCCACACGTTGCCGCCGATGATCGATCCCGCGCCGATCACCGTCTGCCCGCCGAGGATCGTCGCGCCGGCGTAGATCGTGACGCCGTCCTCGATCGTCGGGTGGCGCTTCCCGCCCTTCTCGCCCCGCCCGCCGCGCGCGAGGCTCAAGGCGCCGAGCGTGACGCCCTGGTAGATCTTCACCTCGTTCCCGATCACGGACGTCTCGCCGATCACGACGCCCGTGCCGTGATCGATGAAGAACGATTCGCCGATCGTCGCGCCCGGGTGGATGTCGATGCCGGAGATCGCGTGCGCGTGCTCCGACATGATGCGCGGCAGCATCGGCACGCCCTCCCGGTACAGCTCGTGCGCGATGCGATGGACGGTGATGGCCTCGATCGACGGGTAGCTGAAGATGACCTCCTCGACGCTGTTCGCCGCGGGGTCGCCCTGGAAGGCGGCGAGGACGTCCTTCGAGAGCTTGGCGCGGAGCGCCGGGATGCGGCGGAGGAGCGCGAGGGTCACCTGCGCGGGCCAGTCCCGGTCGCGCGGGACGCCGGCCGTCCGGAAGCCCTCGTAGTTCGCGGCGCGCCGGATCTGCTCGACGAGGATGTCGTGCGCCGGGTAGAAATGCGACGCGATCGCGTAGTGCAGCCGGCCGCTGTCGAGCGGGCCGGTCGCGTAGTAGCCGAGGTACATGACGGCCTTCAGGTGGTTCAGCGCCTCGATCACCTGGCGCTTGCTCGGCAGCTGCGCGGTGCTGAGGCTGTCGATCAGCCGGCCGGCCTCGTAGCTGGCTGCGACCTCGCCGATGACGGCCTCCAGGTCCTCTCGTTTCTCCTTCGGCATCCGGGGGGGCCTCCTGCGCCGGCACGGCGCATGGCGGCTGCGGTACACCGCCGGTCGGGGAGGCGCAAGCAGGTGTCGATCGGTGAGAAAAGGCTCGCGTCCGTCGCGCCGGTGGCGTATGCTGCCCCCTCGTGCGGCGGCTCTCGGCATTCCTGCTCGTCCTCGCGCTCGCCGTACCCCTCGGGGCGACGGGCGAGCCGAACGAGCAGGCCGTGACGCCCCTCACGGGCCCCGCGGAGCAGCGGATCGAGATGCTCGCCCCCGCGGGCGAGCAGCACGTCGAAATGATCGGCGAGAGCGGCGTGCAGCAGGTCACACCGGGCACGACGAGCCCCGCCGGGCGGGCCGCGCACGGGGTCGCGAAGGTCTTCGTGGGCATCTTCGCGGCCGTCGTGTCGCTCGGCGTGATGGCCGCCTCGCTGATCTTCGTCTGAGGGTGGATTTCCGCTTCGAGATGGGGTAGCACTGGCTCCGGCGGGAGCGGTGCACCCCCGGCGGTGTGCGGCCCCAGCACGTGAGGCTCCGCACGTGGCCTGGCCCGGAGCCGCACGCGACCGCGAGACCCGGTTGGGCTCCGAGCAGCAGAGGGCGGCCGAGCGCCGCCCCGGACAGGTCGAGGGACCAGGAAGTGGAAGCCGGATACGAGGCGCCCCCGCCGCGTTCGCCGATCGACGAGATCCGGCAGCTCGCGCGGCAGCGGTTCAACATCACGCGTCTCCATCGCGAGCAGGAGCGCGCCATCCTCGCGCTGCGCGCCGGGAAGGACGTTCTCCTCATCCTCCCGACGGGCGGCGGGAAGTCGCTCGTCTACCAGCTCCCTTCGCTCGTCCTCCCCGGGCCGACCGTCGTCGTGTCGCCGCTGCTCGCGCTGCTCGAGGACCAGTACCTCAAGATGCAGCAGCTCGGGATCCCGGCCGTCCGGCTCGACTCGACGGTCGGTGCCGCCGACCGCCGCGCGGCGCTCAAGCGCATCGCGGAGGGCGGCCCGCTCCTCGTCCTCACCACGCCCGAGACGCTCGCCGGCAACGAGCTCGGCGCGCTCCTCGAGAAGAACCCCCCGTCGCTCGTCGCGGTCGACGAGGCGCACTGCGTCTCGGAGTGGGGCCACGACTTCCGCCCGGCGTATCTGGCCCTCGGCCAGCGGCTCGCCGGGCTCGGCGCCGAGCGCATCCTCGCGCTCACCGCCACGGCGACGCCGCACGTCCGGGACGACATCGTCCGCTACCTCGGGCTCCGCGATCCGGAGCTGATCGTCTCCTCGCCGCACCGCCAGAACCTCATGTTCTCCGTGCGCGAGGCGCACGGCGACGAGAAGCTCCGCCAGCTGGCGAAGATGGCGCGCCGGCTCCCCCGGCCCGGCATCGTCTACTGCTCGACGACGAAGACCGTCGAGGACGTCTGGCTCGCGCTCCGCCTCATCAAGGTCCCGTGCGCGCGCTACCACGGGAAGATGACCGACAAGGAGCGCGTCGAGCACCAGGCCCGCTTCATGAAGAAGGGCAAGCGCATCGTCATGGTCGCGACGAGCGCCTTCGGCCTCGGCATCGACAAGCCCGACATCCGCTACATCATCCACTACCAGGCGCCGGCGTCGATCGAGCGCTACATGCAGGAGGCGGGGCGCGCCGGCCGGGACGGCCACGCCGCCCGCTGCATTCTCCTCTTCGACGAGAGTGACCTCGCCATCCAGGAGCACCTCCTGGCGCTCTCCCGCCTCTCCCCGCAGCTCCTCGGCCGCTTCGGCCGCGCGCTCGCGGCGTGGGCCGGCGAGGCCCGCGACGCGAACATCGAGGAGCTCGCGCTCTCCGCCGGCGTGTCGCAGCGCGCGGCGAGCTCGCTCGTCACCGTGCTCGTCGAGGCGGGCATCTGCGAGCGCGTCGAGGACGGCCGCGTGCGGCCGACGGTCCCGCTGGACGAGCTCGTCCAGCGCGTCGAGGGGCTCCGCGGCCGCTTCGAGGTGCTCCGGCGGGAGGACGCGCGCCGCCTCCGTGCGATCGTCGAGTACGCGCACGAGAAGGAGTGTCGCTCGGTGGCCCTCCGGCGCTACTTCGGCGACGAGGACACGACGCCGTGCGGCCGCTGCGATCTCTGCCGCGTGCACGGGATCGCGATGCCGGCGCGGTTCGGCGGCGGCCGCGGCGATCGCCGATCTCGCGGGCGCGACCGCGAGCGGCGGCCGTGGTCCGGGCCGCGCCCCGCGGGCGCGCCGCCGGCCGGCGACGGGGCCGCCGCCGCGCCGGACGGAGCCGCGCCGGGCGGCGCCGCGCGCGAGCGCCGCCGCCGCCGTCGCCGCCGCGGCCGCCGAGGCTCCGGGGCGCCCCTCGGCGCGCCCGCGGGCGGGGCGCCGGCCGCCGCGCCGCTCGCCGCGGCAGCGGTCGCGGCCCCCGCGCCGACCCCGCTTCCGCCGCTCGACGCCGCGGCCGACGACCTCGCCGCGGAGCTCGGCGCGCCCGGGCTCCCGCCCGCGCCCGAGGCCGCCAGCGGCGCGGCGAACGACGGGCGTCCGCCCGGGCGCCGGCGGCGGCGCCGGCGGCGGCGGCGCGGGCAGGGCCCGCGTCCCGAAGGTCCTCCGCCCGCCCCTCAGCCGTAGCGGACGGCTTCGGTCGGCGGCAGGCGGGCCGCGCGCCACGCCGGCCAGACGCCCGCGGCGGCGGCGAGGAGCGCCGGAAAGAGCGCCCCGGCGGCGGCGAGGCGCGGCGTCAGGAGGAAGATCGGCGCGCCGAGCCGGGCCGTCACGGCGTTCAGCACGGCGACCCCGGCCGCGCCGACGAGGAGGCCGAGCGCGCTTCCGAGGAGGCCGAACGCCGCGGCTTCGGTCACGAGGAGCGCGATCACCTGCCGGCGCGTCGCCCCGACGACGCGCCGGAGGCCGATCTCACGCCGACGCTCGACGACCGCGGTGAACATCGTGTTCGTCACGGCGAGCGACGCGACGAGGAGGGCCACGGTCGCGCTCCCGAGGATCACGCCGTCGAGGAAGGTGAGCGCGCGGTCGATCTGCTTTCGGGCATCCGCGGGCGAGACGACGGTCACGTGCTCGACGCGCGCGCGGATGCGGTCCGCGACCGCCTCGGGGTTCTCGCCGTCGGCCCAGAAGACGGCGGCGGCGGTTGCGATCGGCAGCACCTTCGCGCCCGGTACCATGACGAGCCGGCGGATCAGCGGCTCGCTGTCGACCAGCAGCCGCTCGGCGGTCGGGAAGGGCATGAAGACGAAGCTGTCGGGCCCCGTGAGCGTCTCTTCGAGGACGCCCGCCACGCGAAACGACTGCCCCCGGATGGTCACCGTGGCGCCGGGTTCCGCCTCGAGCTGGCGCGCGACCTCGCTGCCGAGCACGACCTCGTTCGCCGCGGCGTCGGGGACGAGGCGGCCGGTCCGGACGCGCGGCGGAGGGCTGCGGCGGTTCAGCACGAGCGCCTGGACGTCGACGCCGAACACCATCGGCGCCAGGCTGAAGGGGAGGGAGGCGGGCGCGTCGGACACGGGGAACATGACGATCGGGGCGACCTTCGCGATTCCCGGTACGGTCGCGAGCGCGGCGAGCTGCTCGGCGTCGAGGAGCCCGCCCCGCGTCATGCCCGTCACCGCCCCCGTGCCGGCGCCGCTCACGCTGATCTGGCCGACCGCGAAGTCGCGGCCGCCGGCGACGAGGCGCCCGAGCTTCTCCGAGAGCGCACCCAACAGCACGAGCGCGCCGACGCCGATGGCGATGCCGCCCACGGTGAGCGCGCTCCGGAGCGGCCGCCGCCGGAGGTCGCGCATGGCGTCCACGAGCCCGAACACGGAGGGCCGGGCTTTAGTCGAGGGGCGAGGCCCTCGCAAGGGCGGCGCGCCGGCTTGCCCCGCGGAGCGAGTGCGGGTAGAGGGGAACCCAGTCGAGCAGCCGGGGAGGGGCGCATGAGTGACGGTGAGAACGGCTGGCGCCCGTGGGCGGTGGTTCCTCGTCTCGTCGGCGGGGTGATCGCGCTGCCGGTCGTCGCGGGCTTCGTGGCCCTCGGTGCGACGGTGGTCGTGGCGCGCTCGGTGCGCGAGCTGGTGCGCGGCACGTGGGCCTGGGTGCCGGGCCGGCGGCCGCCCGACGAAGCCGCGGGCGCGCACCGGAAGCACACCGACTCGCACGCAGCGTAGCGCGCGCCCGCGAAAAAATCGCGTCGCGAGCAGTTGGAACTTTGCGCACGGCGCGGCGGCTGCTACAGTGCGCGCGGAGGTTGGGGAGGGGACGTGGGGGAGGTCGGGTCGCTGCGCGTCTTCGGACGCGCGGAGCAGTCGGCGATTCGCCAGATCGGGCTGCCCGCGCGGCTGCGGTCGCTCTTCTCGGCGCGGAAGCCGGAGCCGCGCGTCCGCTACGGACAGCAGGTGCTGCCGGGGCTCGCCGCGCTCACGCGCGTTCGCCCCGCGGACGTGGCGGGGTTCGTCGCCGAGGCCGAGCGGACCGCCGCGCGCCGCTTCGCGCACGGCGGCGTCGAGGTCGTGTTCGACGGCCGGATCGACTGGAACCCCCGCGGGCGCTCGGAGGAGTGGCGCGTCGCGCTGAACGCGCTCGAGCCGCTCTTCGCCGTCGGCGTTGCGGCCGCCGTCGCGGAGACGCCCGAGGCGCGGCGGGGGTGGTACGAGGTCGCGACCGGGCTCGTGCGCGAGTGGATCGCGGGCGCGCCGCCCGGCCGCGGGGTCGCCTGGCGGCTCCCGGCGCTCGCGCGGCGGATCCCGCAGCTCGTCCATCTCCAGGCGTTCTTCGCCTCGGAGCTGCGCGCCGACGCCCGCATGCGGCGGACGCTCCTCGCGAGCCTCTACGAGCAGGCGGGTGCCCTCGCCGCCGCCGTCGCCGGACGGACCGGCGACGCGGCGCTCGTCGGCGCCGGCCGCGCGCTCCTCATCGCCGGCCGCCTCTTCGACGGCATGGAGGCCCGCGGCTGGCTCGAGGCGGGTGCCGGGCTCCTCTGGGGGCAGCTCCGCGAGCAGATCCACGAGGACGGCGGACACGCGGCGCGGAACCCGGCGCTCCACGCGACCGTCCTCGCCCACTACCTCGAGGTCCTCGCCCTGCTCCGCGCCGCGAACGACGACGTGCCGATCTGGGCGCGCAAGCGCGTGAAGGGCATGACGGACTTCCTCGCGCGCCTCCTCCACCCCGACGGCGAGATCCCCCTCTTCCACGGCGCGGGCCTCGGCGTCGCGCGCTCGGCGCGCGATCTCCTCGCCGTCGCGGCCGTCGTGCTCCACGAGCCGGGCTGCGCGCTGCCCGGCGAGCTCGGCACGTGGCCGCTCCTCGTCCTCGGCGAGAGCGGTCAGCGCGTGCACGGAAACCTCGCGCGGTGCGCTCGGGGGGCCGAGGCGCGGGCGCTCCGGCGCACGGGCTTCTACGTCCTGCCCGGGGCGCCCGGCGACGTGATGCTGCTCGACGGCGGCGCCCCGCCGCCGGGCGGCGACGCGAGCGCGCTCGGCTACGAGCTCTCGGTCGGCGGCCGGCGGGTGGTGGTCGACGCGGGCGTCGCCGGCGAGGATGCGCCGCCCTGGCCCGCGTACTTCCGCAGCACGCGGGCGCACAACGTCGTCACCGTCGGCGGGCGCGAGCAGACCGCCGGCGCGCGGCCCCTCGAGGTGACGGACGTCGGGTGGGTCGTGCGCGACGGGCTCGTCTACTTCGCCGCCACGCACGACGGCTTCGCGGGAGCCGGCGAGGGCGGCGTCCGGCACCGGCGCCACGTCTTCTGTCTCCCGGGTCGCTTCTGGCTCGTCTGCGACCAGCTGGTCGGCACCGGCACCGTCGACGTCGAGTCGTTCGTTCATTTCCATCCCGACGTGAGCGTCCGCGCCGCGTGCCAGGGACGCGTGCGGCTGGTCGCCTCGTGCGGCGAGGGCGTGTCGCTCCAGATCGTGCCCGCGGGGGCGCACGAGGTCCGCCTCCTCCGCGGCGTCGACGGCGACGCGCCGCAGGGATGGTACGGCCCGCGTCCCGGCGAGCGGCTCGCGGCGCCCGTCGTGTCGCTCGCCGCCGAGGCGCGGCTGCCGTTCGTCTTCGGCTACGCGCTCCTCCCGCGCGCCGAGGCCCCGGCCGTGCTCCGCCTCCAGCACGACGCGTTCCACCTCCACGCGACGCTCGCGACGGGCGGCGAGGAGTACCTGCTGAGCGTCGTGCAGGGTGACGTCGAGATGGTGGTGCGGCCGGGGTGAGCGTCCGCGGCGTCCTCGCGCTCGCGGGTTGGCCCGACGTCGCGCTCGGCGACGGCGCCTGGAGCGGTGTCGACGCGGCGGCGCGGTCCATCGTGCTCGCGCATCTCGCCGGCCCGGGTGCGCCCGCCGCGGCGGTCGCGACGAACGAGGACCGCTCCGTCCGCGCCGTCCTCGCCGGCACGCTCCTCAACCGGCGCGAGCTTCGCGCGCACCTCGGCGGCCGCCACGCCTTCGGCAGCCGCGACGACGCCGACGTGCTCATCCATCTCTACGAGGAGCGCGGAATTCAGTGCGTGAAGGCCCTCCGCGGCCCGTTCGCGTGCGCGCTCTGGGACGCGAACGTCGGGCGCCTCCTCCTGGCGCGCGATCAGCTCGGGCTCGTGCCGCTCTTCTGGGCCGTCGACGGGCGGCGGCTCGCCGCATCCTCGAGCCTTCCGGCGCTCATGGCGCTCCCGGGCCTCGCAGGCCCCTGGGACCCGGCCGCGCTGGACGCGTTCCTCGTCCTCGGCGCCGTGCCCGCGCCGATGACCCTCTACCCGGGCGTCCGCCAGCTGCGTCCCGGGGAGCTCGCGGTCTGGGAGGGCGGTCGGGCGCGGATGCAGCGGTACTGGCAGCCCACGTTCCCGGAGCGCCGGATGGGGCGGCGCGACCTCGCGCGGCTCGTCCGCGAGCAGGCGCTCGAGGCGATCCGGCTCCGGCAGACGGGCGTCGCGCCCGGCCTCCTCCTCTCGGGCGGCCTCGACGCGGCCGCCGTGCTCGCGCTCGCGGCCGCCGACCGCCGGCCGCCCGTCCGCGCCTATACCGCGGCGGCGCCCGGCGCCGACGACGAGGCGCGCGCGGCGGCGCGGCTCGCCGCGCGCGCGGGCGTCGCGCACGTGGTCGTCGACGCGGGCGTCGACTGGCCGGCGGCGGTCGACCGCCTGCTCGCGGCGCACGGCGTGCCCGCGGGCGGGATGGGCGACGTCGTCGTCCAGCTCGCCGCCGAGCGCGCCGCGGCCGACGTCGGGGTCGCGCTCGCGGGCACGGGCGGGATGGAGGTCTTCGGCGGTGGCGCAGCGGCCCGCTTCGCCGACCGCGTGCGCCGCTTCCGCGCGCTCCCGGCGCTCGTCCGCGAGACGGCCGAGGTGTGGATGCGCGTCGCGCCCGCGGGCTGGACGGGACGGCTCGAGGGGCTCGTCGGCGCCGACCGGCTCGCCCCGCTCGAGATGTACGGCCGGACGGTGGCCGTGTTCCACCCGGAGGAGCGGCAGGCGCTCTACACGGAGGAGGCGCTCGCGTCGCTCGGCGATCCGCGCCCGTGGCCCGCGCTCGGCGCCGTCTTCGCCGAGGCGGCCGGCGCGGGCGCGGAGGACGTCGACGACGTCTTCCACTACGTCGACCTCGTGCTCCGCCTGCCGGCGCGCGCGGCGCTCGCCGCGACCGCGGCGGCCTGCGGCCTCGATCTCCGCTTTCCCTTCGCCGATCACCGCCTCGCGCAGGTCGCCGCGAGCGTCGCGCCCGGCGCCCGCGGCAACGCGCGAGAGCGCGAGCTGCTCCTCCGGGCGGCCATCGAGGGGCTCGTCCCAGCCGCCGTGCTCGGTCGCCCGCACGCGGGCCCCGCGCTGCCGGCGCGCGCGTGGGCGACCGGATCGCTCCGCGCGCTCCTCGAGGACACGCTCGCGCCCGCCCGCGTCGCCGCCCAGGCCGTCTTCCGGCCGGAGACGGTCTCCCGCCTCCGTCGCGAGCACCTGGACGGCGTCGCCGACCACGGGCGCCGCCTTTGGGCCCTCGTCCTCGCCACGCGCTGGCTCGAGCGCCAGGCGCTGCCCGCGGCGCCCGCCGTCCGCGTCGCCGGCTGACGCCGCGCGGCGCCCAGCGGGCCGAAGGGACGAGGCGGGGACGCCGACGGCGTCAGAGGCCGCCCCGCTCGGCGGCGCGCCAGAGGTACCAGCTCGCGACCGTGCGGTGCGGGCGCCAGCGCGTGCCCCATCGGGCGACCTCCGCGGGCGCCGGCAGCGCACGCATCCGCCGCGCGAGCGCGAAGCCCTTCCGCACGCCGTAGTCGTCGACGGGCAGGACGTCGGGGCGCCCGAGGCGGAAGATGAGGAGCATCTGCGCCGTCCAGCGGCCGATCCCCCGCACGGTGGTCAGGCGCTCGACGATCGCGTCGTCGTCCAGGCGCGTGATCTCGTCGAGCGTCGGGACGACGCCGTCGGCCGTCTTCCGCGCGAGGTCGCGGAGCGCGAGGAGCTTCGGGCGCGAGAGCCCGGCGGCGCGCAGCTTCGCGTCCGAAGCGCGGAGGATCTGCGCCGGCGTCGGGCCCTCGTGGGGACGGGGGAAGAGCGCGCAGAGGCGGGCGTGGATGGCCGCGGCGGCCTTCCCGGCGAGCTGCTGGTAGACGATCGCCTCGGCGAGCGCCGCGAAGACGCTCGGCGTCCGGCGCAGACGCAGATCGAAGGCGCCGACGGCGTCGATCACGCGCGCGAGCGCCGGATCCGCCGCCCGCAGGTGCGCGACGGCGGCGTGCGGGTCGAAGCCGAGCGCACCGTCGCCGCCGGCCGCCGCCTCGAGGCGGAGGAGCCGGAGCTTCGTCGCGACGCCGCCGTTCGCGGAGAAGCCGCCCATCCGCCCGTCGGCGGCGAGCACGCGATGGCACGGCACGACGATCGCGAGCGGGTTCCGCGCGAGCGCCCGGCCGACCGCGCGCGCGGCGCCGGGGGCACCGAGGCGCGCCGCGACCTCGCCGTACGAGAGCGTCGTGCCGGGCGGGATCCCGCGCGCGAGCGTGTAGACGCGCCGGTCGAACGGCGGGATGCCGTTCATGTCGAGCGCGACGCCGGAGAGGTCGCGCGACTCGCCGGCGAGGAGCCGCGTGATCGCGTCCAGCGCGTGCGCGACGTCGCGGGGCGGCGGCGCGTCGCGGGCGCCGGGAACCCGCCGGAGGAGGCGCGCGCGCGTCGCGGCGTCCCGCCCCTCTGGCAGCTGGAGGGCCGCGATCCCGTGCGGCGTCCACGCGACGCCGCAGCGCCCGATCGGGGTGTCGAAGAGCGCGAGGCCCGGGGCCGTCATGCGCGCCTCGTATCACCGCGGGCGGGCGGCGCGCTCGGCGGATCTCACGGTGCGCTCACCCGCGCTTCGCGCGACGGGCGCGCGCCTCGGCGGCCTGCTTGAACTCCTCGACCGAGTCCCGGAGCGCCTTCGCCTGGAGCGTCCGCCGGATCGGCCCGGGGACCCAGAAGCCGATGTCGACCGACTGCGAGCAGGTCGCCGTCGTGCCCGGGCCGGCCGGCTCGAAGCGGTACGCGCCCTCCACGGCCTTGAGATCTCCCTCGACGAGCCGCCAGCGGCCGCCGTGCGGCGGCTCCCACGCGTACTCGAGGACGTAGTGGACGGTCTTGATCATGTCGATCGCGAAGGCGACCCGGCGCGGGAGGCCGTCGGGATGTCGGTCGAGGGTGCGGCACTCCTTCACCGGGCCGGACCACTTCGGGTACGCCTCGAAGTCCGTGAGGACGGCGAAGCAGTCCTCGACCGTGGCCGCGACGTCGGTCGAGTAGGTCTGGCTGAAGTCCCCCACGGAAAGCGCCGACGATACGAGCCGAGGGTCGGGCCGTCAAGGACGCGAGGGTGCGAGGACGACGCCCGTGCGGCGGCGGACGCGCTGTCACGTCGCGGACGATTCCGCTATGCTCGGCGAGCGATGGCGGTGAGGACGATCGAATGGCGCAGCGGGAGCGTCGTGATGCTCGATCAGCGCCTCCTGCCGACGCGCGAGGTGTACCGCGTCTACCGCGACCATCGCGACGTCGCGCGGGCCATCAAGGACATGGTGATCCGCGGCGCGCCGGCGATCGGCGTCGCGGCCGCGATGGGCATCGCCCTCGGCGCCCGCACGCTCCGCCGCGATCGCGCACGCGAGTTCGACCGCCTCTGCCGCACGTTCGCCGCGACGCGCCCGACCGCGGTGAACCTCTTCTGGGCGATCGAGCGGATGCGGCGCGTGTTCGCGAAGAACCAGGCGCGCCCGCTGGACACGCTCCGCACCATCCTCGAGCGCGAGGCGCTCGCGATGCACGACGAGGACGTGGCCGTGAACCGCGCGCTCGGCCGGCACGGCGCCGCGCTCCTCGAGAACGGCGCGACCGTCCTCACGCACTGCAACGCGGGCGCGCTCGCAACCGCCGGGTACGGGACGGCGCTCGGCATCGTGCGCGCGGCGGTCGAGGCGGGCAAGCGCATCCAGGTGATCGCGTGCGAGACCCGGCCCTTCCTCCAGGGCGCGCGGCTCACGGCGTGGGAGTGCAAGAAGGACGGAATCCCCTGCACGCTCATCACCGACAACATGGCGGCGCACCTCATGCAGCGCGGGCGCGTGAGCTGCGTCATCGTCGGGACGGACCGGACGGCCGCGAACGGCGACGTCGCGAACAAGATCGGGACGTACGGGCACGCGGTCCTCGCCCACCGCCACGCGATTCCGTTCTACGTCGCCGCGCCGACGTCCTCGATCGACCTCGCCTGCGCGAGCGGGGACCGCATCCCGATCGAGGAGAGACCCGGCCGCGAGGTCACGCACGTGTTCGACCGGCAGATCGCGCCGGCGGGGATCAAGGTCGCGAACCCGGCATTCGACGTGACGCCGAGCGAGCTCGTCACTGCGATCGTCACCGAGCGCGGCGTCGCACGCCAGCCGCTCGGGCGGACGCTGCCCGCCCTCGTGACCGGCCGCGGGCGCCCGGCGGCGCCGGAGCGGAAGTCGGAGCCGCGCCGCCAGCGCCGCCGCTAGCCGCGCGCCGCGCGATGCGCGTGAAGCTCGCCCTCCTCGCCGACGCGGCGAACGTCTCGCGGGAGGGGAAGCTCAACATCCTCGGCATCTTCGACACGATCTACGCGCGCGACCTGCCGACCGTCCACCCGCACATGGCGCTCGTGCTCCGCCTCGAGGCCGGATCGGCGGAGACGGGGCGGACGCACGAGGTGGTGGTGGAGCTCGCCGCGCCCGACGGCACGATCGTCTTCCGGCTCCCGGGGACGCTCGACGTGCCGTCCGGCGGTCCGGCCATGGGCGTCGGGATCGATCACGTGCTCGCGATCGCGAACCTGAGCCTCGCGACCGAGGGCCGCTACGCGTTCCGGATCCACGCCGACGGCGCCGTCGCGGCCGAGGTGCCGCTCCAGGTCGAGCGGGTGCCCGTGCGGCACTGACGGGTCTAGCGGCCGCCGCCGCTGCGGCGAGACGCCGGGCGAGGCGCACATGCGCCGGCCAGCGGAGCGCGCCCTGCGACACGGGCCCGAGGCGCGCGCGGAGCGCCTGCAGGCGCCCGAGCGCGGAAGCGACGACGCCCGGGTCGAGCGCGCCGGTCGCGAGCGCGTCGGCGACGCCGAGGATCGCGTCCCGCGCCGCGTCCAGGGACTGGCACACGAGGACCATGTCGCAGCCGGCCGCAAGGGCCGCGACGGCCGTCCGCCCCGGCGTCGAGCGCGCGGCGACCGCGTTCATCTCGACGTCGTCGCTGAAGAGGACGCCGCGGAACCCGAGCCGGCGCCGGAGGAGGTCCCGGCAGATCTTCGGCGAGAGCGTCGCGGGCCGCCGCGGGTCGAGCGCCGGGTAGACGACGTGCGCCGTCATGAGGGCCGGCAGGCCGGCGCGCGCCGCACGCGCGAAGGGGACGAGCTCGCAGGCGGCGAGCGCGCGGCGGGACTTCCGCACGCGCGGCAGGACGAAGTGCGAGTCGCCCGCGCTCGCGCCGTGTCCCGGGAAGTGCTTCCCGCACGGAAGGACGCCTTCGCGAAGGAGCCCGCGCGCGAGCGCGAGCCCGAGGCGGGCGACGCGCGCCGGGTCCGCATCGAAGGCGCGGTCGCCGATCACGCGATTGCGGGGGTTCGAGCGCACGTCGAGGACGGGCGCGAAGTCGAGGTCGATGCCGACGGCGCGCAGCTCCCGGCCCATCGCGCGCCCGACGGCCTCGGCGAGCCGCGCGTCGCCGCGCGCGCCGACGGCCGCCATCGGCGGGAAGTGCGTGAAGGGCGGGGGGAGGCGGTGGACGCGGCCCCCCTCGTGGTCGATCGCCACGAGCGGCACGACCCCGGCGCCGAGCTCGTGCAGGGCGGCGACCAGGTCCCGCAGGCCCCCGGCGCTGCGCACGTTGCGCTTGAACAGGACGACGCCGCCCGGACGAAACTCCTCCAGGAAGGCGCGGCTCGCCCGGTCGAGGGTCGGCCCCGGGAGGTTCACCATGACGAGCTGGGCGGCGGTGCGGTTCAGCACGGCGGTCGCCATGGACGTCGCGCTATAGCACGAAGTTCTGTGGACACGACGGGGCGGGAATGGTAAGCGCCCTCGCACGGGGGCGGGGATGGCGGCGGACCGGATCACCGGGCGGTACATCGCGGTCGAGGGCCCCATCGGCGTCGGCAAGACGGCCCTGGCGCGACGGCTCGCCACGGAATTCGGGTCGCGGCTCCTCCTCGAGCAGGTCGAGGAGAATCCCTTCCTCCGGAAGTTCTACGAGGACCCGGAGAAGCATGCGTTCCAGACCCAGCTCTTCTTCCTGCTCGAGCGCTATCGCCAGCAGCGCGAGCTGGGCCAGCTCGATCTCTTCGAGCAGGGCACGGTCGCGGACTACCTCTTCGCGAAGGACGGCATCTTCGCCGGCATCACGCTCAACCCCGACGAGTTCCAGCTCTACCAGCAGATCTTCCAGCTCCTCGACCAGCGCCTCCCGCGTCCCGACCTGGTCGTCTATCTCGAGGCGCGCCCCGAGGTGCTGCTCAAGCGGCTCAAGAAGCGCGACCGCGACTTCGAGCGCGGCATCACGCCCGAGTATCTGGAGAAGCTCACGGAGGCGTTTCGCAACTACTTCCACCACTACACCGAGGCCCCGCTCCTCGTGGTCAACTGCTCGGACATCGACTTCGTCGAGCACGGCGGTGATCTCGCCGACCTGGTGAAGGAGATCCGGGCCATGAAACAGGGGGTGCAGCACTACATTCCGCTTGGATCCCGCTGACGACCTCGACCCGGCGACGGGCGAGGATTGACGACGGACCGAGACGGGACGTTCGACGACGCGTCTCAGCGAGAGTGGGCAGCAAGACGCCCGAGACCCCGAGCGCCGATGCCGGGGATCGACGGCGGCTCCTCGTCGGCGCGCGCCAGGCCTCCCGGACGGACGGTCCGTGGAGGCTTTTTTTCATGGCGCAGACGAAGGTGACGGTTCCCGAGATCCAGCGCATGAAGGGCGCCGGAGAGCGGATCACGATGGTGACCGCGTACGACTACCCCTTCGCGCGGCTTCTCGACGAGGCGAACGTCGACATGCTGCTGGTCGGCGACACGCTCGGCATGGTCGTCCAGGGCCACGAGACGACGCTCCCGGTGACGCTCGACGAGATCATCTACCACACGCGCATGGTGGCGCGCGGGCGGCGGCGGGCGCTCGTCGTCGGCGACATGCCCTTCGGGTCGTACCAGACCGGGCCGGCGCGGGCGGTCGAGAGCGCGGTGCGGCTCGTCAAGGAGGGCGGCGCCGAGGCGGTGAAGCTCGAGGGCGGCCTCGTCGTGGCGCCGACGATCGCGGCCATCACGGCGATCGACATCCCGGTGATGGCGCACATCGGGCTCACGCCCCAGTCGGTGCACCGGATGGGCGGCCACAAGGTGCAGGGGCGCAAGCGCGGCAAGGCGCCCGGCGCGCGCGAGCGGCTCATCGACGACGCGAAGGCCGTCGAGCGCGCGGGGGCGTTCGCCGTCGTGCTGGAGGGCATTCCGCTCGAGCTCGCGGGCGAGATCACCGACATGCTGACGATCCCGACGATCGGCATCGGCGCGGGTGTCCACTGCGACGGGCAGGTCCTCGTCCTCCACGACCTGCTCGGCCTCTCGACCTGGGCGCCCCGCTTCGCGAAGCGCTACGCGGAGCTCGGCCGCGAGGTCGTCCGGGCGGCGAGCGCGTACGTGGGCGAGGTGAAGGCGGGGACGTTCCCGGACGAGGAGCACTCCTACAAGATGCTCGTCCCCGTGGCGGCCCGGGCGAACTAGGCGATGGACGTGCTCCGCGACCCGCGCGCCATGCAGGCGTGGTCGGATCGGGCGCGGGCCCGCGGCGAGCGGGTGGCGCTCGTGCCGACGATGGGCGCGCTGCACGAGGGCCACCTGGCGCTCGTCGCGGAGGCGCGGCGGCGTGCCCGGCGCGTCGTCGTCTCGATCTTCGTGAACCCGATGCAGTTCGACCGCCGCGACGACTTCGAGCGCTACCCGCGGCTCCTCGAGGAGGACGCGGCGCGCTGCGCGCTCGCGGGCGTGGACGCCCTCTTCGCGCCGTCGGCGTCGGCCATGTACCCGGAGGGCTTCCAGACGGCGGTCGAGGTCGGGCGCGTCGCGACGCCCCTCTGCGGCGCCGTGCGGCCGGGGCACTTCCGCGGCGTGACGACGGTCGTCACGAAGCTCTTCCACGCCGTGCGGCCCGACGTCGCGGTGTTCGGGGAGAAGGACTGGCAGCAGCTCGCCGTCGTCCGCCGCATGGCGGCGGACCTCGACTTCGGCATCGAGGTGGTCGGCGTGCCGACGGTGCGCGAGGCCGACGGGGTGGCGCTCTCGAGCCGCAACCGGCTCCTCCCGCCGGCCGACCGCGAGGCCGCGCGCGTCGTGCCTCGCGCGCTCGCGGCGGCCGAGGCGGCCGCCGCCGCCGGGGAGCGGCGGGCGGCGGCGATCGTCGCCGCGGCGACGGCGGAGATCGCGCGCGAGCCGCGCGCCCGGCTCGAGTACGCCGAGCTCCGCGATCCGGAGACGCTGGAGGAGGTGGGGGAGGAGGTGGCCGCGCCGGCTCTGCTCGCCCTGGCCGTGTGGGTGGGCGGCGTCCGGCTGATCGACAACCGTGTGCTCGTACCCGAAGGAGGACGAGACTCATGACCCGCAAGATGCTCCGCGCGAAGATCCACCGAGCGACGATCACGCAGGCCGACGTCGACTACGAGGGCTCCCTCACGATCGACCGGGAGCTGATGGACGCCACGGATCTTCTCCCGAACGAGGCCGTCTGCGTCTGGAACGTGACCAACGGCAACCGCTTCGAGACCTACGCCGTCGAAGGCGCCCCGGGCTCCGGCACGATCTGCGTGAACGGCGCCGCCGCCCACCTCGTCCGTCCGGGGGACCTCGTCATCATCGCCGCCTACAGCTGGATGGACGACGCCGCGGCGCGCCGGCACGAGCCGAAGGTCGTGTTCGTGGACGAGCGGAACCGGATCCGCCACAAGCGGGCCGAGCTGCCCGGTCCGCTCCGGGCCGCCGGGTGACCGACGACGCCCGCCGCGAGCGCGAGCGCGACATCACCGTCAACCGGCGGGCGTTCCACGACTACTTCATCGACGAGCGGTACGAAGCGGGCCTCGTCCTCCAGGGGAGCGAGGTGAAGTCGCTGCGCGCCGGCCGCGCGAACCTGAAGGATGCCTACGCCCGCTTCTTCGGCGACGAGCTCTTCCTCGTCGGCTCCCACATCAGCCCGTACGCGCCCGCGAGCGCGTTCGGCCACGACCCGACGCGGATGCGGAAGCTCCTCCTCCACAAGAGGGAGATCGAGCGGCTGCGCGGGAAGATCCAGGAGCGCGGGCTCACGCTCGTGCCGCTTCGCCTCTACTGGTCGAAGGGCCGCGCGAAGGTCGAGCTGGGGCTCGGCCGCGGGAAGAAGCTCCACGACAAGCGCGAGGCGATCAAGGCGCGCACCGAGCGACGCGAGATCGACCGCGCGCTGACCGCCGGGCGGCGCCGGTGAGCGCCCCCGCCTTCCGGGTCGAGCGGGTCGATCACGAGGGCGGGCGGGCCGAGCTCCGCTTCGCCGGGACGCTCCGCTTCCGCGAGGTGTACGACGCCTGGCCCGAGGTCCGGCGGCTGCTCCGCACGCATCCGAAGCGCGTCGCCTTCGACCTCTCGCGCGTCGAGGCCCTCGACGGCGGCGCGACGGCGCTCCTCCTCGAGCTCAAGCACGACGTCGACCGCACCGGCGCGGCGTCGGAGATCGTGGGCGCCGAGGGCGGCGTCCGCGGGATGCTCGAGCTCTACGGCGCCCACCCGAGGCGCGCGAGCCACAAGCCGGCGCCGCGGCGGATCGGGATCCTCGACCAGATCGGGCGCGAGACGCGCGCGCTGTTCGAGGAGGCGCGGGCGCTCGACTACGTGGGCGACGTCGTCGCCGCCGGCGCGGACGCCGTCCGCACGCCGAGCGCCGTCCACTGGGCGGACGTCGGCCGGCTCATGGAGCGCGCCGGCGCCGACGGGCTCCCGATCGTCCTCTTGATCAGCTTCCTCGTCGGGCTCGTCACGGCCTTCCAGGCGGCCGTGCAGCTGAAGCAGCTCGGCGCGAACATCTTCGTGGCGGACCTCGTCGGGCTCTCGATCACGCGCGAGCTCGGGCCGCTCATGACGGCCATCATCGTCGCCGGCCGCTCCGGGGCGGCGTTCTCCGCCGAGCTCGGCACGATGAAGGTCTCCGAGGAGATCGACGCGCTCCGGACGCTCGGGCTCGACCCGTACCTCTTCCTCGTCTTCCCCCGCATCCTGGCGCTCGTGGTCGTCCTGCCGCTGCTCACGATCCTCGCCGACGCGGTCGGCATCCTGGGCGGGCTCCTCGTGGCGCTCCTCGGCCTCGATCTCACGGCGAACGCCTACGTGGTCGAGACGCAGAAGGCGCTCCACCTCTGGGACGTGTCGTCGGGGCTGCTGAAGAGCCTCGTCTTCGGCCTCCAGATCGGGCTCATCGCCTGCCAGCGCGGGCTCGCGACCCGGGGCGGCGCCGAGGGCGTCGGGCGCGCCACCACCTCGGCCGTCGTGACGAGCCTGTTCGCGCTCGTCGTGACGGATGCGATCTTCACCATGCTCTTCAACGCCTTCGGCCGGTGAGCGCGATGATCCAGGTCGAGCGGGTCGCGATCGGGTGGGACGGCCGCGCGATCCTCGAGGACCTCGACTTCGAGGTCGCCGCCGGCGACGTGTTCGTCATCCTCGGCGGGAGCGGGTGCGGCAAGTCGACGCTTCTCCGGCACCTGATCGGGCTCGAGCGGCCGCTCGCCGGCACGATCCGCGTCGGGGGCGAGCCGCCGGGGAGGGGCGGGGGGCCGCCGACCTCGGGCGTCCTCTTCCAGTCGGGCGCCCTCTTCGGGTCGATGACCCTCGCGGAGAACGTCGCGCTTCCCCTCCGGAAGTGGACGCGTCTCGACGCGCGCGCCATCGACACGATCGTCCGCGCGAAGCTCCGGCTCGTCGGCCTCGAGGGCTTCGAGAACCACGTCCCGGCGGAGACCTCGGGCGGCATGAGGAAGCGCGCGGGGATCGCGCGCGCGCTCGCGCTCGATCCGCCGCTCCTCTTCCTCGACGAGCCCTCCGCCGGACTCGATCCGGTGAGCGCCGTCGAGCTCGACGAGCTCATTTTGACATTGAACCGGAGCCTCGGCATGACGACCGTCATCGTGAGCCACGAGCTCGAGAGCATCTTCAAGGTCGGGCGGAGCTGCATCATGCTCGACAAGGAGGCGCGCGGCATCATCGCCCGCGGCGATCCGGCGCGCCTGCGGGCCGAGAGCCCGGACCCGCGCGTGCAGGCGTTCTTCCATCGCCGTCCGGCGCCGGAGCGCTGACCGTGACGTCGGCGGCGTCGACGAACCACTGGAAGCTCGGGCTCTTCGTCCTCGTCGCCGTCGCCGCGATGATCGGGAGCCTCTTCTGGCTCGGCGCGCGCCGCTTCCATCGCGAGTCCTTCCCGGCGGTCGCGTTCTTCGACGAGTCGGTGCAGGGCCTCGACATCGGCTCGCCGGTCAAGTTCCGCGGCGTGACGGTGGGGACCGTCTCGGACATCACGATCGCGCCGGACCACCGCCACGTGCAGGTGACGTCCGACATCTACCTCGACGCGGTGAAGCGCCTCGGGATCGCGAACGCGGCGCCCGAGCCGAACGGCGCGGATCCGTTCCTCCCGGCCGACCTCCGCGTCCAGCTCGTCGCGGCCGGCATCACGGGCGTCCGCTTCCTCCAGGTCGACTTCTTCGATCCCGCGCGCCACCCCGTCCCGCCCCTCCCGTTCGAACCGCCGTGGAACTACATCCCGTCCGCGCCCTCGACGCTCAAGAGCGTCGAGGAGGCGCTCCTCGAGGTGATGAACCGGCTGCCCGCGCTCGGCGAGCAGGCGACGGCGACGCTCGCGGAGGCGCGCTCGGCGCTCGTCGCGCTCCGCCGCGTGGCGCACTCGGTCGAGGCGGAGGACGGCCCGCTCCGGACGCTCCTCGTCCGGCTCTCGTCCGCCGCGGCGAAGATCGAGCACGAGATCGGCGAGGCCGAGCTCGGTCGCACGGCGGCGTCGATCCGCGGGGCGGCGGGGTCCGTGACCGGCGTGGCGAGCGGGATCGGCGAGACGGGCGACGACCTGCGCGCGAGCCTCGTCGCGCTCCGGGAGACGCTCGAGTCCGTGCGCGCGCTCGCCGACTCGCTCGATCGCGACCCGAGCGCGCTCCTTCGCGGCCGCCGTCCGGACGGCGTCGTGCCGGTGCGGCCGTGAGGCGCCCCGCGCTCGCCGCCGTCGCCGTGCTGTCGTGCGCCGGCTGCTTCGTCGCGAACACCTCGAAGCCGCCGCGCTACTTCCACCCCGCGTCGGCGGCGGCGTGGGACGGGGACCGCCCGGGACCCGCCGACCCCGAGCACATGCCGCTCCGACTGCGCCGCTTCCACGCCGCGCCCTACCTCCGGGAGCGGATCGTCTGGCGGTCGGACGTCGAGTACGGATTCTACGAGGGGCGGCGCTGGACCGAGCCGCCGACGGCGTACGTCGAGCGCGCGTTCGGGCGTGAGCTCTTCCTCCGGCGCGGGCTCCGGCACGGCGACGTCGGCGACGCGGCCACGTGCGACGTCGAGCTGCTCGCGTTCGACGAGGCGCTGGCGCCGGCGCACGAGGCGGTGGTGTCGGTCCAGGTGCGGCTCGCCACGCCGGATCGGCGTGTCCTCCTCGAGCAGGTCTTCACCGCACGCCGGCCGATCGCCGGCGCCGATCCCGCGGCCGTCGCGCGAGCGATGGGCGGGGCGCTCGACGCCGCGGTCGCGGAGGCGAGCGGCGGCATCGTGGCAGCGCTTCCCGGCCGCCCGCGGCGCTGAGCGCCGGGGCGACGCGGAGCCGCCCGTGCGCTCGGTCGCCACGTCTTTCGGGGACGCCATCCTCCCCCGTACGGGATGGGGACGCCCGCGGGCCGGCGGCACCATGCGGGCGACGGAGGTGCCCATGGTGCTGCGCGGGCTGCTCGTCGGGACGGGGATCGGCGCCGGCGCGATGTACTGGCTCGATCCGAAGCGCGGGCGGAGGCGCCGGGCGCTCGCCCGCGATCGCGTGCGGCACTGGCGCCGCGTCGGCAACGGGGCGATCGGTGCGACCGCGACGGACGTCGCGACCCGGACGCGCGGACTCCTGGCGGAGGGCGCGGCGCTGCTGCGGAGCCAGGACGCGCCCGACGAGGTGCTCGCCGAGCGGGTGCGGGCGGTGCTCGGGTTCTACGCGACGCATCCGCGGGCGATCGCGGTGCGGGCCGAGCGCGGCGTCGTGACGCTCGACGGGCCCGTGCTCGCGGCCGAGGTGCGGCCGCTCGTCGCGCGCGTGCGGCGGATGCGCGGCGTGCGTCGGGTCGAGAGCCGGCTCGACGTGCACGAGAGCCCGGAGGCGGTGCCGGCGTTCCAGGGGGGCGGCGAGGGGCACCCCGGTGCCACGAGCTTCCTCCGACAGCGGTGGTCGCCGGCGACGCGGCTCGTCGTCGGCGCGCTCGGGCTCGGGTGCGTCGCGTACGGGATGCGACGCGGGGGACCCGTCGGTGTGGCCCTCGGCGTGCTCGGCGTCGGGCTCGTCGCGCGCAGCGAGACGAACCGGCCGCTCGGGTGGGCGGAGGCCGGGCGATAGCCGCGGACGGCGCCATGCGGTTTCGCGATCGTGCGGACGCGGGTCGGGCGCTCGCGGCTCGGCTCGCGCGCTACGCGGGGCGTCCCGACGTGCTCGTGCTCGGCCTGCCCCGCGGCGGCGTCCCCGTCGCATTCGAGGTCGCGCGCGCCCTCGGGGCGCCGCTCGACGTGTTCGTCGTCCGCAAGCTCGGCGTCCCGGGGCACGAGGAGCTCGCGATGGGCGCGCTCGCGAGCGGCGGCGTCCGCGTCCTGAACGCCGAGATCGTGAGCGGGCTCGGCGTGTCGGAGGAGGAGATCGCCGCCGCGACGGCGCGCGAGGCCGAGGAGCTCGCCCGCCGCGAGCGCGCCTATCGCGGCGACGCTCCGCCGCTCGACGTGGCGGGAAAGACGGCGATCCTCGTCGACGACGGGCTCGCGACGGGCGCCACCATGCACGCCGCCGTCGCGGCGCTCCGGCAGCGCGCTCCGGCGCGCATCGTGGTCGCGGTGCCGACCGCGGCGCCGGACACGTGCGCCGAGTTCCGCGCCGCCGTCGACGAGGTGGAGTGCGTCATGACTCCGGAGCCGTTCGTCGCCGTGGGGCTCTGGTACACGCACTTCGAGGCCACGACGGACGACGAGGTGCGGGCGCTCCTCGCCCGCGCCCGGGCGGCGACGCGGCCATGAGACGCGTGCCCCGCCTCGACGCCTAACCGCCGAGCCCCTGGCGGACGAGGTGCACGCCGATCGCCGCCAGGAGGAGGCTGATGATCTTCGAGAGCGCGCGGGCGCCCGTCGAGCCGATGACGCGCTCGAGCCGCCCGACGTTCGCGAGCACGAGCCAGCAGACCGCCATGTTCGCGAGGAGCGCGGCGAGCGTCGCCGCCGTCCCGTAGAGGTCGACCAGGACGATCGTGCTCGTGATAACCGCCGGCCCGGCGACGAGCGGCACGCCGAGCGGCACGACGCCGACGTCCGTCCCGAGCGCGACGCCCCGCGGCTCGGTCCCGAGGAGGTCGAGCCCGGCGACGCAGACGAGGATGAGGCCCCCGGCGATCTGGAAGTCGGCGACGGTGATGCCGAGGTAGTGGAAGAGCGCGCGTCCGAGGACGGCGAAGGCGATGCTCACCGTCGTCGCGACGACGAGCGACGCCGTGAGGACGCGCCGGCGCTCGTCGGCCCGGAGCTCGTGGGTGAGCGCCGCATACACCGGCGCCACGCCGATCGCGTCGACCGCGACGAAGAGCGGCACGAAGGCGTGCAGGAACGCGGCCGGGGTGAGGGAGTCCGGGGCGGTCGGCATGGCGATGGGGGACGTGGCGTGCGGCACGGCGCCCGCGCGGGGCCTCCCTCGGGCCGGCGGTTGCGGGTGGCCCGACGGCCTCTTATATATTGTTGCGCTCGTCTTGGGGGCGATCTGGGTTCGACGGGGGTGGGGAAGCGAGCAGTGCGTGCCGGGGGTCCTGTTCACCCCGTGACCCGAGCAGGGCTGCTTAACTGCAGACGACAACTTCGCACTGGCTGCCTAATCAGGCTGCCCGTCTCACCTGCCTGCGCCCGTAGGGCGGGCTGAGGCGCCATTCTTCGGGCTGGGCCCCCGCCGTCGCCGGCGCAGCGGGGGTCGAGACGAACGCCGGCTGGCCGCGTGCGATCCTGCCTGGGGAGCAAGCGCGGCGAGAACCAAGTACACAGGCTACGCACGTAGAGCGGCTCGTGGATGCACCTTCGGACGGGGGTTCGATTCCCCCCGCCTCCACTGTCGCAATGAATTCGAACCGCCGTCCGGGTCCTCCAGGAGCTCGAGGACCTGGAGGGCGGTCTCGGCCCGGTAGTAGTTTCGGCCGACCTCCGGCCTGCAAGGCATGAGGCGGACCGGTCCGAGGACGCGCCGCAGGAGGAG
>DASRHG010000172.1:0-43351 GCA_035650655.1 Binatia bacterium | reverse complement strand
CGTGCGCTCGTCCCACGGGCCCGTCACCTCGTGTGCGGCGATCACGCCCGCCTCCGGCGAGGCGGGGAAGCGGAAGCAGAAGAGGCGGAGCCGCCCCGCCTCCACCTTCACGCCGCCGGCGATCGGCGTGAGGTCGAACTGGAGCAGCGCCGTCTGCCGGCTGCCGACGCGGAGGTAGCCCCGCTTGCCGGCCGGCCGCCCGACGCGCGAGCCGACGAACGTGTCGTGCGAGGACGGCAGGACCATGAGCTCGACGGGCGCCGCGGCCGACCGCGCCGCGGGCAGCGCGAGCGCGCCCCCGAGCAGGAGCCCCGCGGCGCGAAGCGCCCGTCTCCGCGAGCGCGCTCCGAACCTTCCACGCGTCCTCGGCCCTCGCATGTGCGGTACCGTCCCGAGCGCGTCGGGGACGACGCCGGACAGCAACCGCCGTGCCGGGGACCGTGCACACCGCGCGGGCCGAGGCCGCCGCCCGCCGCGCGCGGCGGACGGGCGGGCCCCCGCGGCGCCGCGACGGGAATGTGCCGCATCGACGAAGACGTGGCGGTCGGCACGGCGGACGACGACGCGCGCGCGGCGCTCAGCGCGCCTTCCAGCCGGGCTTCCGCTTCTCGACGAACGCGCGCGGGCCCTCGGCGTGGTCCTCCGACTGCTCGACGATCTCGAGGTAGCCGGCGGCGATCTCCTCGGCCTGGGCGATCGGCAGCCCGAGCCCCTGGAGGATCGCCATCTTCGTCCCCCACACCGCGAGCGGCGCGTTCGAGCAGATCATGTCGGCCAGCTCCCGCGCGCGCTCCATCAGCTTCGCGTGCGGGACGACCTCGGTCACGAGGCCCACCTGGAGCGCGCGCTCGGCGCTCAGGCGCTCGCGGCTCCCGAGGAGCGCCATCCGGAGGCAGACGGCGAGCGGCACGCGCCGCGCCATGTTCACCATCTCGTGCGACGAGACGTAGCCGAGCGACACGTGCGGGTCGACGAAGGACGCCTTCTCCGACGCGATCGGCACGTCGGCCTCGGTGACGAGGTCGAGCGAGAAGCCGGCGACGACGCCGTTCACGGCGGCGATCACGGGCTTGTGGACGCGCATCCGGCGCGGCGTCGGCAGCTCGACGATCCCCTCGATCATCGCGAGCTCGCGCCACCGATCGGCCTTCGTGAAGCCGCCCGTCGCGAGCGACTCGACGTCGGCGCCGCTCGAGAACGCTTCGCCCGCGCCGGTCACGATCGCGGCCCAGACGTCCGGATCCGCCTTCACGCGCTGCCACGCGGCGCGGAGCGCGTCCTTCAGCTCCTGGTTCATCGCGTTCTTCCGCTCGGGGCGGTTGAGCGTGATGGTCGCCACGCGGTCACGCACGTCGACGAGGACCGTGCCGGAGCCCGCCATGGCGGCCATGAACCACAGGACGGACCGGCTCCGCAACCGCGGCCGGCGCGCGAGCGGCGGCCGCTGGTGGCCGCCCGCGCGCGCGTGCTAAGCGCGGCCGCATGACCGGCGACGCGTCCGGCGCGCTCCTCGGGGGGGTCCGCGTGATCGAGAGCTCGCTCCTCGGGCCCGACGCCGTCGGCATGCACCTCGCCGACCTCGGCGCGGAGGTCGTCAAGGTGGAGCCCCCGGGCGGCGACTACGTCCGGAAGATGGCGTTCCCGATCGTGGACGGCATCTCGCTCCTCCACTGGCACCTGAACCGCGGGAAGAAGAGCATCGTCCTCGACCTGAAGACGGCGGAGGGCGTCGCGACGTACCTGGACCTCGTGCGCGGCGCCGCCGCCGTCATCGAGGGCATGCGTCCCGGAGCGCTCGCGCGCCGCGGGCTCGGCTGGGAGCGGCTCCGCGAGGCCAATCCGCGGATCGTCCTCTGCACGCTCTCCGGCTACGGGATGACGGGACCGTACCGCGACATGCCGAGCCACGGCATCGCGTACGACGCCTGGGCGGGCGTCGCGCGCCCCACGTTCGACGCCGACGGCGTCCCGTCCATCCCGTCCTACACCGCGATCGGCATCAACGCGGGCCCCCTCTACGCGGCGCTCGGCCTCTGCGCCGCCGTGATCCGCGCGCGCGCGACGGGCCGCGGCGCGTGGCTCGAGGTCGCGCAGAGCGACGCGGCCGCCGCCTTCAACTGGAACGGCATCGAAGGGAACGCGGCCTACGAGCGGCCCGAGGACGAGGTGACCGGCAACGACGGCGACGGCCGGGGACCGCGGCGCCCCGTCGGCGACGACAGCATGAAGGACGCCGTGCGCTACCAGTACTACCGTTCGAAGGACGGCCTCGTCCTCTTCATGGCGTCAGAGCGCGAGTTCTGGAAGAACTTCTGCGAGGGCGTCGGCCGCCCCGATCTCTTCGCGCGGAACCCGGGCGCCCGTTGGGCCGATCACGCGCGCGGCGACGCGGCGCTCCGCCGCGAGCTCGCCGCGATCTTCGCGACGCGGACGACGGCGGAGTGGATCGCGTTCGGCCGGCGCGTGAACACGCCGATCGGGCCCGTGAACACCGTGAAGACGATCACCGCCGACCCGCAGTTCCGGGCGCGGCTCCCGCTCCGGCCGCACGAGGAGGCGGGCACCGAGCTCATGCCGTCGCCCATCAAGCCGATCGGCGAGGCGCTGCCCGTGCCCGGGACCGCCGCGCGCGAGCCGGGGCGCGACACCGAGGCGGTGCTGCGCGACGTGCTCGGCTACGACGCGGCGCGGATCGCCGCGCTCCGGCGCGCCGGCGCACTCGGCTGAGGGCGGCTAGCTAGCCGCCGCGCCTCACGCGCCGCTCCGCCTCCGCGCGGAGCGCCGTCTTCTCCACTCTGCCGCTCGCCGTGCGCGGCACGTCCTCGTCGCCGACCAGGAAGACGTGCCGGGGGACCTTGTAGCTCGCGAGCGTCGCGCGGCAGAAGTCGCGGAGCGCCTGGGCGGTCGCCGCGGCGCCGGGTCTCAGCACGACGAACGCGGCCAGGTTCTCGCCGCGCGTCGGATGCGGCACGCCGACGACGTGCGCCGCCGCGACGGCGGCGTGGCGCGCGAGCGCCTCCTCCACCTCGGCCGCGGCGACGTTCACGCCCGCCGTCTTGACGACGTCCTTCAAACGCGTCGCGAAGTGGAGGCAGCCGGCGGCGTCGAGCCGGCCGAGATCGCCCGTGTGGAAGAAGCCGGCCGCGTCGAGCGTCTGCTCGCGCGGCACGCGGTAGTAGCCCTCCATGAGCGTCGGGCCCCGCACGAGGATCTCGCCCGTCTCGCCCGGCGCGAGGTCGCGCCCGCTCTCGGGGTCGACGATGCGGACGGTCGTGCCGGGGAGCGGCCGGCCGAACGTCCGCGTGCGGACGTCCTCGGGGTCGTCGAAGCGCGCGCATGCGACGCACGTCGCCGTCTCGCTCATCCCGTACATCCCGACGGCGCGATGGTCGGGCCCGAGGAGGCGCGGCGCGAGCGGATGCCAGGACCCCTTCCGGAGCCGGAGCTGCCGCGTCGCGAAGTCGGGGTGCTCGAGGAGCGGCGCGGCCTGGTGCCAGCCGGCCATCACCGTGCATCCCTCCGCCTCGAGGAGCCGGAGCGCCGCCCCCGCCTCGACGACCTCCTGGAGCACGATGCGTCCGCCGCCGGCGATCGTCGCGAGCGCACCGAGGACGAAGCCGCCGCTCCAGAAGAGCGGCATGTGGCCCCACCACGCGTCCTCCGGCCCGATGCCGACGGCGTCGGCGATCCGCCGTGCCGAGGCGACGAGCGCGCCGTGCGCGTGGACGACGGCCTTCGCCCGGGCCGTCGTCCCCGACGTGAAGAAGATCGTCGCGAGGTCGGCCGGCGCGATCGCCCGGGCGAGGGCGTCGAGGACGTCGTCGGGGAAGTCGGCGGCGAGGTCGTCCCAGCGCTCGGCCCCCGGCGGTGCCGCGCCCTCGAGGACGACGACGCGCCGGAGCGCCGGCGCGGCCGCCGCGAAGAGGCGTCCCGGCCGCGCGTGCGCGAGCTCGGGGAGGATCTCGCCGAGCGTCGCGGCGTAGTCGTGCCGGAGAAAGCGCGCCAGCGTGACGAGCACCTGCACGTCCGCGTGCGCGAGCGCGTACGCGATCTCGTCGCGCTTCCAGAGCGTCGAGAGCGGGACGAGGACCGCGCCCGTCCGGAGGGCGCCGAACGCGATCGGGAGCCACTCGAGCCGGTTCGACGCGAGGAGCCCGACGCGCGTGCCCTTGCCGACGCCGACGCCGGCGAGCTTCTTCGCGGCGGTCCGGGTCGCCGCCGCGAGCTCCGTCCACCCGAGACGCGCGGCCACGGCGTCGGCGGGCGCCCAGGCGAGCGCCTCGCGGCTCCCGCCGCGGGCGACCGCGGCGTCGAGGAGCGCCGGCAGCGTCGCGGTCACGACGCGAACCGCTCGCGGAGCAGGCCCACCTGCACCTTGTTCGCGGCGTTGCGCGGCAGCGCCGCGACGAACTCCACGCGCCGCGGCTTCTTGAAGCCCGCGAGCCGCGCGCCGGCGAACGCGACCAACGCCGCCGCGTCGACGGCACTCCCGTCGCGCCGCACGACGACCGCCGTCACCTGCTCTCCCAGGCGGGGATGCGGCGTGCCGATGACGGCGACGTCGGCGACCTCGGGGTGCGCGCGGAGCACGTCCTCGACCTCGGCCGGCGAGACGTTCTCGCCGCCGCTGATGATCACCTCCTTCACGCGCCCGGTGACGTAGACGAAACCGTCGGCGTCCTGGCGCCCGAGGTCGCCCGTGTGGAGCCAGCCGTCGCGGATCGCGGCGGCGGTGGCCGCCGGATCGCGCCAGTAGCCCCGCATCACGGTCGGCCCGCCGACGACGATCTCACCCTCCTCGCCCGGCGCCCCGAGCGTACGGACGGCGACGAACGGGTTCGCGCGCCCGACGGTGCCCGGCCGGTCGAACACGGCCGGACCGCGCGCCATCGTGACGCCGTCCGTCGACTCCGTCTGGCCGTACGCCTCGATGATCTCCGCGCCCTCGAAGATCGCCGCGAGCGCGCGCTTCGACTCCATCGGCGTCGGCGCGCCCCCGACGCTCACCTTCTCCACCGTCCGGCGGACCGCCGCCGGAACGGCGCCGCGCGCGACGACGTCGAACACCATGCCGCCGATGAGCGGGAGGTCGGTGACGCCGTGGCGCTCGACCGCCTCGAGCACTGCCGCGACGTCGAACTTCTCGACGAGCACGGCCGTCGCGCCGACGAGCACGCGGCAGAGGAGATGCGAGACGAGGACGGGCACGTGCGTCAAGGGGCTGAGACACGCGCCGACGCCGTCCGGCCCGTCGCCGCGCGCCTGCCCGCAGGCGAGCGTCGCCCAGAGGAGGTTCGCGTGCGTCAGCATGACGCCCTTCGGCGCGCCCGTCGTGCCCGAGGTGTACGCGATCGCGGCCAGGTCGTCCGGGCGCGGCGCGCGCCCCGGCCGCGGCACGCGGCGGGCCGCCGCGCGGCGGTGGAGGCGGGCGCGGAGCGGCAGGTCGGGGTCGCAGACGAGGGCGGGGAGGCCGGTCGCGCCCGCCGCGGCGCGCGCGAGGTCCGCGCGGTCGCCGTCGGCGAGGAGCGCGCACGCGCGCGCGTGCGCCAGGAGACGCGCCGCCTCGTCGGCCGTCGCGCGGACGCCGACCGGCACGGCGACGGCGCCGAGGCCCCACACCGCCCACAGCATCGCGACGATCGCGGGCTCGTTCGCCGCGGCGACGGCGACCCGGTCGCCCGCGCCGGCGCCGCGGCGCGCGAGCATCCGGGCGAGGTCCTCGGCGGCGTCGGCGAGCGCGCCGAAGGCGTGGCGACGATCGCGGAACGCGACGCCTCCCGCATCGCCCTGCCGGCGCGCCTGGAGGCGGAGGAAGGCGGGCGTCGTCGGGAGGAGCATCGGCATCGGGCGTGGTTTAGCCCTGCCGGCGGGGGGAAGGCGAGCGGCGCGCGCGGGCGCCGTCGTCGGCTCAGCGCCGCCGCGATCCGCCGAGGATCCCGCCCAGGACGCCGCGGAGGATCTGCCGGCCGACCTGGCTCCCGACCGTGCGCGCGGCCTGCTTCGCGAGCGCCTCCACCATCCCCTGGCGGCGCCCCGTGCCCCAGAGGAGGTCGCCGACCGGCGACGCGGGGCGCGGCGGCGCGTCGCGCTTCGCCGGGGCCGTGGGCGCGGCCCGCCGCCCGAGGATCTCGTACGCCGATTCGCGGTCGACGCGCGCGTCGTACTTCGCGCCGACGGAGCTCCGCGCGCGGACGGCCGCACGCTCCCCGGGGGCGAGCGCGCCCATGCGGCAGCGCGGCGGCGCGATGAGCGTCCGCTCGACGGGCATCGGCACGCCGCCCTCGCGGAGCGTCGAGACGAGCGCCTCCCCGACCTCGAGCTGTCCGATCGCCTTCGCGACGTCGAGCTTCGGATTCGGCACGAACGTCTCCGCCGCCGTGCGGACCGCCTTCTGCTCGCGCGGCGTGTAGGCGCGGAGCGCGTGCTGGACGCGATTGCCGAGCTGCCCCAGGATCTCGCCCGGCACGTCGTCGGGGAGCTGCGAGCAGAAGTAGACCCCGACGCCCTTCGAGCGGACGAGCCGAACCACCTGCTCGACGCGCTGGCGGAGCGCGGGCGGCGCGTCGTCGAAGAGGAGGTGCGCCTCGTCGAAGAAGAAGACGAGCCGCGGCTCGTCGACGTCGCCCACCTCGGGCAGCGTCTCGAAGAGCTCCGAGAGGAGCCAGAGGAGGAAGCTCGCGTAGAGCCGGGGCTTCAGCACGAGCTCGGCGGCCGCGAGGACGCCGACGAGGCCGCGCCCCGCGGGGTCCGTCCGGCAGAGGTCCGCGAGGTCGAGCGCGGGCTCGCCGAAGAAGGCGGCGCCGCCCTCGCGCTCGAGGCCGAGCAGCGCGCGCTGAACGGCGGCGATCGACGCCGCGCTCACGAGGCCGTAGTGGGTCGAGATCTCGCCGTGGTTGTCGGCGACGAATCCGAGCAGCGCGCGGAGGTCGTCCAGGTCGAGCAGCAGGAGCCCGCGGTCGTCGGCGAGCTCGAAGGCGATCTCGAGGACGCCCGCCTGCGTGTCGTTCAGCTCGAGCATGCGCGCGAGGAGGCTCGGCCCGATCTCGCTCACGGTCGCGCGCACCGGGTGCCCGTCGGTGCCGTGGAGGTCCCAGAGGACCACCGGGGTCGCCTCGGGCGCCCACCCCTCGGCCCCGACCCGCGCGGCGCGCGCCGTCACCTTCTCGGTGGCCACCCCCGGCACGGCGAGCCCCGCGACGTCCCCCTTCACGTCGGGCATGAAGACGGGGACGCCGAGGCGCGAGAAGCCTTCGGCCATCACGAGGAGCGAGACGGTCTTCCCCGTCCCCGTGGCCCCGGCGACGAGCCCGTGGCGGTTCGCGTACTTCGCGAGCAGGTAGACCGGCTCGTCGCCCCTGCCGAGGAGGATCTCCATGCGGGGACGATAGCGGCGCCCGGGACGGCGTCCAGTGGGGGTCCCGCCGCTCAGTCCTCGAGCTGGAGCAGCTCCACCACGTCGCCCAACGGCCCGCCCGGCTCGAGGAGCGACATTTCGAGGATCCCCGGCCCGTCGATCGCGGTCCAGTCGCGGCACCGGAAGGGCGTCCCCGTGCGGAAGAGGACGACGTCGTTCCCGCCCTGGCGCGGATGCGCGATGCGTCCCGTCGTCGTGCCGGTCGTGAACGCGCGCCGGACGGGGGGTGCGGCGGCGAGCGCGACCTTCGCCGGGTCGCCGCAGTCGTCCACCACCGTGCACGCGGGCGGGGCGCAGGCGACGACGCGGACCGTCGCCGCGACCCACCCGGCCCCCGGCGGCCCGGGCGGACCCTGCTCGAGGAGGAGCGACGGCGTGGCGTTCGGCCCCGCGCCGCCGTCGGCGGCGACGACGACGTCGACCGGGACGCCGCCCGCGCAGGCGAGCGTCCCCGCGCTCCCCGCCGCCTCCACCTTCACGCAGACGACGGTGCCGTCGACCAGGCGGAAGCCGAAGATCGTGTCGAGCCCGACGGCGAGCGCGGCGACCCCGTCCGGCCCCGGCGTGCCGGCGTCGAGGACGAGCGAGCCGTCGAACGTGCCCACCTCCGCCGTGTCGAGCCCGTTCGCCGCCGACGAGTAAAGATGCCCGCCGCGCCGCCCGAAGCCGTTCGTGAGGGTGTACAGACGCCGGCCGAGCGGCGGGCCCGCGGGCAGCGCGAGCGTCGTCGTCGTCGCGGGCGCGGCGGCGGTCGTCGTGCTCGTCGTCGCGGTCGTGGTCGTCGTCGCGGACGGCGCGACGCATGCGGCGGCCGGGCACGTCGCGCAGCAGCTCGTCGCCCCCGCGACCGTCGCTCCATGGCGGCACACGCCGTGCCGCGCGATGCGGCAGCGAATCCGACCGCGGGCGTCGGTCCGGGCGCAGACAGCCGCGTCCGGCCGCCCGCACGTCGAGCGGCCGGCGCAGCGGGCGGCCTTGGACGCGCACGCGCGCGGCAGGAGGCCGGCCGCGATCCGGTCGCGGACCACGTCCTTCGCGCAGGCGACGAACCGCCGATGCGTCGCGGCGGCACGGCAGTCGCACGCGCGCCCGACGGCCGCGAGCGCGTCGGCGACGGCCGCGCGCGCGGCGGGCGCCTGGCAGCGCGCGCCCCGCGCGACCGGCGCGGCGAGGAGGACGGCGGACGCGCAGGCACCAGCGACGAGCGTCGGGCGGAGGCGCGTCCGCATGCGACGACACTACCCGCCCGCCGCGGCGCGTCGCTCCCGGCAGCACGGGAGCGCGTTGCACGGGCGGCGGCGAAGTGCGATGGAGTTCCTTCCGGAGGAGCCGTCCATGGACGTACCGTTCCTCGAGCAGGTGAAGATCCAGGCGCAGGTCCTGGTCCCCCTGATTCAGGGCTTCCAGCGCGAGTTCGGGAAGGAGCGGGTCAACGCGCTCGTGCCGAAGGCGCTCTTCGACTTCTACGAGCGCTTCGGCGCCGAGTGGTGGAGAAACACGCCCGGCGAACCCGCCGAGAGGATCGCCAAGGCCATCGACATGTTCGCCGTCGGCAACGCGATCGACGTGAAGGAGATCGCGCGCACCGCGGATCGCTACGAGTTCGACATCACCGGCTGCCGCTACGCCGAGTTCTTCAAGGCGCTGGGCGTCCCGGAGCTCGGCTACCTCCTCGTCTGCAGCATCGATCCGCCGATGACCGAGGGCTACGGCGCGGACGTGACGCTCAAGCACGACAAGACGATCATGCAGGGCGCGGACCGCTGCGAGTTTCGCTATCGGATCGGTTCGAAGAGCGATGCCGGCGCGGACCGCAAGTAGCCTCGCCGCCGCCGTCATCGCCATCCTCGCCGCCGTCTGCACGCCGCCGGCCCCCGCCCGCGCGGCGCCGCCGGCCGCCGGGCCCGAGCGCCATCTCGTCGTGTGGACCGGCGACGACGACCGCGAGGACGAGGACTTCCTCGCCGTGCTCGACGCCGACCCGCGGTCGCCGACCTACGGCAAGGTCCTGCACACGGTGCCGGTCGGCTCGAAGGGCAACGAGCCGCACCACGTCGACTACGAGCCGCGGCCGGAGAAGACGCTCTGGGGCTCGGGGCTCATCACCAGCCGGACCTTCGTCTTCGACGTCGCCGACCCGCCGCGCGCGAAGCTCGTCAAGGTCGACGAGCCCGGCGGCGCGGGCCGGCGCTTCTTCGCGCCCCACAGCTACATCCGCCTCCCGAACGGCCACACGCTCGCCTCCTTCCAGGAGGCGGGGGACCCGCGCCACGGGCACGTGCACGGGCAGACGGGCGGCATCGGCGGCCTCGTCGAGTTCGACGCGAAGGGGAATTTCGTCCGCGAGGTGAGCGCCGCCGACCCGCGCGCGAAGAACGAGATCATCGCGCCCTACAGCCTCCAGGCGAAGCCCAGCCTCGATCGGCTCATCACGACGAACGAGGCCCACGGCTTCGTGTCGGGGGACTTCACGCCCGGGCGGTCGGTGCAGATCTGGCGGCTCTCCGACCTGAAGCTCCTCGAGACGATCGTCCTCCCGGTCGGCAGGCGGGGGAACGAGAACTGGGCGCCGTTCGAGCCGCGCTTCGTCCACGCCGACAAGCCCGTCGTCTTCCTCGACCCCGACCTCGGGAGCTCGCTCTACGTCTCGGAGAACATCACCGACGAGCATCCGACCTTCACGCTCGTCTGGGACTTCGGCGACCACGCGTTCCCGGGCGTGCCGGTCCTCACGCGCGACGACCGCTTCCTCATCGTCCCGCTCGAGGGCGCGACCGAGGACGGCGGCAACCGCGTGATGGTCCTCGACGTGTCGACACCGTCGCAGCCGCGGAAGGTGGGCGAGGTCCGCCTGGATCACGACCCGGAGAGCCCGATCACCGCGCGCTTCGGTCGCCCGCACTGGGTGAACCTCGACGGCGCGGAGGAGCGGCTCGCGGTCGCCTGCTACACGATCGACGTCCCCGGCGTCATGATCGACGGCGACCGCCGGATCTACCTGATGCACTTCGACAAGATGACCGGCGCGCTCAGCCTCGACGGGACCTGGCGGGACGAGGGGACGCACAAGGTCGGGGTGTCGTTCACGCGCATGCACTGGCCGCACGGGTCGACGGGGCCGGCGCGCCCGCACGGGATGATGTTCGTCGACTGAGCCCGTCCCGCTCAGTCCTCGGCGAAGAACCGCCGGCGGGCGGCGGCAGCGGCTGGCACGTCGGGGCCGGCGAGCTGCTGGTCGGGGATCCGGCTCGGATCGACCGCGAGAAGGGGAGCGCGCGTTCACGGCGGGCGTCGGCGTCCGGGCCCTGCGCGAAGAACGTCTCGGTGAGCCGGTCGTTCACCGCATGGATCGTGCCGTAGTGACGGTCGTGCTCGTCGGCGTACGCGTGCGCGGCGGCGTCCCAGTCGCCGCCGGCGAGAAGTCGGTCGGAGCACGCGGACGTCCCGGAGCGTCAGCGAGAGACCCTGGCCGAAGGTCGGGTCGCTCGAGGCCGCCGCGTCCCCGACGAGCACGAGGCCGTCGCGATACGGGTGGTCGACCCAGGTGTCGGCGCAGTCGAAGGTGGCGAGCGGCCCCGCGGCGCGTGCCCCGGCGTAGCAGTGGCCCGGGACGCCGATCGCGACGAACTCCGCGACGAGCCGCGGCACGTCCGCCTCGCCCCGGAGGCGCGGCTTCGCCCGCGCGGGCGGCACGACGTCCGCGCGCGCCTCGGCCGCTCCCCAGGGCGCGATCCACTCGCCGCGCACGCGGCCCCTGAACTGCCGCTCCCGTTCGAGCACGAGCACGCGGACGCCGCGCACGGCGAGCGCCCGGGCGAGGGCGGCGCCGCCGAGCCCGCCGCCGACGGCGATCACGTCGGGCGCCGTCGTCACGATCCGCGTCTCCGCTACGGCGCGCCGCGCCCCTGCCCGGCGCGGAAGAGGAAGCGGACGAAGAGCGCCGCGAACACGAGGTCGCCCGCGCCGAGCGCGGCGACGCCCGCGGGCACCGAGCCGGCGAGGTAGTGCCCGAAGAGCACCGCGAACGCCGACGCCTTGCCGACGGCGCCGATCACGACGAGCGCGTCCTTTCCCGCCGGTGCCACGCCGATCCAGAGGTAGGCGATGCCGAACAGCGCGACGAAGGTGAGGAAGAGGTGGAGGAAGAGCGGGTCCGCCGGCTGCGCCAGCCCGGCGAGCTGCCAGGCGCGCTCCCCGGGGAGTGCCAGCGAGAGCGCGACGAGCCAGTTGAAGACGGCCGCCGTGACGAAGAGCGGGGCGGCGCGGCCCGGCCCGACGCGCGCCTCATGCGGCGCTCGAGAGATCGCCCCGCCAGCCACGACGACGGCCTCTACCCCGGAGGCCGCGGCCGCGACAAGCGACCATGCGTCCGCCGCACCCCGGGGCGCGCGCACGTCGGGAGGGGGATCAGCTCCGCGGCCCACCCCCGTCCGCCGCCTCCCACGGGAGCGCCGGCACGAGCGCGTCGAGCCGCCGGCGCGCCTCCTCCGCGCACGACGCCGGGTACGTGAAGCGGGACTTCACGATCCAGCGGTGGTCGTAGAGCTGGAGGCGCAGCTCCGAGACCGTCCGACCCTCCTCGAAGACGAACGACGGCCCGTCCAGGAGCGCGCCGCGCGGCGCGGCCGCCGCCGGCGTCTCGCGCGGCGATTCGACCGCGTGCTGCGCCCTGATCTCCGCCGTCGCGCGCGCGAGCTCCTCCGCGAGCCAGCCGCGCTCGACCGACGCGACCACCTCGGGCGCCGCGGCGACGAAGGCCATGCGCGGCGCGGGACGGAGGAAGAACGTCGCGACGACGGCGCAGCCCGGCCGGCGGGCGTCGTATCCGACGCCGACGTGGAGCCCGGCGGTGTCGTAGCGGAGCGCCTGGACCCGCCGGAAGCGTCCGTACGCCTCGGCGAACGCGAAGCCCGTCGCCTCGTGCACGAGCGGACCCGGGGCGTCGATCGACACGGGCGCCGCGAGCGGCGTCGTCTTCGGGAGGCGGTCGAGCCGCGTGACCGTGCCCGGGCAGCCGGCGAGCCCGGCGGCCGCGGCCACGAGTGCCAGGCGGGCGCCGCTCACACGAGCCGCTCCTCGGCGATCTCGTCGACCGTCGCGAGGATGTCCTTCGTGTCGAGCACGCGGAGGTCGTCGTCCCACGGTACGCGGACGCCCGCTATTTTCGCGAACAGGACGCGCGCCCCGTGCGGGATGCCGGAGACGTTGACTCCGAGCCCCTCCTCGCCCGGCTCGGTCGCCTGCGCGCGCGCCACCTCGACGACCTCGCCGTAGAGCGCCTCCTGCATCCGCTCCTTCGCGCCAGGCGGCAGATAGAGGCCGCTCGAGGCCACGTCTTCCTCGCGCAGCACGCGCACGAGCACGCGTGCACCGACGGGCTGGATGTGCCGAACCGGACGGGGCATCGCCCCAGGGTAGCGCACGGCCGCGCGAGACCGAAGCGCGCGCCGCCTCCCGCGGGCGTCCCCGAGCCGGGGACGCGCTGGACTCCCCTCCCGCGCCGACGTAGGAACCACGAGTTCATGGCCGAGCGATCGCGCCTCGAGCAGCTTCGGATCGACCGCTCCCAGGGCCCGTCCGAGCGCCCGTGGCGCCGCCGCCTCCTCCTGCTCGCGCTCGCCGTCGCGCTCGTCGCCGTCGCCTGGTGGGCGCTCGCCGGGGCGCGCGCCGTCGCGGTCGACGTCGCGACGGTCGTCGAGGAGGACCCGGGCGCCGCCGCGTCCGTCCTCGACGCGTCGGGCTACGTCGTCGCGCGCCGGCAGGCGACGGTGGCGTCCAAGATCACGGGACGGCTCGTCGAGGTGACGGTCGAGGAGGGGATGAGCGTCGCCGAGGGGCAGATCCTCGCGCGGCTCGACGACGCGAACGCCCGGCGCGCACTGGCCCTCGCCGAGGCGCACGCCACCGCCGCGCGGAGCCAGCTCCACGAGATCGAGGTGCGGCTCCACGAGGCGGATCTCCAGCTCGGACGCATCCGCGCGCTCGCGTCGACCGGCGTCGCGAGCCGCGCCGACCTCGACGCGGCCGAGGCGCAGCGGAACTCCCTGGCGGCGCGCCTCGCCGCGACGCGCGACGAGATCACGGTGGCGGACCGCGAGGTCGCCGTCCGCCGGCAGGACGTCGAGGACACGCTCGTGCGCGCGCCGTTCGCCGGCGTCGCGGTCTCGAAGAACGCGCAGCCGGGCGAGATCGTGTCGCCCGTCTCGGCGGGCGGCGGCTTCACGCGGACGGGCATCGGGACGATCGTCGACATGACGTCGCTCGAGATCGAGGTGGACGTGAACGAGGCGTTCATCCAGCGCGTCCACCCGGCGCAGCCCGTGACCGCGACGCTCCAGGCGTACCCCGAGTGGAAGATTCCCGCGCACGTCATCACCACCGTCCCCTCGGCCGACCGCCAGAAGGCGACCGTCAAGGTCCGCATCGCCTTCGACCAGCTGGGCGACCCGCGGATCCTGCCCGACATGGGGGTCAAGGTCTCCTTCCAGGGCGACGCGCGCGACGGCGCGCGCGGCGGAACGACGCTCCTCGTCCCGGAGCGCGCGCTCCGGCGCGAGGGCGACCGCACCGTCGTGTTCGTCGTCGCCGACGGCCGCGCCGCGCGGCGCGCGGTCGCCGTCGGCGGCACGGTCGGCGACGCCGTCGAGGCGCTCTCCGGGGTCCGGCGCGGCGAGCGCGTCGTGCTCGACCCGCCGCCCGCGCTCGCCGACGGGAGCCGCGTGAGGACGCGATGACTGCGGCCGTCGTGGAGGTCCGCGACGTGCACAAGGTCTACCGGCGCGGCGCGGAGCGCGTCGACGTGCTGAAGGGCATCGACCTCGACGTGCCCGCGGGCGAGTTCCTGGCGCTCATGGGCCCGTCGGGCTCGGGCAAGACGACGCTCCTCAACCTGATCGGCGGGCTCGACACCCCGACGTCGGGCCGCGTGATCGTCGCCGGACGCGATCTCACGCACGCGTCGAGCCGCGAGCTGGCGCGCTGGCGCGCCGAGCACGTGGGCTTCGTCTTCCAGTCCTACAACCTCCTCCCCGTGCTGACGGCCGCGCGAAACGTCGAGCTGCCGCTCCTGCTGACGCGCCTCTCGCACGCGGAGCGGCGGCGACACGTCGAGGCGGCGCTCGCGCTGGTCGGGCTCGCCGACCGCGCGAACCACTACCCCGCGCAGCTCTCCGGCGGGCAGGAGCAGCGGGTCGGCATCGCCCGCGCGATCGTCACCGACCCGACGCTCCTCCTCTGCGACGAGCCGACGGGCGACCTCGACCGGGAGACGGCGGGCGAGATCCTCGACCTCCTCGGCGAGCTGAACGCGCGCTACGGGAAGACGATCGTCATGGTGACCCACGACCCGCTCGCCGCGGCGCGGGCCGGGCGCGTGCTGCACGTCGACAAGGGCGTCCTCGTCGCGGCGCGGGCGGCGTGAAGTACCTCCACCTCCTCTGGCGGAACCTGCTGCGCCGGAAGGCGCGGACGACGTTCACCTTCCTCTCGATCGTCGTCGCCTTCTTCCTCTTCGGCCTCCTGATGGCGATCCGCAACGGCTTCGAGGGGGGCGTCGAGATCGCCGGCCAGAACCGCCTCCTCACGATGCACCGGATGTCGATCATCCAGATGCTGCCCGAGCGCTATCTCGCGCAGATCCAGGGGACGCCCGGCGTCCGGCTCGCGACGCACCTCACGTGGTTCGGCGGCATCTACCAGGACCCGAAGAACGTCTTCGCGCAGATGGCCGTCGAGCCCGACGCGATGCTGCGCCTCTATCCCGAGTTCATCCTCCCCGCCGACCAGCGCCAGCGCTGGCTGCTCACGCGGACCGGCGCCATCGCGGGCCGCAAGCTCGCCGCGCGGTTCGGCTGGCGGATCGGCGACCGCATCCCGATCCAGCCCACCTTCTGGCGCGTGCGCGACGGGAAGCCGGACACGTTCGAGTTCGAGCTGGTGGGCATCTACCGCGGCGCGACGCCGGACGTCGACGAGACCCAGTTCTTCTTCCGCCACGACTACCTGATGGAGCGGGTCGGGAAGCCCGGCCTCGTCGGCTGGTACGGCGTGCAGGTCGAGGACCCGGCACGCGCAGACGAGGTGGCGCGGGCGATCGACCGCCAGTTCGCGAACTCCCCGGCGGAGACGAAGACGGCGACGGAGAAGGCGCTCATCCAGTCGTTCGCGAACCAGGTCGGCGACACGGGGACCATGCTGACGGCGATCTCGGCCATCGTCTTCTTCGTGATCCTCCTCATCGCCGCGAACACGATGGCGCAGGCGGTCCGCGAGCGGACGAACGAGCTCGGCGTGCTCAAATCGCTCGGCTTCACGGACCGCGGCGTCATGGGCCTCGTCCTCGGCGAGGCCCTCCTCCTGAGCGGCACCGCGGGGCTCACGGGCCTGGCCCTCGTGCTGCTCGCCGTCCCGGTGCTCGCGAAGCTCGTCGAGGCGTTCCTGCCCGTCTTCTACGTCCCCGCGCGGGCGCTCGTTCTCGGCACGGGGCTCGCGGCGCTCCTCGGGCTCGCGAGCGGCGGGGTGCCCGCCTGGGTGGCGCAGCGGCTCCCCATCGTCGAGGCGCTCCGGAGGCGCTGACCGTGCGCCCGCTCGCCCAGACGCTCGCCGTGACGGCGCTGAACCTCCGGAGCCTCGGTCAGCGCGCCGGCTCCTCGGCCGTCGCCGTCGTCGGCTTCGCGGGGGTCGTCGCCGTGTTCGTCGCCGTGCTGTCGATCGCCGAGGGCGTCCGGCAGGTGATGGAGCGCGGCACGTCGCCGGACACGGTGCTCGTGCTGCGCGCGGGCAGCGACACCGAGATGTCGAGCGGGCTCTCGCTCGAGGAGACGCGGGTCATCAAGGACGCCCCCGGGCTCGTCCACGGTCCGGCTGGGACGATCGCGTCGGCCGAGCTCTACGTCGTCGTGAACGTGCCGAAGCGGACGACGGGAACGGATGCGAACGTCCCGCTCCGCGGCGTCGAGCCCGCGGCGTTCGGCGTGCGGCCGTCCGTGCGGATCGTCGAGGGCCGGCGCTTCCGCGAGGGGAGCAACGAGGTGATCGTCGGGCGGGCGGCGGCGCACCAGTTCTCGGGCCTCGACGTCGGCGCCCGCCTGCGGTGGGGCGAGAACGTGTGGCAGGTGGTCGGCGTGTTCGACGCCGACGGGTCGATCTACGAGTCCGAGATCTGGACGGACGTGCGCGTGCTCCAGCCCGCGTACCGGCGCACGGGCTTCCAGTCCGTCTACGCGCGCCTCGAGGCGCCGGAGGCGTTCGCCCGCTTCGAGGCCGCGCTCGGCGCCGACCCGAGGCTCCACGCGACCGTGATGCGCGAGGACGCGTACTACGCCGCACAGTCGAAGGTGCTCCGGACGCTCGTCCGCGTCCTCGGGAACACCGTGGCCCTCCTCATGGCGGTCGGTGCGACCTTCGGCGCGCTCAACACGATGTACTCCGCGGTCGCGGCGCGCGGGCGCGAGATCGCGACGCTCCGCGCGATCGGGTTCCAGGGCTCCCCGGTCCTCGTCTCGGTCATGACGGAGTCGCTCGTCCTGGCGCTCGTCGGCGGCGCGCTCGGCGGCGGGCTCGCGTACGCGGTCGCGAACGGCTACGAGACGGCGACGCTGAACTTCCAGTCGTTCAGCCAGGTGGCGTTCCGGCTGACGGTGACGCCGCGGCTGCTCGCGGGCGGGGTCGCGTACGCGCTCGCGATGGGGTTCCTCGGCGGGATCTTCCCGGCGATCCGCGCGGTGCGGATGCCGGTCGCGTTCGGGCTCCGCGAGCCGTAGCGCCGCCGCCGTCGCTCCTCACTGAGCCGCGCGCGACGACGACGCGCGCGCCTCCGTCGGGACGCCTCCCTCGATCCCCGCCTGGTCGTCATCCAGATTGCCGAGTCCCAGGCGTTGTGGATGCCGACGAAGAGGAGGAGAAGCGCCGCGGCGGCGACGACGTCGAGCGCCCCCGCCGGCGAACGACGGAGCAGGACGCCCGCCGCGAGCACGGCCGCGTACGCAACGACGGGCAGGACCATGTGCCACGCCGAGTCCGAGAAGACCGGCGCATACGCGTCCTGCCGGCGGGCGTGGAAGGTCACCCGGCCCATGTACGCGAGGCCGCCGATCCCGACGGCGAGGAGGCACCGCCCGAGGGTCGCGGCCGTCTGTCCCGGCGCGCTCAGCAGCGCGGCGAGGAGGAGCACGACGCAGAAGGGAACGACGGTCGGCGTCGCGAACGCGCGGGCGGCGCGTGCGCTCTCCGCCGTCCGTGTCTCCGCGCCGAGCGCGATCACGACGAGCATGAGGCCCGTGAGCGCGCCGGCCGACGAGCCGACGATCACGTAGAAGCTCTCCCATTCCGAGAGCGGCGGAAGCGCCGGCGCGGCCGTCATCCTGCCGCACGCACGCGGGCGCTCTTCCGGAGCAGCAGCAGAGAGATCGCGAGCAGGAGGATGAGCACCGTGAGCACCGCGAGCGCGGTCACGAAGAACACGAAGACGTTCGAATCTCCGGGCTGCGGATGCCCGATCTCCGCCGTCAGCACGAGGACGCGACGGATCGCCGCGATGACGTCGACGAGCAGGAACGGCTCGGGCACGATCGCGTGCTCCCGGAAGGACACCGTGTAGAGCAGCTCGACGACGGGCAGGACGAGGAGCATCTTGTCGAGCAACGCGACGACGTTGCCCGTGAGCGAGCCACCCCCGGCCGTCCGCGGGAACTCGTAGGCGCTCGTGCCGAGGAGCACGACGGCGCTCACGGCGAGCAGGAGCCCGAGGTTCGCGTACACGAGATCCTCCACCGCCGTGAAGGCCCGTGCGACCCAATCGCGGGGGACGGGAGGTCGTTCGCCCGAAGGCATGGCCGCCGCGACGCCGCGCTGACACGACGGCGCCCAGGTCATCCATCGGGTCGCGGCGCGGTCGGCGCGACCCGATCGCGCCCAGCCCATCGACCCGACGGGCTGCACGCGCTAAGAACACGCGATGGCGATCTACCCGGAACCCGAGCAGCTCGCTGCGCTCCTCGCGGGCGCCGGCGACCGGCCCGTCGTGATGCTGAACCTGCTCCGCTTCAAGCCGCACGCGGACTCGCCGGACGCCGGTATGTCGGGCGAGGACGCGTACCGGCGCTACGCCGACGCGATGGTGCCCTTCGTCGAGGCGAAGGGCGGGCGCGTCCTCTGGACCGGCCGCGTTGACGCGCAGGTCATCGGCGAGGGCGGCGAGGGCTTCCACGTGGTCGCGCTCGTCGAGTATCCGTCGCGGCGGGCGTTCGTCGAGATCGCGACCGATCCGCACGTGCAGGCGATCGGCGTCCACCGCACGGCCGGCCTCGAGAGCCAGTGGCTGCTCGCGACGACGACGGAGGAGGACCGGACGCGATGACCGCACGGCCCTACCGCGTGCACGGCATGATGCAGTCCTACTTCACGCGGAAGATGACCGGCTACCTCGACTACAAGCGCATCCCGTGGCGCTTCCGCCGCTTCGCGGGCATGAGCCCCGAGGCGGCGGCCGCGGGCTATCCGGGCGGCGTCCCCGTCATCGAGACGCCCGACGGCGAGCTCATGTGGGACTCGACCGCGATGATCCACCACCTGGAGCTCCGCTTTCCCGAGCCCGCCGCGCTCCCCGACGATCCCGTGCAGCGGTTCTGCTGCTACGTGCTCGAGGACGCCGCCGACGAGTGGTTGTACCGGCCCGCCGTCGGCAGCCGGTGGCATTTCCCCGAGAACGCCGCCGTCGGCGGCTTCGAGCTGGCGCGCGACATCGCGGCGCGGATGCCGCTCACCGGCGACCAGGCGTTCGCGGGCGTCGGCGCGCACGTCCGGTCGAGCTGCGGTCCGCTCGGCGTCACCGCGGACAACGTCCGGGTCTGGGTGGACGAGGTGCTCCGCCCGTGGATGCGGACGCTCGGCGCCCATCTCGCGGTCCGGCCCTACCTCTTCGGCGTGCGCGCGTCGCTCGCCGATTTCGGACTTTTCGGCGGGAACGCCGCGCACTTCACGAACGACCCCCTCTGCCGGCGCTGGCTCGACGAGGACGCGCCGCCCGTCGTCCGGCACACCCACCGGCTCCTCGAGCCCGAGGACGAGACGTTCGGCGGCTGGGACCGGCCCGGCGACGTCCCGGCAACGCTCGTCGCCGTGCTCGCGGAGCTCGGGCGGACGTACCTGCCGTGGGTGAGCCGCGCGTGCGCGGACGGCGTCGCCGACGTCGTGTTCCCGTCGGGGGCCCGCGTCCCGGTGCGCGCGACCGACTTCCTCCGCGAGGCGCGCGCGACGCTCCTCGCGCGCTATCGGGTGCTCCGCTCGGCGGCACTCGACCGCATCCTCGGCGACGCGGGCATCCTCGCGTTCTTCGCCGACTGGGTCGACGCCGCCGGCCCGCTTCCCGACTACCGCGATCCGCCGCGCCCGAAGCTCAACCGGCCGTTCCCGCCCGCGGACGCGCCGGGATGACGTCGGAGCCCACCGGCGAGCGCGTCCCACGACGTCCCGCGGTCGTGGAGGCCCTCGGGAGGGTCGGCGTCCTCCTCCTGCTCGGGCTCGTCCTCGTGGTCGGACCGCTCGGCATGAGCCGTCTGAACGACGCGCTCGGCTGGCCGCGCTGGCGGGTTCCGGGCGGGCGCGTGCTCGCGGGCGCGATCGTCGCCGGCGTCCTCGCCCTCTGGCTCCACGCCTCGAATCTCTTCGTCCGCGTCGGGCACGGGACGCCGTTCGTGACGGCGCCCCCGCGACGGCTCGTCACCGTCGGGCTCTACGCCCATTCGAGGAATCCGATCTACGTCGGGCACGTCGCGCTCCTCTGCGCCTGGTTCCTCGGCTCGGGCCGTGTCGCGCTGCTCCTCTACGCGGCCGCCGTCTGGGCGGTCATCCAGGCGGGCATCGTGTGGTTGGAGGAGCCCCAGCTCCTCCGGCGCTTCGGGGCGCCGTACGCCGAGTACACGGCGACCGTGCCGCGCTGGCTCCTCCTCCGCCCGCGCCGATCGCGGTGATCGGCGGGCGCGAGCGCGCCGCGAGCCGCCGAGCGCGTAGAGCGGCGCCGGACGCTCGCCGTTCGCGATCGCGTGACGGGTCCAGCGGACCTCCGCTGCGTCGCGTCCACGTCCGTCGGGAACCCGTACCAAACCGTTGCCGTGGCGCGCGACGCGCCGCGCGCCACCCGTGCCGAGGCGAAGCCGCGTCGATGTGCGCCGCGACGTGGGCGAGCGCGACGAGCGGGTCGAGGAACGGTGTCCGCGGGTCGGAGGGCCCCGTGCACCGCCGACGCCTCGCGGCCCTCGCGGCGCCGCCGCGTCGGGCTTCGACGGCGCCGATGTCGCACTTCGACGGGTCGGGGCCCGCCGGGTTCGGTCGCAGGTGGTGGAAGAAGTCCGTGCTCGGCACGGGCGGCCCGGACGGCGCGGAGCACGTGCCCGCGTCGATCAGCGGCGAGCCGGCCTGCGGCGAGAACGTCTTCTCGCCTCCGCCGGCGATCTTCGCCGAGTTCTTGCTCGTGATGGTCGAGTTCCGCGAGCCCGCCGCCGCTCGCGCTGCTCTTGTTGCTCTCGAAGACGACGTCGTCGAGGAGGACCGTCGGCGTCCCGTGCTCCGAGGTCACGGTTGCGAACATCGAAGCTTTCATCGTGGCCTCCAATCTGCCGAGACGGCGCGCGAACGTCGGAGGGCGGCTGCCCATACGACGGCGACCGAGGCGGCGTCACACCGAGGTCGCCCGCACACGACGCCCATGCCGCATCGCAGGACGGGGTGGTGCACCTCGTCGTCTCCGCGAGGACCTCCCCGTGCTCCCGCACGATGCCGTACGAGCCGCACACTGACCCACTACGATCCGGCGGCGTCGAGGCTGCGCAGCGGCGCGAGGCCACAGACGAGGATCGCGGCCGAGAGCGCTAGTTCGAGACGAGACCGGCCGGCTGGGGATCGGCGCGCGGCGCGGATCGGGGACGAGACGGTCGAGCGCCGCGCCTCGCGCGGCCGAGAGCGATCACGGCGCACCTCCCTGGCGGCGGTCGCGGAGCACGACGACGAACCCGATCCAGTGCGCCATCTCTCCCGTCACGGCGTCGGCTCGTGGTACCCGACGAACACCGTCCGCCCCCCGGCGACCCTCCGCAGCACGAGCCAGTCGCCCTTGTACGCCTTGTGGTCCCACGGCCCCAGGCTCATGTGCGTCCGCGGCCCACCGTTGACGGCGGGCAGCATCCGCACGCGCTCGAGCCCCTCCTTCACGCCACGCGGCGTGAGGAGCGGCGCGCGCGCCAACCCCTCGGCGATGAGGCGCGCCGTGTCGTAGCTGAGCGCGGTGACGGTGTGATCGCGTCGCTTCCCGTGGCGCGCCGCGAAGCGGTCGAGCAGCGGCCGCAGGCGCGGGTTCTCCTCGCACATCTGGTCGACGCCGACCCACCCTTCGAGCGCGGCCATCCACTCCGGCTTCGCGTAGCAGAACTGGAAGGCGGAGGTCATGATGCGCGGCGGATCCCAGCCGAGCCGCGCCCACATCGGCCCCATGAGGATCGTCGGATATCCGTAGCCGAGGTACGCGAGACAGTCGGGCTTCTGATCCCGAATCTTCCGCAGCACGGCTTCGAGATCGTCCGGGATCTGCGTCGTGTACGCCTCGATCAGGACGTCGAGCTTCTCGCGCGCGGCGTACCAGCGGAAGTTCGACGCGTACTCGACCCCGCCGGGCGACAGCTCGTGGATCATGCCGACGGTCCGATGGCCGCTCCGCCGGATCCACGCCGCCATGATCGCCGCCTCCTCGGCGAGGCCGCCGTTCCCGAGGTTGAAGCAGAACTCGCCGTGGTAGCGGTCCGTCCCGGTCCACGTGACGGCCGGCACGCCGCACGCGTCGATCACCGGCGCGAGCGCGATCGAGTTGTCGGTGATGAGCGGGCCGATCACGCAGAGCACGCCCCCGTCGACGAGCGCGCGGTAGCCGTCGATCGTGTTCTTCGCCTCGAGGCGCGGAAGGCCGATCGCCTCCCGCACGACGAGCTCGACAGGCCGGAGGATCACGCCCTCGGCGTGCGCCTCGTCGAAGCCCATCCGGAGCGTCGCGAGGAAGTCCTCCTTCGTCCCCATGTCGATGTCGACGAGGACGCCGACCTTCGTCGGCGCGAAGGGCAGGCCGTGCGGTGGCGTTCGCGGCTCGGTCACGACGGCATCCAGACGCGGTAGTGCGTCGGCGTCGCGAACCCCATCGTCTCGTACACCGGCCGCCCCATCGGCGACGCCTGGAGGTTCGCGAAGGCGCCGCCGCGCCGGAAGCCCTCGCGCACCGCGGCCCACGTGACGGCCGCCGCGTAGCCCTTGCCGCGCGCGTCGGAGACGACGCCCACCCAGCCGATCCCCGCGACGCCGTGCGACACGTACGCGAGCGCGGCCGCGACCGGCCGCCCCTCGACGTAGCCGACGAAGCCCTGCACGTGCGGCGCGCAGACGCTTTCGAGGGAGGCGAACGCGTCCTCGGCCGTCTCGCGCTGCTGGCCGTACACCGCGTACGCCTCGGCGGTGACCTCGAGGTAGTCGCGGCGGCCCGCGTCGTCGATGACGGGACGGATCGCGAGCTCGGGCGGACGCGGCGCGGTCCCCCGGTCGCCGAGCAGGACCATCCCGGGGAGCGAGAACGCCTCGTGGAAGCCCTGCGCCGCGAGCGCGTCCGCGAGCCGCCGATCCGCGTGATCGCGCGTCCAGACGGCGTGGGGCGCGCCGTGGCGCCCGTAGAACTCGCGCGCGGCGAGGGCGACGGCGGGCAGCTCCACCGCCTCGCGCACCATGACGGCATTCGTGAAAAAGTTGCCGCGCGGATGGCGGACGAGCGTCAGGCCGGCGGGCTCCCATACCTCCCCGCCGGGGACGACGCGCGCGAAGTCGGCGTACATCGCCCACATGTTCAAGTCCATGCGGCGGAGGAGCGACGCTTCGTCGGCGGGCACGGCGAACGCGCGCGTGACGAGGTGCGTGTCGAGGTACTCCGTCACCTCCGCGACCCGGTCGCCGGCGAAGCGGAAGACGAAGCAGTACGTGTTGTCGTACGGCGCGCCCGAGCGGAGGGTCGCCGTCCCCTCGCCCTCGACCGTCACGACGTCGCCCTCGACGGCGAGCCGGTCGACGCGGATCGCGAGCGGCGTCGCGAGCGCCCCCGCGAGGGGCCCGATGAGGCGGCGGACGACCTCCTCCGTTCCGCGCATCACCCCCGAGACGGCGGTCGTGCCGATCACCCGATACACGACGTCCGGCGCGAGCAGCGCCGCGAAGGTGGACGAATCGCCGCGGCCCAGGTCCTCGAACGCGCGGCGGACGAGCGCTCTCCGGTCCCCGTTCGTCATCCGACCTCCAGTGCGACGCCGCCGGCCCCGCACGCGCACGACGGCCGGAGCCGCGCCCGGAGGCCCGTCGCGTAGCGACGGACGCGCCCGGCCCCCGGCGTGGCGACGACGGCCTCTCCGTCGACCACCTCGGCGGCGACGTGCGCCCCCGCGTGGAACGCGCCTTCCGCGCACGAGTGGGCGAAGAAGCTCGTCACCTCCGGCACCGCGACCCAGGTCCGCTGCCAGCCGCCGAAGTCCGGCACCGGAACCGGTGCGGGCGTCGCGGGCGCGACCGCGAGCCAGACGACGCCCCGCCACCACGGGCGCGGCGCGGCGGGCGCTGCCGCGAAGAGCCGCGGCGCGGAGGGCGCGTCGACGACCAGCACGTCCGCCTGCACGCGGTCGAAGAGCTCCCACGCGGCGCGCGCGGCCGCATCGCCGTCGACGTGCCCGAGCGGCACGTCGAGCGCGCCGAGCTCCTCGACGACGTCGCCGAGGAGGAGCGAGCCCGGCGTCGCGAGCGCGCCGGGCAGCGCGTTCGCGACGCGCATGCCGGGCGCGACGCCGAGGGCCGCGAGCATGGCCGCCCCCGCCGCCCGCTCGCGCGCGAGCTCGTCGGCGGTCCAGGCGAGGACGAGGAGCGACTCGCCGGTCCCCGTCGCGCCGACGCGGACCGGCGGCGCCGCCGTCGCCCGCGAGCCGTACGGCAGGTGCGCGAGCTGGTCGCGGACGAGGTCGTCGCGCCGGGTGATCGCGACGTCCGCTCCGGCCCCGCGCTCGGGCATGCCCGCGTCGCATAGCGCAGGCCCGCGCCGGCCGACAAGCCTCGGTCGCGAGCCGGCTCCACGTTCTTTGCCTCGTCCGGCACCGTGCGCTACGACGGCCGGCGATGACGTTCCACGACGACGAGGAGCTCGTCTTCCCCGAGGGCCGCGGGTGCTTCGGCTGCTCGCCCGAGAACCCGGTCGGGCTCCGGCTCCGCTTCCGGCGCCGCGGCGACGCGGTCGTCGCCCGCTATGCGATTCCCGACCACTTCCACGGCGCCCCGGCGATCGCGCACGGCGGCATCGTCGCGACGATCCTCGACGAGGTCTCCTGCGCCGCGGTGTTCTTCGGCCGCGCGCAGCTCGTCGTGACGGGCGAGCTCACGGTCCGCTACGTGAAGCCCTGCCCCGTCGATCGGCCGCTCGACGTCTCGGCGCGCGTGACGGCCGAGCACCGGCGCTACGTCGTCGTCGAGGCGGAGATCCGCGAGGGCGACGTGCTGCTCGCCCGCTCGCAGGGGAAGTTCTTCCTCCCGCAGGCCCGCGCCGAGCCGGCGCCGTAGCGGGCGTCAGCCGGAGCGCGGCAGCCCGAGCGCCCGCTCGGCGAGGAGCGTCCGCAGGACCTCCGAGGTCCCCGAGGAGATCGTCGTCGAGCGCGAGTAGAGGTACTGCTCCTGCCACGCGCCGCCGTCGAGGGCGCGCGCGCCGCCGGCGAGCTGCGCCCACGCGCCCTCGAGCGCCGTCGCCAGCTCGAGCGTCCGCTGCTGGATCTCGCTGCCGAAGAGCTTCTGGAGCGCGGCTTCGGCCGGCGCGCCGGCGGCGGCGTGGAGGCGCGGCAGGATGCGGAGCGTGTGCGCCGCGAAGACCTGCGCCTCGATCCACGCCTGCGCCACGCGGTCGCGCAGCACGCGCGCGTCCGGCCCGCGTCCGGCGCCGCCCGCGACGACGCGGCGGTAGAGGTCGGCGAGCGCGAGGACGCCGTTCTGGAGGCGCACCTTGAAGTCGAACGCCCACAGCGTGCCGCGCTCGTTCGCGAGCGCGGCGCGGACGATCGGCCAGCCCGCGTTCTCCGGCCCGACCGTGTGCGCGACCGGGACGCGGACGCCCTCGAGGAACACCTCGTTGAACTCGCGCCGGCCGCTCATCTGCACGAGCGGCCGCCACGTGACGCCCGGGCTCTTCATGTCGACGACGAGGCACGAGAGCCCCTTGTGCTTCGGCGCCGCCGGGTCCGTCCGCGCGAGGAGGAAGAGCCAGTCGGCGACGTGCGCCTTGCTGGACCACACCTTCTGCCCCGTCACCACCCACTCGTCGCCATGGCGCTCCGCGCGGCAGCGAAGCGAGGCCAGGTCCGAGCCGGCGTTCGGCTCCGAGAAGCCGAGGCACCAGACGTCGTCGGCGGGGAGGATGCGCGGGAGCCAGCGCGCCTTCTGCTCCGCCGTGCCGAACGCGATGAGCGTCGGCCCGACGATGTTCACGGCGACCGCGTCGAGGATCTCCGGAGCGCGGGCGCGCGCCATCTCCTCGGTGAAGACGACCTGCTGCTCGAGCGTCGCGCCCCGCCCGCCCCACTCGCGGGGCCACTGGACGCCGACCCAGCGGCCGGCGGCGAGCTCGCGCTGCCAGGCGCGCTGGAAGCGGCGGCGGGCCTCCTCCTCGGCGGGCACCGGCTCCCGCGGCAGGTGCGCCGCGAGCCACGCGCGCAGCTCGGCGCGAAAGGCCTCGGCAGCCGCGGAGTAGCCGATCGCGAACACGCGTCCCGATCGTTACCGGAAGACGGTCGCCGCCGGCAAACGCGCGGCCGGGGGGGCTTCCCGGCGGCGGACGGTCGTGTATGACGAGCGACGATGGACACGAGGGCTCCCGACTTCGGACTCGTCTTCGATCTCCTGACCGGCTACCAGCGCACGGCCACGATCAAGGCGGCGATCGAGCTCGACGTCTTCACCGCGATCGGCGAGGGCGCCGACACGGTCGAGGCGCTCGCGGCGCGGTGCGCGGCGGCCCCCCGCGGCGTGCGCTCGCTCGCGAACTCCCTCACGGCGCTCGGGCTTCTCGAGAAGTCCGGCGACCGCTACCGCCTCGGCGCGACGGCGGCGGCGTTCCTCGACCGTCGCTCGCCGACGTACGCGGGCTCCGCGGTGCATTTCATCGGCTCGCCGATGATCGCCGCGGCCTTCGCCACGCTGACCGACGCCGTGCGAAACGGCGGCACGGCGATCCCCGACGACGGCACGCTCGCTCCCGAGCACCCGGCCTGGGTGGAGTTCGCGCGTCACATGGCGCCGCTCGCTGGCATGACCGCGCAGGCGCTCGCGGCCGTCCTCGAGGCCGACCGCGCGCCCGCGTGGAACGTCCTCGACGTGGCGGCCGGGCACGGCCTTTTCGGGATCACGATCGCCGAGCAGAACCGCCGCACCACCGTCACCGCGCTCGACTGGCCCAACGTGCTCGAGGTGGCGAAGGAGTTCGCGCGCGCGCGCGGCGTCGCCGACCGCTTCCGGACGCTCCCCGGGAGCGCCTTCGACGTCGATCCCGGGACGGGCTACGACCTCGTCCTCCTGACGAACTTCCTCCACCACTTCGACCCGCCGACGTGCGAGACGCTGCTCGGCCGGATGCACCGCGCCCTCGCGCCGGGCGGCCGGGTCGCCATCGTGGAGTTCGTCCCGAACGAGGACCGCGTGTCGCCCCGCGAGGCGGCGACGTTCAGCCTCGTCATGCTCGCGTCCACGCCGGCGGGCGACGTCTACACGTTCGGCGAGTACGAGCAGATGCTGCGCGCGGCCGGCTTCTCGGACGCGAGGCTCCACGCGCTCGACCCGATGCCGCAGCAGTTCGTCATCGCGACGCGCTGAGGCTCACGCGCGCTGGAGGACGTGCACGATGCACACGCTCCCGCCGCCCATCATGTGGCAGAGGCCCGTGCGTGCGTTCGGCCGCTGGCGCTTCCCCGCCTCGCCGCGGAGCTGGAGCGTCGTCTCCCAGATCTGGGCGAGGCCGGTCGGGCCGCCGGGGTGGCCGCGGGCGATGAGGCCGCCGTCGGTGGAGACGGCGACGCGCCCGTCGAGCGCGAAGTCCCCGCGCGCGATGCACGCTTCCGCCTCGCCCTCGCCGCAGAGGCCGAGCAGCTCGTAGTACTCGAGCTCCTCGATCGCGAACGCGTCGTGCACCTGGACGAGGTCGAGGTCCGTCGGGCCGACGCCCGCCTGCGCGTAGACGTCGGCCGCCGCGTCGCGCGTCATGCGCGCGGGGCCGACGACGGGGCCGACGAAGAGGTGGCCCCGCTCGTACTTCTCGCTGCCGAGATGCGACGCCTTCACCTCGACGACGGGCCGGCCGGGCCGGAGCCTTCGCGCGAGGTCCTTCCGTCCGACGATCGCGCAGGCGGCGCCGTCGCCGATGGGGCACGCCATCATGGCGGTGAGGGGCCACGCGACCATCTTCGACGCGAGGACCTTCTCGACCGTCACTTCCCGCTCCGCCTGCCGTTGGCTCATCGGGTTGAGGCGCCCGTTGTTCCAGTTCTTCGCCGCGATCGCGGCCAGGTGCTCGGGCTTCGTCCTGCGCTCGTGCATCCGCCGCGTCGCCCAGAGCGCGAAGAACGCCGCGGGGAGGATCGCGTCCTCGAGGTTCGCCGGGTCGGTCCCCTGCGTCGACTGCTGGATCATCGCCGTCATCTTGTCGAAGCCGAGGACCATGACGACGTCCCAGCGCCCGCTCTCGACCGCCCAGCACGCCTCGGCGAACGCCGCCGAGCCCGTCGCCGACGCGTTCTCGATCCGCTGGACCGGAAGCCCCGTGCAGCCGAGCTCCTTCATCACGCGTACGCCGGACATGGCGGGCGCGAAGATGTGGCCCGTGTACGCGGCGTTCACGTCGCGGAAGGAAAGGCCCGCGTCCGCGAGCGCCGCGAGGCCCGCTTCGAGCCCCATGTCGGCGTTCGACCTGTCCGGCCACATCCCGAAGCGGGACATGCCGACGCCGAGGACGGCAACGTTCTTCATCGCGCGCCCTCCGCGGGCCGGAATCGGACGATGACGACGTCGCGGCCCGCGTCCTCGCGGAGCGGCTCCAGCTCGGCCACGACCGGCATGCCGACGCGGTACTCCTCCTGTCTCCCGGCGAGCGGCAGCTGGACGCGCGGGCCCTCGGCGAGGTCGACCTGGCCGACGCCGTAGCCGATGTGCTCGACCTTCATCGAGCCGAAGAGCGGGAAGTGGACGAAGGTGTAGCTGTAGAGCGTCCCGTGAGGGCCGAGCTCGACGTCCGTGGTCCTGGTCGAGAGGCACTCGGGCCGCGCGCAGACCTTGCGGCGCGGGAAGTAGTGCTCGCCGCACGCCTCGCAGCGCGTGCCGAGGAGCCGCGGCGGCGCCGCCGGGTCGTCGGGGATCGTGAAGTAGCCCGGCTTCACGGGCACGCGCGGGCGAGGGGCGTCGGGCATGCGCCTCCGTACCGCGGATCGCCGCCGAACGGCAAACCAGCCCGGGGGACGAAGCGACGATATCGGACCCTCCGCGCGCGAAGCGCGCGGCCGAGCGAAGCGAGCCGGGGAGTGGGGTCCCCGGCGGGCTCCGCCCGACGGGGCGAGGGGAAAGAGTCCCCTCGTCGATTCATCTAATTGCTCCGCGAGCGCAGGACGACCTCGTGCACGCTCGCGGGATCGCGCGCCGCGAGCTGGAAGACGACGGCAGCCGCCACGTCGGCCGGCTCGATCATCGGCGCCGCGGGATTCAGGAGCCCGCGGGCGCGCCACGCGGCGAGCGCGTCGGGGAGGAGCGCGGGGTCGAAGCTCCCGGCGAACTCCGTCCCGCGGACGTTGTGGACCTCGAGCGTCATGACGCGCACGCCGCGCTCGGCCACCTCGGCCCGCAGGCCCCGCGAGAGCGTGTGCACCGCCGCCTTCGAGGCGGCGTAGACGGCGAGGTAGGGCCACGCCTCGTGCGCCGACGCGGAGGTGACGTTCACGATGTCGCCGCGGCCGGCGGGCAGCATGTGCCGGAGCGCCGCGCGGCACGCGACGAGCACGCCGAGGACGTTGGTCTCGAGGATCGCGCGCCACTCCGCGGTCCGTCCGTCGGCGATCGGCCGGATCGTGCCGACGGCGGCGTTGTTGACGAGCGCGTCGAGGCGCCCGTGGCGCGCGACGGCGCCGTCGACGAGGGCCTCCACCTGCCGCTCGTCACGGAGGTCGGTCGCGACGGCGTCGGCAGTGCCGCCCGCGGCGCGGATCTCGTGCGCGAGCGCGTCGAGGCGCTCCGCGCGCCGTGCGGCGAGGACGACCGTCATGCCGGCCGCGGCGAGCGCGCGGGCGGCCGCGACGCCGATGCCGGCGGACGCGCCCGTCACGATGCCCACCCGGCCCGCGAGCGGCTCCATCGGGGAGAGGTGTAGCGGGCTCGGGTCGAGCGGGTCAAAGCGCCGCCGAACGACACCGAATTCTCTTGTCCGCCGACGCACGAGTGCGGCACGACGACCCACATGAAGGCCCTCGCCGGTGCGGCCCTCGGCCGCGCGCTCCCTCTCGTATGCGAAGAGTCCCGCAGGCACGTTCGCGTCGGGCCTGAGCTGCGTCCCCTGCGCACCCGGCGGGGTTGACACCCGGTCGCCCTCCCCCGTATTTAACCTTTCGGTTAAACGTACCGCTCGTCCCGCGGATGTCGCCCGACCCTCTGAGCACGACCTTCGCCGCCCTCGCCGATCCCACGCGGCGCGCGATCCTCGCGCGCCTCGCGGCCGGCGACGCTCCGGTCATGGAGCTGGCGGAGCCGTTCGCGATGAGCCTACCGGCGATTTCCAAGCACCTGAAGGTGCTCGAGCGCGCCGGCCTCGTCGTGCGAGGCCGTGACGCGCAGTGGCGGCCGTGCCATCTCGAAGCGGCCCCGCTGAAGGATGCCGCCGCCTGGCTCGAGCGCTATCGCACGTTCTGGGAGCAGAGCTTCGATCGCCTGGACGAATATCTCGACACATTGACGCGAAGGGGGAAGCATCATGGTCGAAAGAGGTAGCCTCGCGATGGACCGCACCGAGCGCGAGCTCGTCCTCGAGCGGGTCCTCGATGCGCCGCGGGCGCTCGTCTTCAAGGCCTGGACGGAGCCGGACCGGCTCGCGCGTTGGTTCGGTCCGCGGGGATTCACGACCACGTCCTGCTCGATGGACGTCCGTCCCGGTGGGGCGTTCCGCGTCTGCATGCGCGGGCCCGACGGGACGGATCACTGGCTCCGGGGCACGTATCGCGAGATCGTCGCGCCCGAGCGGCTCGTCTTCACGTGGGCCTGGGAGGACGCGGAGGGCCGGCCCGGGCACGAGTCCCTCGTCAGCGTGACCTTCGCCGAGACGGGCGGCAAGACGAAGCTCACGCTGCATCACGCGCTCTTCGAGTCGCGCACCGCGCGCGACCAGCACGAAGGCGGCTGGACGAGCTGCCTCGAGCGCCTCGCGGAGTACACCGCTGCGGGAGGCGCGCGATGAGCGGCGTCCGTGTCCTCGTCGGCACCCGCAAGGGGGCGTTCGTCCTCACCGCGGACGGGACGCGCCGGCACTGGGACGTGAGCGGCCCGCACTTCGGCGGGTGGGAGGTCTACCACGTGAAGGGCTCCCCGGCCGACCCGAACCGGGTGTGGGCCTCGCAGAGCACGGCGTGGTTCGGCCAGCTCATCCAGCGCTCCGACGACGGCGGGACGACGTGGGAGCCCGTCGGGAACCGGTTCGCGTACGACGGCGTCCCGGGCACGCACCTCTGGTACGACGGCACGCCGCACCCGTGGGAGTTCGCGCGCGTCTGGCACCTCGAGCCCTCGCTCACGGATCCCGACGCGGTCTGGGCGGGCGTCGAGGACGCGGCGCTCTTCCGCACGGCGGACGGCGGGCAGACGTGGCAGGAGCTTCCCGGGCTCCGCACCCACGCGTCGGCGTCCTCGTGGCAGCCGGGCGCCGGCGGGATGTGCCTGCACACGATCCTCCTCGAGCGCACCCGTCCCGATCGGCTCCGGGTCGCGATCTCGTCCGCAGGCGCGTTCCAGACCGACGACGCGGGGACGACCTGGCGTCCGATCAACCGCGGGCTGCGCTCCGAGCAGCTCCCGAACCCGACGGCCGAGGTCGGCCACTGCGTCCATCGCATCGCGATGCATCCGTCGCGGCCCCAGGTGCTCTTCATGCAGAAGCACTGGGACGTCATGCGGAGCGACGACGGCGGCGCGAGCTGGCACGAGGTGAGCGGGAATCTCCCGAGCGACTTCGGCTTCCCGATCGACGTCCACGCCCACGAGCCCGAGACGATCTACGTCGTCCCGATCAAGAGCGACTCCGAGCACTACCCGCCCGAGGGGAGGCTCCGCGTCTACCGGAGCCGGACGGGCGGCCACGAGTGGGAGGCGCTCGGGAGGGGGCTCCCGCAGCGCGATTGCTACGTGAACGTGCTGCGCAACGCCATGGCCGTCGACACGCTCGAGCCGTGCGGCGTCTACTTCGGGACGACGGGCGGCCAGGTGTACGCGTCCGCCGACGCCGGCGACCACTGGGCCCCGATCGTGCGCGACCTCCCCGCCGTGCTGTCCGTGGAGGTCCAGAGGCTCCCATGACGCGCGTCGTGCTGCCGCAGCATCTCCGGAAGCTCGCGCGCGTCGGGGGCGAGGTGACCCTCGAGGTCGCGCCGCCCGTCTCGCAGCGCGCGGTGCTCGACGCGCTCGAGTCCCGCTATCCGATGCTCCGGGGGACGGTCCGTGACCAGGTCACGCTGCGCCGCCGTCCGTACGTCCGGTTCTTCGCCTGCGCGCAGGATCTCTCCCACGAGCCGCCCGACGCTCCGCTGCCGGACGCGGTCGCGACGGGGGCGGAGCCCTTCCTGATCGTCGGCGCGATGGCCGGCGGCTGAAAGGAGTCGATGCCGTGCAGCTCAATCCGTATTTGAATTTCGACGGGAACTGCGCCGCGGCGTTCCGCTTCTACGAGCGCTCTCTCGGCGGACGAATCGAGGCGATGCTCACCCACGGCGAGTCGCCGATCGCCGGCCAGGTGCCGTCCGAGTGGCACGCTCGGATCATGCACGCCCGCCTCGTGGTCGGCGACCAGGTCCTCATGGGCTCCGACGTGCCGCCGGGGCAGTACGAGCCGCCCCGGGGCTTCGCCGTGTCGCTCGTCGTCGACGACCCGGCGGAGGCGGAGCGGGCGTTCGCGGCGCTCGCCGAAGGCGGGACCGTGCGGATGGCGATCCAGGAGACCTTCTGGGCGCTCCGCTTCGGCATGCTGGTCGACCGCTTCGGCGTCCCCTGGATGGTGAACTGCATGCGCCCGGCCTGAGCGCGCCGGTCGCCGGACCGCGCGGACGGGTGCATCGGCCGGCGAGCCGGCGTACACTTCCACCGTGCCCCCGGACGTCCCCGTCCTCGTCTACGACGGCCGGTGCCGGTTCTGCGTCCGGTCGGTCGGCTGGCTGCGCGCGCGCGTCGGGGACCGCATCCGCTACGAGTCGTTCCGCGACCCGGGCGTGCTCGAGCGCCACCCCGAGCTGACCGCCGAGCAGTGCGAGCGCGGCGCGCAGCTCGTCGAGCCCGGCGGACGCGTGTGGAGCGACGCGGGCGCCGTGCTCCGCGCGCTCGCCACGCGGCCCGCGTTCGCGCCCGTCGCGTGGCTCTACGCCGTCCCCGGGCTCCGGGGGCTCCTCGAGCGCGGCTATCGGGTCGTCGCGCGGAATCGGATGCGGATCGGGGGCGAGGTGTGTGCTGACGACGCGTGCGGGCTCCATCCCGGCCGCTGACGCGTTCGGCCGGGGTCGGGTCCGTGATCTGTTCCTCCGCCTCCTCGGGCTCTGCTTCCTCGCCGCGTTCCTCTCCCTCCTCACGCAGGTGAGGCTCCTCTGGGGCGCCGAGGGCCTCCTCCCGGCGGCCGCGTACATGGAGCGCGTCCGGCGGCTCGCCCGCTTCGTCGACGCTCCGACCGTCTTCTGGCTCGGCGCCGGCGATCGCGCCCTCTGGTGGACGGCCGCGGCCGGTGCCGCCGTGAGCGTGCTGCTCGCGGCCGGCATCGCACCGCGCTGGTGCCTCGTCGCGCTCTGGGCGCTCTACCTGTCCTTCGTCACCGTCGGCCAGGACTTCCTCTCCTTCCAGTGGGACAACCTCCTCCTCGAGTCCGCCTTCTTCGCGCTCTTCGTCGCCCCGCCGGGGCTCCGGCCCCGCCGCGCCCCCGCGCCGCACCCGCTCGGCGTCTTTCTCCTCCTCTGGCTCCTCTTCCGCCTCCAGCTCGAATCGGGCTTCGCGAAGCTCCTCCTCGGGGATCCCACCTGGCGGGGCCTCACGGCGATGGTGAGCTACTGGGAGACGGCGCCGCTCCCGACCTGGGTCGGCTGGTGGGCGCATCAGCTCCCGCGTCCCGCGCAGGAGGCCGCCACGGGCGCGACGCTCGCGATCGAGCTCGGCGCCGTCTGGCTCTTCTGGGGACCGCGGCGGGCGCGCGTCGTCGCCGCGGTCGCCATCGCGGCGATGCAGATCGTGATCCTCCTCACCGCGAACTACCAGACGTTCAACTACCTGACGCTCGCCCTGACGCTCCTCCTGCTCGACGACGGCCACCTCGCGTGGCTCGCGGCGCGCGTCGGACGGACGCTCGCGCCCGCGCCGCCGCCGCTGCCGGGCCGCGGCCGGACCGCCGCCTACGCCGCGGCGACGGCGATCCTCGTGCCGCTCTCCGTCGTGCCGTTCCTGCCCCTCGTCCGGCGCGTCGCGCCGGTGCCGGGCGCGCTCGCGCCGGTCGAGCGCGCCCTCGCGCCCTTCCGGACGCTCAACGCGTACCACCTCTTCGCGCAGATGACCCTCGTCCGCCGCGAGGCGGTGATCGAAGGGACGGCCGACGGCGTGACGTGGCAGCCGTACGAGCTCCGCTGGAAGCCCGGCGACCCGAGGCGCGCGCCGGCGTTCGTCGCGCCGCACCAGCCGCGCGTCGACTTCCAGCTCTGGTTCCTCCTCCTGGGCGGGCCGACGCCGCGGTACTTCGAGCGCCTGCTCGAGCGCCTCCGGGACGCGCCGGCGGTCGTAGCACCGCTCTTCGCGGCCGACCCCTTCCCGCGCGACCCGCCCCGCGCCGTCCGCGTCGCCGTCTACCGCTACCGCTTCAGCGACCGGGCGACGCGCGCGAGGACGGGCGCGTGGTGGACGCGGGAGCTGCTGGGGACGACCCGTCCGTTGAGCGGCCCACGACCCTGACGGCCGGCCCGCGCGCAGCCCTTGACGCTTGATGAATATTCGAGCGAATTATTCACTCCGTGAACGCAGCCGCGGCCATCAATACTATCCCCCAGGACGGCCGCACCCGGCGGCGCATCCTCGCGGCGGCGCAGAAGCGCTTCGCGGTGCGCGGGTACCGGCACACCGCCATCGCGGACATCGCGCGCGAGGCCGGGCTCGCCGCGGGGACGCTCTACCGGTACTTCGCCGACAAGGAGCATCTCTTCCGCGCCGTCCTCGAGGCGCTCCACGAGGGGTGGCTCGCGCGCGCTCGGGAGGTGCTCGCCCAGCCCGGGACGCCCGTCGAGCGGCTCGCGCGGCTCGGGCATGCGAGCATCGCCTTCAACCGCGAGAACCCGCTCATCAACTCCGTCTTCGCGCGCGACAACGAGATGATCTTCGCGCCGCTCCTCGACGAGCTGCACACGCGGTTCACGCGCGCGAACGTCGCGCTCATCGCCGACGTGCTCCGCGCCGGCGTCGAGGACGGGAGCTTCCACACGAGCGACCCCGAGCGCGCGGCGTACGTGCTCTTCATGACGGGCGAGGTCCTGAGCCGCAACCAGCACCTCTACCTCTACGAGGACGTGCTGCCCGTCTTCCAGGACGTCGTCATGCGGGGGCTCCTGCCCCGCTGAAGCTGCCCACCGAGGAGGTTGCCATGCAGGCATCCCGCCCGATCGCCACGAGCCTCCCGCGAACGCCGGCGCTCCCGCCCGGGCCGTCGGCGCCCGCCGCCGTCCAGACGCTCCGTCTGGTGCGGCATCCCTACGACTTCCTCGAGCGCTGCGCACGCGACTTCGGCGACGCGTTCACGCTGCGGACGCTCGGCCAGCCGCCGAGCGTCGTCATGAGCCACCCGGACGCCATCCGGGAGATCTTCACCGCCGACCCCGACGTGCTGTCCGCGGGCGAGAGCAACGCGCCATTCCTCGCGCCGATCCTCGGCGAGAACAGCGTCCTCGTCCTCGACGGCGCGCGCCACCTCCGCAAGCGGCGCCTCCTCCTCCCGCCGCTCCACGGCGAGCGGATGCAGGCGTACGCCGTCACCATGCGCGACCTGACGGACGTCGTCGTCGACGCCTGGCCGGTCGGGCAGCCCTTCCCGATCCTCGCGTCGATGCAGCGGATCACCCTCGACGTCATCATCCGGACCGTCTTCGGCGTCGAGACGAGCGGGACGACGGGACGGCTCCGCGAGGCGCTCTTCGCGATGCTCGGCATGGCGGGAAGCCTCGCCGCGCTCTCGATCGCGATTCCGGCGCTCCGCATCGAGCTCGGCGGCCTCGCACCGTGGGGGCGCTTCCGGCGACATCGCGCGACGTTCGACCGGATCCTCCGCGAGGAGATCGCCGCGCGGCGGCAGGCCGGGACGGAAGGTCGAACGGACATCCTCTCGCTTCTTCTCGAAGCGCGCGACGAGGACGGCGAGCCCATGAGCGACGCCGAGCTGCTCGACGAGATGTTCACGCTCCTCATGGCGGGACACGAGACGACGGCGGCCGCGCTGGCGTGGGCGTTCCACCACGTCCTCGTCGAGCCCGCCGTCGTCACGCGGCTTCGCGCCGAGCTCGCGGCCGTCGTCGGCGGCGGGCGACTCGAGCCCTGGCACCTCTCCCGGCTCGAGTACGTGGACGCGGTCGTGAAGGAGACCCTTCGGGTCTTCCCCATCATTCCGTCCGTCGTCCGCCGCGTGAAGGCGCCGGTCCGGATCGGCGGCTGGGACGTCCCGGCCGGCGCCACGGTCTCCGCCGCGATCTACCTGGCGCACCGCCGCGCCGACTCGTGGCCCGAGCCCGATTGCTTCGTCCCGGAGCGGTTCCTCGGCGCCCGCCCCAGCCCATACGCGTTCCTGCCGTTCGGCGGCGGGACCCGGCGGTGCCTCGGCGCCGCCTTCGCGAGCTACGAGATGAAGGTCGTGCTCGCAACGACGTTCCTCCGCGCCGAGCTCCGCGAGGCGCCCGGCTATCGCATGCGCCCGGTCTCGCGCGGCTTCGCGGTCGCGCCCTCGGAGGGGACGCCGGTCGTCCTCGAGCACCGCCGTCCGTGACCCGCGCGCCTGCGCTCTCGCACGACGTTGACACCGCGGACGGACGCCGCTTAGAAGATCGCGGCCCCGCCGGCCCGAGGGAGGTTCGCATGTCCACGACCGATCGGTACGCGATCCCCGTCGACGACACGCTGTGGAACGTCGCGGCCCGGTTCGAGACGACCTTCCGCTGGGAGTACGCGGACGGACGTCCGTCGCTCCTCGGCCTCTACGAGAAGGGCAAGACCCAGCAGTGGAACACGAACGTGCGGATCGACTGGTCGCAGGACCTCGACCCCGAGAACCCGCAGGAGCTGCCCGACGAGTCGGTGTCGATCTTCGGCTCGCCCGCCTGGAACAGGATGACGGCCCGCGAGCGCGCCAGCGCCCGCCGGCATCTCCAGGCGTGGCAGCTCTCGCAGTTCCTCCACGGCGAGCAGGGCGCCCTCGTCTGCACCGCGAAGATCGTGCAGCAGGTGCCGAACGTCGACGCGAAGTACTACGCCGCGACGCAGGTGATGGACGAGGCGCGCCACGTCGAGACGTACGCGAAGCTCCTGCACGACAAGTTCGAGCTCGCGTACCCGATCACCCCGACGCTCGAGCGGCTCCTCGACGACGTGCTGACCGACTCGCGCTGGGACATGACGTACCTCGGCATGCAGGTGCTGATCGAGGGCCTCGCGCTCGCGGCGTTCGCGTCGATCCGCGACCAGGCGAAGAACTCGCTCGCGGCGGCGGTGAACGCGTACGTGATGCAGGACGAGGCGCGCCACGTCGCGTTCGGACGCCTCGCCCTCCGCGACTACTACCCGCAGCTGACGGACGCCGAGCGCGACCAGCGCGAGGAGTTCGTGGTCGAGGCGTGCTACCTCATGCGCGACCGCTTCCTCGCGGACGAGGTCTGGGAGACGCTCGGGCTGCCGGTCGAGGAGTGCGTCGGGTGGGTCGAGGCGTCGCAGACGATGCGCGAGTTCCGCTCGCGGCTCTTCACGCGCATCGTGCCGACGATCAAGGCCATCGGCCTCTGGGGGCCCAAGATCCGCCGCGCCTATTCCAACATGGGGATCATCGGCTTCGCCGACGTCGACTCCGAGGCGCTCGCGCGCGACGACGAGCGCGTCGCGGCCGAGTTCGACGAGCGGCGGAGCCGTTGAGCCGCATCCCGAGGCGAGTCCAATGAGCACGGTGCGGGTGGGCGACGTCGAGCTGTATTACGAGGAGCACGGACACGGCGATCCGCTCCTCCTCGTCATGGGCCTCGCCGCCGATTCGACCGCGTGGCTGTTCCAGGTCCCGGCGTTCTCCGAGCGCTACCGGACGATCGTCTTCGACAACCGCGGCGTCGGCCGCAGCTCGAAGCCGCCGGGCCCGTACACGATTCACCAGATGGCCGACGACGCAGTCGGGCTCTTCGACGCGCTCGGCGTCGACCGCGCGCACGTCGTCGGTGTGTCGATGGGCGGCATGATCGCGCAGGAGATGGCGCTCCGGCACCCCGCGCGCGTGCGGGGGCTCGTCCTCGCCTGCACGTACCCCGAGCCCGACGCCGAGATCGAGCGCGCACGGCGCTTCTCGATCTCGCAGTTCGGGGGCTCCGTCACCGCGGAGGGCGAGACGCGGATCGACATCTCGGCGCTCGATCCGATGATGTTCTTCCAGCACCTCCTGCCCCGCGTCTTCAACCAGTCCTACCTGGACCGCGAGCTGCCGAAGCTCCTCCAGATCTTCTCGGGCGCCCTCCAGTGGGGCTTCAGCATGCAGGCGATCCTCGGCCAGGTGGAAGCCGTCATGGGTCACCGGGCGACCGACCGCCTGCACCAGATCGGCTCGCCGACGCTCGTCATCACCGGCGACGCCGACCTTTTGATCCCGCCCGCGAACTCCGAGATCCTCGCGCGGCACATTCCCGGCGCGAAGCTCGTCAAGGTGCCCGGCGGCAGCCACGGCTTCAACTTCGAGACGCCCGACGTCTTCAATCGCGAGGTCCTCGACTTCCTCGCGACGGTCGGCAGCTAGCTCGGTCGCGCCGGGGCCGCACGATGGACGACCTCCGGGGGAAGACGGCGCTCGTGACCGGCGCGGCGAGCGGGATCGGCCGGGCGACGGCGCTCGCGCTCGCGGCGGCCGGCGCGGACCTCGTCCTGTGCGACGTCGACGCGGCGGGTCTCGAGGAGACGGCCGCGCGCGTCCGGACGGCGGGACGCCGCGCGGAGGCGTCGGTCGTCGACGTCGCGAACCGCGACGCGATGCGCGCCTTCGCCGCGTCCGTCCACCGCGCGCGCCCCGCGGTCGACGTGCTCGTCAACAACGCCGGCGTGGCGCTCGGCGGCGACTTCCTCGACACGACCCTCGAGGACTGGGACTGGATCGTCTCCATCAACCTGATGGGCGTCGTTCACGGCTGCCACTTCTTCCTGCCGCCGATGGTCGCCCGCGGGGCGGGCGGCCACGTCGTGAACGTGTCCTCGGCCGCCGGCTACGTCGCGACGGCGCCGCTCGCCGCGTACGCGACGACGAAGTTCGGCGTCTTCGGGCTCTCCGAGGCGCTCCGCGACGAGCTGAGACCGCACGGGATCGGCGTCACGACGATCTGTCCCGGGTTCGTCAACACGCCGATCACCCGCCGCGCGCGGCTCCGCGGCCGCGCCGCGGCACCGGAGGCGCAGCAGGCGATGATCCGCTTCTACGAGCGGCGGAACTACGGGCCCGAGCGCGTCGGCGCCGCGATCGTCCGGTCGATCCGCCGCAACCGCACGGTCGTCCCCGTGGCGCCCGAGGCGTGGGTGCTCTGGGCTCTCAAGCGCCTGGCGCCGAACCTGACGGCGCGCCTGAACCACGCGGTCTCGGCCCGGATGGAGCGCCGGGCGCTCGGCGCCCGGCCGGCGTCGCGCTGACGCGCCGGCTCAGGCGACGAGCCGCTCGCCGCAGCTCCAGCAGGCGCCGCGCGCCGGCGGCGCCGCGTCCGGCCCGCGCCGGGAACGCGCAGCCGGCCGCGGGTCGATGTCCGGCGGCACGCCGCCCAGCTGGAGCACCGCGCCGACCACGAGGAAGCCGAAGACGCCGAAGACGGCGAGGACGGCGACGACGGCGAGCGGACCGAGCACGACCGTCCACCCGAGGGCGGGCGCCACTGCCGGGATGGTGAAGGTCGTGAACATCGCCATGTCCTCCTGCCGCCGACAGAAAAGCATGCGACGTGCCACGAACCAAGCACGATTTTCCTACGCTTTTGGAGCGCGCTGCATGCCGCGGACGGCGGCAGTGCATGCCGCGGCATTCGGCGAGCGGCTCAGCTCCCCGCCGACTGCGCCTTCAGCCGCTCGGCCGCGGCCTCGGCGAGCGAGCCGCGCCCCTGCGTCAGCTGCGACAGGTCGACGCCGAGCTTCTGCATCAGCACCGGGTAGGACTCGACCGGCGGCACGTCGACGACGGGCTCGAGCGGCGGGAGCTTCGCGAGCGCGCGCTCGACGTGCGGCGCGAGCTGCTCCTGCTTCCGCCGCTCGCGCACCTCGTGCCGCGCCTTGAAGTCGGGGAGCACGCGCGCGGCGAACAGCTCGAGCGAGGAGCAGATGTCCTCGTGCCGGTTGTTGCCGCCCTGCTGGATGAAGATCACCTGGTCGACGCCGACCTCTTCGAACGTCTCGAGGTTCTTCCGCACCTCGTCGGGATTGCCGATGCCACCGGTCGGCATGAGCGGGAAGGGCGGCGCCTTCTTGAACTCCTCCCACACGTCGAGTCGCCCCGGGTAGTGCGTCCCGGTGATGTAGTAGTGCGCGAGCGCGAACCCGAAGAACTTGAACCCCTCGAGCCCCTGCCGGACGGCCGTCTCGGAGTCCTCGTGGCACATGAAGCCCGTCACCATGGCGACGTTCGGGTTCACGGCGCGGCCGATCGGCGTGCACTCGCGCGCGAAGGTCTCGTAGTACTCGTCCACCCAGTACCTCGCCTCGCTCGGGTCGACGAAGGCGAACGTGAGCGCACCCATGCCGAGCCGCGCGGCGAGCTTGATCGTCTCGCGGTTGGAGCACGCGACCCAGAGCGGCGGATGCGGCTTCTGCACGGGCTTCGGCACGACGTTGCGCATCGGCATCGAGAACCACTTCCCCTGGAAGCCGGGGTACGGCTCCATCGTCATCATTCGCGCCGTCTCGCGGACGGCCTCCTCCCACATGTCGCGCTTCGCGAGATAGTCGACGCCGAAGCCCTCGAGCTCGAGCCGGCTCGACGACTCGCCCGTCCCCCACTCGACGCGCCCGTCGCTCACGAGGTCGAGCGTCGCGATGCGCTCCGCGACGCGTGCGGGCGCGTTGTAGTTGGGCGGCATGAGCGTGATCCCGTGGCCGAGCCGGATCCGCTTCGTCCGCTGACTGCACGCGGCGAGGAACACCTCCGGCGCCGAGGAGTGGGAGTACTCCTCGAGGAAGTGGTGCTCCACCTCCCAGGCGAAGTCGATGCCGAGCCGGTCGGCGAGCTCCACCTGCTCGAGCGCCTCCTTGAAGAGACGGTGCTCGTCGCCCTCGCGCCACGGGCGGGGAAGCTGATGCTCGTAGAAGATGCCGAATTTCACGTCTTCGCTCCTTTCCGGGACCGCGAGGCGCGGGCGCGACCGAAGGTTCGCAGCTCGAGGTGCAGCGCCTCGAGGTCGATGGCGTCGGGGTCGAGCAGCCACTGGAGGAAGATGCCGTCGAAGGCGGCGACCGAGATGATCGCGAGGCGCCGGCGCACCGCGGGGTCGCGGACGTCGCTCGCCAGCCCCGCCTCGTAGAGCTCGCGGATGCGACGATAGAGGTGCTGGAGCCGCACGCGCAGCTCCGGCCGCTCCTCCACCGCCTCGAAGATGAGGTAGAGGACGAGACGGCGCATCTCGGGCCGCTCGCGGACGCTCTCCGCGAAGAACCGGAAGGACGCCTGCGCCCGCTCCTCGAGCGTCGGGAGCGCGAGGATGCGCTGCACCGGGCCGCGCACGACCTCGTCCAGGACGCGCTCCGCCACACGCAGGAGGAGCTCCTCCTTCGACCCGAAGTGCCAGAGGATGGAGCTTTTCGCGACGCCGACCTCCTCGGCGACGGCGTCGAGGGAGGTCCCGTGCACGCCGCGCGCGGCGACCAGGCGGAGCGTCGCGGCGAGGATCGCCTCCTCGGTGCGAATGCCCCGTTCCTGCCGGGCGCGGGACGGTGGCGGAGCGAGCGGATCGGCGGGACCGCGGGTGCTCGCGTGGCGCATTGTGCTGACCAGTCAGTACAATTTTCGCGCGCGAGCCGTCAAGACGCGCCACGTCTCCCTCATCTCGCGGCGGGGGCGCGGGGCGGCCGCGACGGCCGAGCGAAGCCCTCGGACGGTCGTCTCGGAAGTGGTCGACCGGCTGATCGGCGAGGCCGGCGGTGTGGAGCTCTCACGCCGGGCGGTTGGCGCGTGCGTCGTCCGAATGGGCGGTCGCGGCGCATGCCGCACCGCATGTCAGCTCCGAGCGCGCGCCGAGGAGCGAGCAGCGGAGCACCTCGAGCGGAGCGCCGTCGGCCCCGACGCGAAAGAGAACCACGGCATCCGCCAGCTCCACGGGACACCGCAGGCGACGCTGCAGGCGGTGCGAGCGCCACGTCGCGAGCACGAGGAGACCCGTGCAGGCGACGAGGACGACGAACATCACACCAGGCAGGGCAAGCGGTGGCTCCATGGCTCACCTCCTGGGAGGCACCGAGCAGCACGCGCCGTGCCACGGCCGGATGGCCGGAAGTCCCCGCCGGCGGGAACGCGGCGCTCATCCCTGGGACGGCGCGCCGCGTGGCTTCTCGATTGCGGGAACCGAGCCACGATTACGACACCAGGGGCGACCGGCCCCGTGGCGCGGTGGAGTGACCGCTCCAGGGGTTGACTCCCGCCCGGCCGGCGCGCCACAAGCCCGCCGATGAGCCGGGGTGACCCCTCGACGGCGCTCCCGCTTCTCCCGACGACGGTCGTCGGCAGCTACGCGATCCCCGCATGGCTCTGGGCCGCGCACGACAAGATCGCGGCGGGCGGGTTCGGGGAGATGGACGTCGCCGAGACCCAGGACGACGCGGTCGACATGGCGCTCCGGGACCAGGAGCGGGCGGGCATCGACGTGGTGTCCGACGGGGAGATGCGCCGGCAGGGCTTCATCTTGTCGATGTTCGGCTACTTCACCGGGCTCCGAGCGCTTCCGGCGCGGCGCAAGGTCGGGATCCTCGCCTACGACCAGCACACGCTCTACGAGCCCGCCGAGCGGCTCGCCGCGCCGAACGGCCTCGGGACGCTGCGCGAGCTCGCCTATCTCAAGACGGCCACGGCTCGGCCGTTCAAGCTGACGCTGCCCGGCCCGCTGACGCTCGCGACGCAGATTCGCCCCGGGGGTCCGTACCGCAGCCGGCTCGAGATCGCGGAAGACCTGGCCGACATCATCAACCGCGAGCTGCGCGCCCTCGCCGCCGAGGGCGCGCGCAACCTCCAGGTCGACGACGTCTACCAGAGCTTCTCCATGGACCCGCGGCACCTCGTCGCGCTCTACAACCGCTGCGTGGAGGGGCTCAGCATCGACCGCCGGTTCTGGCACGTCTGCTTCGGGACGTTCGACGGGTTCAGCTTCAGCGAGCGGCGCTACCGGTCGCTCTTCCCGG
>DASRHG010000171.1:0-20079 GCA_035650655.1 Binatia bacterium | reverse complement strand
GTAGTGGTAGGCCCCGCGCTTGATCGCGTCCACCGCGGTCGCGATCGACCCCTGGCCCGTCACCACGATCACCTCGACCGTCGGCCAGCTCCGCTTGACCGAGTCGAGCAGCTCGAGCCCGCTCACGCGCGGCAGCGAGAGGTCGGCGGCCACGACGTCGAACTCCTGGCGCTCGAGCTCGGCCATCGCCTGGATCGCGTTCTCGACGGTATGCACGTGGTAGCCCTCCCCCGCGAGCGTGTCGCGGAGAGCGTCGTGCATCATCAGGTCGTCGTCGACGACGAGGATCCGCCCCTTGCTCATGCCGAAGCCTCCTTCCCGCTGTCGAGTTCCGCTACAGCTGTCGGTGCGGCTCGTCGATCCCGTGGACTACCGATGGGCGGCTCGTGGAGGTATCGACGGCGTTCCGCCGCATGGTGGCAACCGGTGTGCCAGGGGGCACGAGCATTGCGCGCCGGGAAGCTCGCCCGCGAGCTTGCGAACCTTCCGCGCGCGGCGTACAAGCCCGCCCAAGCACGTGCCGGAGGCGTGCGAAGGGCGGACGGCCCGCGAGGGGCGAGGAGCGGCTATGGCGCAGCGGAAGGCGAAGAAAGCGAAGGGGAGAACGAAGGGTCGCGTGGCGCGGACGACCGCGCGGCAGCGCGGCCGGAAAGCCGCGGCGAAGGGCGCGGGACGCAACGCGGCCGCGAAGCGGATCGCGGCGCTCGAGGCGGAGAATCGCCGCCTGCGCGAGGAGATCGCCGCGCTCCAGGCCCGCCGCGAGGAGGCCCCGGTGCCCGCGTTCAACCTGACCGCGGACGAGACCGAGACGGGGGCCGAGGAGGCCCCGACCGAGCCGCGCTGAGCCGGGGGATGCCGCTCACGCCGCCGACGGGGGCGTGAGCAGCTCCCGGAGCCACCGCCCCGTCAGCGACTCCGCCGCGGTCGCCACCGCCGCCGGCGGCCCGGCAGCGACGACACGGCCGCCGCCCGCGCCTCCCTCGGGGCCGAGGTCGACGATCCAGTCCGCCTCCTTCACGATGTCGAGGTTGTGCTCGATCGTCACCACCGTGTTGCCGAGGTCGACGAGGCGGTGGAGGGCGGCGATCAGCCGATCGGTGTCGGCGAAGTGGAGCCCGGTCGTCGGCTCGTCGAGCACGTAGAGCGTCGCGCCGCGCGAGGCCTTGGAGAGCTCGTACGCGAGCTTGATCCGTTGCGCCTCGCCGCCAGAGAGCGTGTTGCTCGGCTGCCCGAGCGTCAGGTAGCCGAGCCCGATGTCGTTCAGCACGGCGAGGCAGCGCGCGATCGCCGGATGCGGAGCGAAGAACGCGAGCGCCTCCTCGACGGTCATCGCGAGCACGTCGGCGATCGTCCGCCCGGCCCAGCGGATCGCGAGCGTCTCGTCCGTGAAGCGCCGGCCGCCGCAGAGGTCGCAGCCGACGTAGACGTCCGGCAGGAAGCTCATCTCCATCCGGAGCCGCCCCTGGCCCGCGCACGCCTCGCAGCGGCCGCCGGGCAGGTTGAAGGAGAACCGGCCCGCGTCCCAGCCCCGCAGGCGCGCGTCCGGGACCTGCGCGAACAGCCGCCGGATGTCGTCGAAGAAGCCGACGTAGGACGCCGGGGTGGAGCGTGGCGTGCGACCGATCGGCGTCTGGTCGACCTCGACGGCGCGCGCGAGATGCTCGGCGCCCTCCAGGCCCGCGTGCGCGCCGACCCGTCCCGCCGTGAGCCCGAGCGCGCGCCGGACGGCGTTGTAGAGCACGTCGCGGACGAGCGTCGACTTCCCGGAGCCGGAGACGCCCGTGACGCACGTCCACGCGCCGAGCGGGATGGCCACGTCGATGCCGCGCAGGTTGTGCTCGGCGGCGCCGCGCACGACGAGCCGCGGCCGGTCGCCGAGGGGCCGCGTGGGGCCGAGCCGCGCGCGCGGCGCGCCGAGGTAGCGGCCCGTCAGCGAGGCCGGGACGGCGGACAGGGCGGCGGGCGGCGCGATCGCGACGACCGTCCCGCCGTGGTGGCCCGCGCCCGGGCCGAGGTCGACGACGAGGTCCGCGCGGCGGATCGTCGCCTCGTCGTGCTCGACGACGAGGACCGTGTTGCCGCGCCGCTTGAGCGCTTCGAGGGTGTCGAGCAGCATCGCGTTGTCCCGCGGGTGGAGCCCGATCGTCGGCTCGTCGAGGACGTAGCAGACACCGCGCAGGTTCGACCCGAGCTGTGCGGCGAGCCGGATCCGCTGCGCCTCGCCGCCGGAGAGGGTGTCCGCGCGGCGGTCGAGCGTCAGGTAGCCGAGCCCGACCTTGGCGAGAAAGCCGAGCCGCGGCACGATCTCCTTCATCGCGCCGTCCGCGATCGCCGCCTCGCGGCGGTCGAAGCGGAGGCCCCGCACGAGGCGCTCCGCGTCGAGGACGGGGAGCGCGAGGATCTCGCCGATCGTGTGGCCGCAGAGACGGACGGCCCGGGCGCGGGGGTTGAGCCGCTGCCCCCCACACGCCGCGCACGGGCGCTCGACCGTGAATGCGTCGAGATCGGGCGCGTCCGCGTCCTCGAGCGCCTCGGCAACGAGCGCGAGCACGCCGGGGGCACCGCCGACGCCGTGGAGCACGAGGCGGCGGTGCCGGGCGGCGAGGCGCGCGACGGGCCGGTCGAGCGGGACGCCCGCGGCCCCGAGCGCCGCGAGCAGACGCCGCTTCGCGGCGCGCCGCTCGGGTCGCTCGAGCGGCGGGATGCCGCCGTCGGCGAGCGGACGTCCCGGATCGAGCACGGCGTCGGGGTCGACGACCACGCCCGCGCCCGCGCCCCGGCACTCGGGGCACGCGCCGTGGCGGCTGTTGAACGAGAAGAGGCGCGGGTCGAGCGCCTCGAAGCCGAGGCCGCACGCGGCGCAGAAGAGCCGCTCGGAGTAGAGCCGCTCCCCCTCGGAGGTGAGGACGACGGCGGACCCGCCCCCGAGCCGCAGCGTCCGCTCGAGCAGCTCGTCGAGGCCGGGGGCGCCGACGTCGGCGGCGCCGACGACGAGGTCGACGTCGTGCTCGCGGTAGCGGTCGAGGAGCGGCACGCCGGCGAGCGGTCTCACGCGGCCGTCGATCCGCGCCTCGCGCAGCCGGAGCTTGCGCGCGCCCGCGAGGACCTCCTTGTGGTAGCCCTTGCGGCCGCGGACGACGGGTGCGAGGAGCGTGACGCGCTCGCCGCGCAGCTCCCGCCGCAGGCGGTCGAGGATCTGCCGGCGCGTCTGCGATTCGATGGGCGCCCCGCAGCCCGTGCAGTGTTGGACGCCGAGCTTCGTGAAGAGCAGGCGGAGGTAGTGCGACACCTCCGTGATCGTGGCGACGGTGGAGTTGCGGCCGCCGCGCGAGAGGCGCTGCTCGATCGCGACCGTCGGCGGGAGCCCCGCGAGGAGGTCGACGTCGGGCTTCGCCATCACGTGGAGGAACTGGCGCGCGTACGCGGACAGGCTGTCGATGTAGCGCCGCTGGCCCTCGGCATAGAGCACGTCGAAGGCGAGCGACGACTTCCCGGAACCCGACAGGCCGGTGAAGACGATGAGGCGGTCGCGCGGCAGCTCGAGGCTCACGTCGCGGAGATTGTGCTCGCGGGCTCCCACGACGCGGATCTGCCCGTCGTTCGCCGTGCCGGTGAACCGGCGGGCGGGCGTGGGCTCGGCGACCGTCTCCGGCGGCGCGAGGACCGCGCGGAGGAAGCGGCCCGTCTCCGACCCGGGCGTCGCCGCGATGCGCTCGGGCGGACCGACGGCAACGACGCGCCCGCCCGCCGCCCCGCCCTCGGGGCCGAGGTCGATCACCCAGTCGGCGCATTTCACGACCTCGAGGTTGTGCTCGATCACGACGAGCGAGTGCCCGCGCTCGACGAGGCGCGCGAAGCACGCGAGGAGGCGCTCGATGTCGGCCAGGTGGAGGCCCGTCGTCGGCTCGTCGAAGATGAAGAGCGTGTGCGGCTTCGACTCGCGCCCGAGGTGCGCGGCGAGCTTCACGCGCTGCGCCTCGCCGCCCGAGAGCGTCGAGAGCGGCTGGCCGAGCCGGAGGTAATCGAGGCCGACGTCGGCGAGCGGCTGGAGGCGCGCGACCACGTCGGGGGCGTCGGCGAAGAGCCCGATCGCCTCGGCGACGGTCAGGTCGAGGACGTTGCGGATCGAGCGCCCCCGCCAGCGGACCTCGAGGATCTCCGGCCGGAAGCGGGCACCGCCGCACTCGGCGCACGGGACGTAGACGTCCGAGAGGAACTGCATCTCGATCTTCTCGAACCCCTCGCCGGTGCACGTCTCGCAGCGCCCGCCGGGGACGTTGAACGAGAAGGTGGCCGCCGTGTAGCCCCGGAGGCGCGCCTCCTCGGTGCGCGCGAAGCACGCGCGGATCCCGTCGAACGCGCGGAGGTAGGTGACGGCGTTCGCGCGCGGCGTCGAGCCGATCGCCGCCTGATCGACCATCACGACCTCCGCGACGCGCTCCGCGCCCTCGATCGCCCGGCACGCGCCGGGAACGCCGACGGGCTCGCCGCGCCGCTTCTTCAAGCCGCGGTAGAGGACGTCCTCGATGAGCGTCGACTTCCCGGACCCCGACACGCCGGTCACGACGACGAAGCAGGCGAGCGGGACGTCGACGTCGACGTCGCGGAGGTTGTTCGCGGCCGCTCCCCGGATGCCGAGCGCGAGCCCGGGGACCGGCCGCCGTCGCTTGCGGGGCAGGGGGATCGTCCGCCGGCCGCTCAGGTAGTCGGCGGTGAGGGAGCCGCGCGCGCGGGCGAGCTCGGCGGCGGGGCCGGCGTACACGACCTGGCCGCCGCGCTCGCCCGCACCCGGGCCGAGGTCGATCACGTGGTCGGCGGCGCGGATGATCGTCGGGTCGTGCTCGACGACGACGACCGCGTTCCCCTGATCCCGCAGCCGGTGGAGGATGCGCGTCAGGCGCTCCGTGTCGCGCGGGTGGAGTCCGATCGACGGCTCGTCGAGGACGTAGAGCGTGTTGACCAGCGAGGAGCCGAGTGCGGTCGTCAGGTCCACGCGCTCGAGCTCGCCGCCCGAGAGCGTCCGCGACTGCCGGTCGAGCGTCAGGTACTCGAGCCCGACCTCCACCAGGTAGCGGAGCCGGCTCCGCACCTCGCCGAGGATCACGCCCGCGACCTCCTCGGCCTGCCGGGAGGGCAGGGCGAGATTCGCGAAGAACGCCGCCGCCTCGCCGATCGGGAGGCGGGCGATCTCCGCGATCGTCTTCCCGCCGACGCGGAAGTCGAGCGCCTCTGGCTTCACGCGCGCGCCGTCGCAGGCGGGGCAGAGGGTGTAGCTCCGGTAGCGCGAGAGGAAGACGCGGACGTGCATCCGGTACGTCCGCCCCTCGAGCCACTTGAACCACGGCCGGACGCCCCAGTAGCGGCTGCGGCGGCCGACCCCCTCGCCGTCGAGGACGAGCTGGCGGTGCGTCTCGTCGAGCTCCGCCCACGGGACGTTGATCGGGATCCCGCGCCGGCGGCAGAACTTGAGGAGCGTCGAGCGCTCCCAGGCGGTCGATTTCGTCGACCACGGCTTGATCGCGTCGCCCGCGATCGAGCGGCGCGGATCGGGCACGACCAGGTCGAGATCGAGGTCGATGATGCGCCCGAAGCCGCGGCACGTCTCGCACGCCCCGAGCGGGCTGTTGAAGGAGAAGAGGTTCGGAACGGGCTCGCGCACCGCGAAGCCGCACTGCGCGCACTCGAGGGCGCTCGAGAAGCGCAGGACGCGGCCGCCGTCGTCGACGAGGACGACCGCGACCCGCCCGCGCCCGTGCCGGAGCCCCTGCTCGAGGGAGTCGACGAGCCGCGCGCGCTCCGCCCGGCGTACGCGCAGCCGGTCCTGCACGACGGTGAGGAGCCCGTCGACCACGGGAAGCTCGGGGGCGGACTCGATCTCCACGACGCCGGCCGGCCCGAGCGCGCGGACGAAGCCGCCGGCGAGCAGGCCCTCGCGGATGGTCGCCGCGGGCAGGTCGGCGGGCGTCGGGAGGGAGAACGTGACGAGGACGCGGGCGTCGGCGTGCTCGGCGAGGAGGTGGTCGGCGGCGCTCTCGGCCGAGTCGCGGGCGACGGGACGCCCGCAGCGCCGGCAGTGCGGCACGCCGACCTTCGCGAGAAGCAGCTTCAGGTAGTCGTGGAGCTCGGTCATCGTCCCGACCGTCGACCGTGACGTCTTCACCGGCCGGCTCTGGTCGATCGCGATCGCGGGCAGGATGCCGTCGATGCGCTCGACGTGCGGCTTGTCCATCCGGTCGAGGAACTGGCGCGCGTAGGCCGAGAAGCTCTCGACGTAGCGGCGCTGCCCCTCGGCGTAGAGCACGTCGAAGGCGAGCGACGACTTGCCGGAGCCCGAGACGCCGGTGACGACCGTGAGCGCCGGGGTCGGGACGCGGACGTCGATGCCCTTCAGGTTGTGCTCGCGGGCACCGAAGATCTCGATCGCGGCGGGGGCCGTCGGCTCCATGGCGTGGGCGGTCGCACGGCGCGCGCCGTCCGCGGCGGCGCCGAATCGGCGAGTATACCGAGCCGACGTGCGGAGGGAAGGATCGTCAGCGCGCGTCGGCAAGCTCGGATGGTACGATGGTGAGACCCGACGACATCGCGCGCCACGGCGGCGCCGCCGGCAGGTCGTAGCCGATCCGCGCCTCCTCGGGGACGACCGCGCCCGCGCCGACGACCGCGCGGCGAACGCGGGCGCCGCGCTCGATGCGGCAGCCATCGAGGAGGACCGAGTCCTCCACCTCGGCGCCGCTCTCGATCACGACGCCGTGTCCGAGGACGGTGTTGATCGCGACGCCGCCGCGAATGACCGCGCCGTCGGACACGAGGGTGTTGAGGGCCTGGCCGGCGCGGCCGGCCGCGTCGGCGACGACCTTGGCGGGACCGAGTCCCGTCGCCACCGGACGGACCGGCCAGGCGGCGTTGTAGAGATCGAGCGTCGGACGCGGCGTACAGAGGTCCATGTGGGCGTCGTAGTACGCCTCGATCGACGTCGCCTCGTGCCAGTACGCGCCCCCGCCGTCCGTGCGGCCGGGGAGCCGGTTGTCGAGCACGTCGTAGGCCATCACGCGCCACCGCTCGACGAGCGGATCGAGGACGTCCGCGTCGTCGCGGGCGGCGGCGGGCGCGAGGGCCTCGAGGAGGCCCGGCAGCGCCTCGGTGTCGAGGACGAGGTCCCCGGCCCATCCGAGCGCGAGGCCCCGGCTTCCGGGCGCGGTCGCGGGGTGGACCGGGGCGTGCTGCACGTCGTGCACCCGTTGGTCGCTGCCGACGCGGAGGACGGTGCGCCGCGCGGCCTCGGCGAGGGGAACGGGGAGGGAGGCGAGCGTCACGTCGGCCGCGAGGTCCCGGTGCGCGCGGACGAGCTGCCGGACGTCGAGCTGGAGGATGTGATCGGCGAGGAGCACGACGAGCGTCGCACGCTCGTGCCCGCGGAGCAGGTCCCGGCAGCCGGCGAGGGCCTGGACGATGCGGCCGGCGCGGCTCGGCGCCGCCGTGCCGGGCAGGGCGATCAGGGAGGGACGGCGGCCGCGGACGCGCGCCGAGCCCGCCAGGTGCGAGCGGAGCGCGGCGCTGGGGCTCGGCGCCGTGACGCCGGCCGTCTGCACGCGGGAGTTCGCGAGCGTCGCGAGGGCGAAGTCGATGAAGCGGTACTTCCCGCCGAACGGGGTGAGCGCCGCCTCGTGGGGAAGACCGAGAATGTCGAGCGGCGCGCCGCCCGCCACGATGAGCCCCGCCACGCTGTCCGCCATCCTCACCTCACTCGCTTTCCCCATCCGCGACGAGACGCCGCTCGATGTCCTCGACCTTGTGCGCGAGCCGCGGATCCGTCCCGAGCCGCGCCGTCACCGCATCCCAGGCGTGCATGACGGTCGTGTGGTCGCGCGCGAACGCGCGTGCGAGCTCGGTGAACGGCCGGGCGAGGAGCTTCCGCGCGAGGTACATCGCCACCTGGCGCGGCAGCACGAGGGCTGCCTTCCGACTGCGCCCGCGGACCGTTCGCGCCGCGGCGCCGAAGGCCGCGGCGGTCTCGGCGACGATGCGGTCGACGGTGAGCGGCCGGCATGGCGGCGCGAGCAACTCGGGCACGGCCTCCTCCGCGAGCCGGAGGTCGATCTTCCGCCCGAGCAGCGAGGCGTGGGCGCCGAGCTTCGTGAGCGCGCCCTCGAGCCGGCGGACGTTGCCGCCGATCCGGGCCGCGAGCCAGCCGGCGACCCCGGGGTCGATCGGCAGCCCGCGGGCGCGCGCCTTCTGCTCGAGGATGGCGACCCGCAGCGCGGGCTCCGGCGGCGCGATGCGGGCGATGAGGTCGCCCTCGAAACGATGGCGCAGCCGGGCGGCGAGCTCGGGCAGATCGTGCGGCGGGCGGTCGCACGTGAGAACGAGGACCCGTCCGCCGTCGACCCAGGCGCCGAGCGCGTCCATGAGCCGCTCCTGCACCTCCTCCTGCCCGGCGAGCGAGTGGACGTCGTCGAGCAGCAGCGCGCCGAGCGGCGAGAGGTCGCGCCAGAACGCCTCGTGCGAGCGTCCGCCGTATGCGCCCACGAGGCTCGAGACGAGGTGCGCGGCGGGCAGGCAGGCGACGAGGGTCCCGCAGGCCGCGAGCGCATGGTGGACGGCGTGGAGGAGATGCGTCTTTCCGACGCCCACGGGCCCGTGGATGAAGAGCGGCGAGCGACCCTCCGCGACGACGGCCCGGGCGGCCGCGTACGCCGCACCGTTCGACCGTCCGACGACGAACGCGTCGAAGGTGTGGCCCCCGGGCGGCGGGCTCGTCCGGATCGGCAGCGGCGGCGGCGCCTTCGCGAGCTCGAGGCGGACCGGCCAGGGCCGGTGCAGGGTCGCGGCGACGGCGCCCTCGATGGCGCGCGCGAAGTGCCGCAGCACCCAGCTGCGCGTCGCCGCGTCGGGTGCCTCGAGCACGAGCGCGTCGGGCGTCCACGCGCTGCGGAGCGGCGCGATCCAGGCGCGGTAGTTCTGGTCGCCGATGCGCGCGCGAACGGCGGCGCACACGCGCTCCCAGGCCAGCCCCGACTCCGGTACGCGGTCTGCCTCGTCCACCGCCTCCACCCCGCCGACCGTCCGGCGTTGCGTCTGCGTCACGGGCTCTCCCTCAATCCACAGCTGTTGAGAAGTCCGCACGACGCCGCCTCCGTGCGTCTTCTCGCGTCCCGCCGCTCCGGAATGCCCACTGCGCAGACGACCACCCGCGCTCGCCCCGCTCGGCCGGGACGTCGCTGCGCGCCCTCATGAGTTGCCCGGGAAGAACTGCCCGTCTCGCGGCCCGCGCACTCCCCAACGTCGGAGACGGATCGCACGTCGGACATAGTCTCCTCGTCACCCAGATGCAAGGAAAAATTCGCGCCAAGGGGGTGTGTGCGCTTCCGACCGTCGGATCCGGGCTACTGCACCGCGGCCGTACGCGCGCCCATCACCTGGAGGTCTGCGACGAGCTCGCGCACCGCGGCGCGCGTCTCGCGCGCGTTGCGCCGTAGCTCGCGCTCGAGCTGCAACCGCCGACTGTCGCGCAGCGGCCGGCTCCGGAGCTGGAGATACGCGCGCTGCATCTCCACGCGGCGATCGAGGAGGCGGTCGACCTTCGCGAGCGCGAGCAGGCGGACGCGCTGCCGCGGAATGTCGTCCGCCACCGACAGGAGCCGCGACAGGAGTCCCGTGTGGTGCCGGGCGATCTGCTCCGCGAGGCGCGCGTCGGCCCGGACCGTCATCAGGCAGAAGGCGGCCTCCAGCTCGCGCAGCGCGGCTTCGCGCTGGCGCGCGTGGAGCTGCGCGTCGGCGCGCGCGACGCGCGCGACGGCGCGACGGAAGCGGGCGCGTTCGACCGCGGCCATCGCCGGCTCGGCGAGCGGTCGGGCGAGCAGCGCGAGCAACCCGGCGAGCAACGCGAGCGCGACCGGGAGGAGCACCAGCGCGACGATCGCGGTCGACATCGAACGTGGCGACTGTAGGGCAAGGCCGGCGGCGTGACAAGCTCCCGGCGTCCCGGTGGGACTCAGACGAGGAGGCGGTAGTCGAGGGTGGGGAAGAGATTGTCGCTGTCCTCGAGCGCCGCGAGGCGGTGATCGTCGATGTCGACGCGCTCGAGGGCGGTGCAGAGCTCGAGGCAGCGCAGAACGTGGTCGTGCGTACGACGGACGGCGTACTCCGTCGTCGTCTCGCGGGACATCATGAAGGCCCAGTCGCTCGCCTGGGCGAGGAACAGCTCGCGGAGCGCCTGGGTGAGCGCGCGTCGCGTCCGCTCGTCCGCGCTCGGATACCGCCGGCAGAGGGTCTGGAGGCGGTCGGCCGCCGCGTGCAGGTGTCGGTAGATCCAGTCGTTCTGACCGCTCAGCCACACCTCGTTGTAGCCCTTCCAACCCCACGTCGAGGCGGCGGGCGTCGCCCGCTGCACCGTCGAATGACGCTCGAGGTCGTCGCGCGGCGTGACGGACGCGACCTCGGGCGTCGTCGCCAGCCGCCGGAGCACGAGCTCGAGCCAGAGCGGGCCCTCGAACCACCAGTGACCGAAGAGCTCCGCGTCGTAGGGACAGACGATGATCGGGGGCCGGTCCATCGAGCGCGCGAGCCACTCGACCTGCCGCCGGCGCGCGTCGACGAAGTGCGCGGCGTGTGCCTCGGCCTGCTGCCGCGCGCGCGCCGGGTCGTACGGCTCCTTGTGGTCCGTCTTGCCGGTGATGCGGTGGTACTTGACCCCGGTGTGGATCCGCTGGCCCGTCGGCGGCAGGTACGGCCGAACGTACCCGTAGTCGAGGTCGAAGCCGATGTCGCGGTAGAAATCGCGGTACCAGGAGTCGCCGGGGTAGCCCTCCTCGGCGCTCCAGACCTGCTTCGAGCTGTCCGGGTCCCGCCCGAACGCCGCGACCCCCGAGTCACACGCGATCGGAGCGTACACGCCGTAGACGGGGCGCGGCGTGGCGTTCGCGATGCCGTGCGTGTCGACGAAGAAGTACCGGATGCCGACGCGCGCGAGCTCGGCGTCGAGGCCGGGCTGGTACGCACACTCCGGGAGCCAGAAGCCGTGGAGCGGCCGCCCGAAAAAGCGGCGGTACTCGCTCGCGGCCACCTCGATCTGAGCGCGGACGGCGGCGGGGCTGACGGAGAGCAGCGGCAGGAACCCGTGCGTCGCGGCGCACGTGATCACGTCGATCAAGCCGCGCTCCTGGAACGTGCGGAAGGCGCCGGTCAGGTCCTGCTGCCACTCGTCGAGGAAGACGGCGCGCGCGCGGTAGAAGCGCGCGAGGTACATCTCGGCGAGCCCGTGGAACTCCGGGAGCGGCCGGGTGCGGCGCTCCTCCTTCTCCGCGAGCTCGACGAGGTGATCGAGATGCCTCAGGTAGCGGCGGCGGAGGAGCGGATCGGCGAGCATCCCGAGGAGCGGGGGGCTGAGCGACAGCGTGAGGCGCGCCGGGACGCGGTCGCGGTCGAGCGCGTCGAGCGCTTCGAGGAGCGGGATGTACGTCTCGGTGATCGCCTCGAAGAGCCACCGCTCCTCGAGGAAGTCCTCGTGCTCGGGATGGCGGACGTAGGGGAGATGCGCGTGCAGGACGAAGGCGAGGCTCCCGTGTGCCATCGGGGACGTTGCGGTCAGCGGGAGCGGCCGGCGTGAACGTCGCTCGAACGCGGGCGCTCGTCGACGGGCGAGGGACCAGTCGTGGCGGCCGTGCCCGCGGGTCCCGGGACGCGACCCCCGTTCCAGGCGGCCCGCGTCTCGACCGGCGGCTCGTTGGGGCGCAACTCGACCCACCGCACGCTCGTGTCCGGTGAGGGCGACGAGCGCGGCGTCGTGACGGTGTTCGAGCGGACGAGCGGCCGAAATCGGCCCGCGGGCGTCAAGAGCCCGAGCTCGGCGCAGAACGACGTCGCCGGACGTCCCACGTTCACGTACCAATGATCCGCGCCGGGCGTGATCTCGACGTCGAACGACCGCCAGGCATTGTCGCCCGTGAAGGTGATGAACGTCACGTCGTAGACGCGGACCAGCTCGCGCGCACCCTCGGCCTCCGCGCCGAGCTCGCGCAGCGCGGCGATGCGCGTGTTCGGCGTCACCTCCCAGTACGCGTAGACCCACCACGGATCGCGGACGAGCAGGACGAGGCGGTCGTCCCCGTACGCGCGCGGCAGCTCCGCGAGCTCGCGCCCGACGACGCGCTCGGGAGCGGGCGCGGGTGCCGAGGGGCGACCCGCCGGCTCGGCTGCCGGCGGGCGACCTGCCGGCTCGGCCGCGGGTCCGAGATAGTACTTCGCACCTTCCACCTCGTCCTGCGGGCCGCCGGGTCGCGCGGGGGTCGCCTCGGTCGGCGTCTCGAGGGACTGGGGCTCCGCGCCGAGCCGCTCGACCGCGCGCCGCGCGAGGGGCAGGACGCGTGCCGCGAGGCGATCGACGAGGACGCGGGTGCATTCGAGCAGCGTGCCGACGGCGCCGAGTCCGGCGTCGAGTGCGCGTCCGAGAATCACGAGGGGCGATCGTAGCCCGCCCGGGACGGTGCGTCAAAACCGAAATGAGGTGAGGCGCGTCGTGAAGGGTTGCAATCCGCCGCCGCGCCCGGAATCTTTCGACGTCATGGGACCGTCCGCACTCGTCGTCCTTCGCGTCGCTCGCGGCGCACCACCGCCCGACGCGGAGACGGTGCGTGCCGCGATCGCCGACGATCGGGCGCGGCTGCGGCTGCCGCCGGCCGACGCAGCGTACCGGCTCGCCGGGCCGTACGCGATCGGCGTCGGCGGTCGGACGTTCGACGAGTACGTCGCCTGGGAGGTGTGACGGTCACGGCATGCCGCGGGCGTGCCGGCGCAGTGCCGTGAGCGCCTCCGCGCCGTCGCGGGCCCCGAGCAGGGAGGCGCGCAGCTCCCCGGAGCGGAGGAGCGTGCTCATGTCGGCGAGGATCGACAGGTGGTCGGCCACGGCGGCCGGGGGCGAGAGCACGAGCGCGACGATCTGAATGGAGACCGTCGGCACCGCCTCGTAGAGGCCCGCGCGATCGGCGGCGATCGCGACCAGTGCCCGCGGCAGACCGGGGAGGCGCGCGTGCGGGACCCCGGCGGCGATGTCGAGCAGCGCCGTCGAGGCTTCCGCTTCGCGCCGTCCGATCGCCGCGGCTGCGGACGCGGCGAGCGCGGCGGGCAGCTCGTGCGCGGCGACCAACGCGGCGAGCAGCCCATCCACCGTCTCCGCGAACGTGCGCCACGCCGGCGCCACACGGATCAGCTCGGGACGGAGGCGGTCGACGAAGCGCATCGGGCCTGTTTAGCCCTCGCGGGGGGCGCGACACAACGAACGTGGGCCGCTGCGCGCCCTGCGCACGCGTTCGGAGGGTCCCGCTGGCCTAGCGCCGGAGGAGATCGAGGGCGACGCCGAGGAGGAGAACCGCGAAGAGGCGGCGCAGCCCCGGTCCCGAGAGGAGCTGGGCGAGCGTCCCGCCGCCGAAGCCGCCGACGAGGAAGCCGAGCGCCGCCCACGCGGCGACGTCGATGCGGACGTGGCCGGCGCGCCAGTACGGGACGAGGGACAGGATGCCGACGGGGAGGAGGAGGATCGCGAGCGACGTCCCCTGCGCGTCGTGCTGCGACATGCGGAACAGGTAGACGAGGAGGGGCACCATGACGAAGCCGCCTCCCAGACCGACGAGGCCGCCGAGGCCGCCGCCCGCGAGACCGACCAGGAAGGCGAAGAGCGCGTGCATCGACGTGCGGTAGCGAACGGCGCGCACGATTGCCAGCGGTCGACCGGCACGCGCCCGCGGTGTAGAAGCCGGCATGCGCTCGGCCCCTCTCGGCGCGCTGCTCCTCGGCCCGCTCCTCCTCGGCTGCGCGGAGCGGACGGCCGCGCCGCCTCCACCCCTCGGGGCCGGCGACCGGCCCGTCGTCGCGGTCCTCGCCTTCCGCGCGGGCGGCGAGCTCTCGCCCGAGGCGACGTTCGGCGGCGACGCGGCGCCGGCGCCGGACGAGGAAGAGCTCGGCGAGCGCGTCGCGCGGACGCTGTCGGGCCACCTCGCCGCCGCGGGCGTCGCCGTCGTCGACAGCGACGTCGCGCTCGGTGCCGCCGCGCTCACCGACCGCGGCGCGTACGACCCGCGGCTCGCGAGCCGCGTCGCGAAGAAGGTGGGGGCGAACCTCGTCGTGCTCGGCGCGGTCTCGCGGTACCGGGAGCGCGACGGCACCGCGTGGGCGGCGAACGCGCCGGCCTCCGTCGCGTTCCAGGCGGCGCTCGTGCGGGCGTCGGACGGCGCCGTCCTCACCGTCGAACGCTTCGACTACACGCAGCAGGCGCTCAGCGAGAACCTCCTCGACCTCGGGAAGTTCGTGCAGGCGGGCGGGCGGTGGCTCACGCGGGAGGAGATCCTGAACGCGGGGCTGCGCCAGACGGCGGAGCGTTTCGCCGCCGCCCTGCGCGGCGACCCCGCGGGGTCGCCGCGGCGGCGCGGCGGCCGGCGGTGATCGCGCATGGCGCGGGATCCCATCTGCGGCATGACGGTCGACGAGGCCGCGGCCCGGGCGGCAGGGCGCACGGCCCGCGTCGGGGATGCCGAGCACTTCTTCTGCAGCGCGCGCTGCCGCGAGCGCTTCACGGCGCCGGCCGCGCCGGCCCCGACGGCCGCGGCCGACGACCGCGAGTACACCTGCCCGATGCACCCCCAGATCCGCCAGCGCGGCCCGGGCGCGTGCCCGCTCTGCGGCATGGCGCTCGAGCCGGCCGCCGTCACGGCCGAGGAGGAGACGAGTCCCGAGCTGCGGGACATGCGGCGGCGGCTCGGGCTCGGCGCGGCCCTCACCGTGCCGCTCGTCGTGCTCGACATGGCGGAGCACGTGCTTCCCGGCGCTCTCCGGACGTGGGTGGAGCTCGTGCTCGCGACACCGGTCGTCGTTTGGGCGGGCGCCCCCTTCTTCGTGCGGGCGTGGGGCTCGGTCCGTGCCCGCCACCCGAACATGTTCACCCTGATCGGGCTCGGGACGGGCGCCGCGTTCCTGGCGAGCGTCGTCGCGACGATGGCGCCCGGCGTCTTCCCGCCGGCGTTTCGCCTGCCGGACGGGACCGTGCCGGTGTACTTCGAGGCCGCGGCGGTGATCGTCGTCCTCGTCCTCCTGGGCCAGGTGCTCGAGCTCCGCGCGCGCGCGCAGACGGGCAGCGCCGTGCGCGCGCTGCTCGGCCTCGCGCCCCGGACGGCGCGACGGATCGTCGGCTCCCACGAGGAGGACGTGGCGATCGAGGCGCTCCGGGTCGGTGACCGGCTCCGCGTCCGCCCCGGGGAGCGGATCCCCGCCGACGGCGTCGTCGAGGAGGGGCGGAGCAGCGTCGACGAGTCCATGCTGACGGGCGAGCCGATCCCGGTCGAGAAGGGGCCCGGGGACCGCGTCGCGACCGGCACCGTGAACGGCCCCGGCGGCTTCGTCCTGCGCGCCGAGCGGATCGGGAGCGAGACCCTCCTCGCGCAGATCGTGCGCCTCGTCTCCGAGGCGCAGCGCACCCGGGCACCCGTCGAACGGCTCGTCGATCGGGTCTCCGCCGTCTTCGTGCCGGCCGTCGTCGTCGTCGCGCTCGTCACGTTCGTCGTGTGGACGGTCGTTGGGCCGCCGCCGGCGCTCGCGCACGCCCTCGTGAACGCGGTCGCCGTCCTGATCATCGCCTGCCCGTGCGCGCTCGGCCTCGCGACGCCGATGTCGATCATGGTCGCCACGGGCCGCGGCGCGCATGCGGGCGTCCTCGTCCGCGACGCCGAGGCCCTCGAGACGCTCGCCGTCGTCGACACGCTGCTCGTCGACAAGACGGGGACGTTGACGGAGGGCAAGCCGAAGGTGAGCGAGGTCGTCCCCGCCCCGGGCGCGGGCGAGCGCGAGGTGCTCGCGCTCGCCGCGGCGCTCGAGCGAGGCAGCGAACATCCGCTCGCGGCCGCCGTGACGGGGGCGGCGAGCGAGCGGCGGATCGAGGTGCCAGCGGTCGGGGACTTCGCGGTCGTCCCCGGCGCGGGCGTGCGGGGCGCGGTCGACGGCCGCCGCGTGCTCCTCGGAAACCGCGCGCTGCTCGAAGCCGAGGGGGTCGACACCGCGCCCCTCGAGGCGACGGCCGAAGCGCTCCGTGCCCGCGGCCGCACGGTCACGTACGTCGCGGCGGACCGCCGGGCGCTCGGGCTCGTCGCGGTCGTCGATCCCGTGAAGACGACGACGCCCGAGGCGGTGCGCCTCCTGCACGCCGACGGCGTCCGCATCGTCATGGTGACCGGCGACAACCGCACGACCGCGGAGGCGGTTGCGCACTCGCTCGGCCTCGACGAGGTCGCCGCCGGGGTCCGGCCCGCGGAGAAGAGCGCGACGGTCGACCGGTTCCGGCGGGCCGGCGGCACCGTCGCCATGGCGGGCGACGGGATCAACGACGCGCCGGCTCTCGCGCGCGCCGACGTCGGGATCGCGATGGGCACGGGAACGGACGTGGCGATCCAGAGCGCGCAGGTGATCCTCGTTCGCGGCGACCTCCGCGGCGTTGCGCGCGCGCGGCGGCTCTCGCGTGCGACCCGGCGCAACATCCGCGAGAACCTCGCCTTCGCCTTCGTCTACAACACGCTCGGCATCCCGCTCGCCGCGGGCGTGCTGTACCCCGCCTTCGGGCTCCTTCTGAGCCCGATCGTCGCGAGCGCGGCGATGAGCCTCTCGTCGGTGTCCGTCATCGCGAACGCCCTCCGGCTGCGACGCGTCGCGCTCTGAGGTATAGAGCCCGGATGCGACGCATCGGGGTCCTCACGAGCGGCGGCGACGCGCCGGGCATGAACGCCGCGATCCGCGCCGTCGTCCGCCACGCGCTCACCCGCGGTCTCGAGGTGATCGGCATCCGCCGGGGCTACGCCGGCCTGCTCGCTGGCGAGCTCCGTCCGATGACGCGCGCCGGCGTCGCGAACGTCATCCAGCACGGGGGGACGGTCCTCGGCACGTCGCGGTGCGAGGAGTTCCTCCAGCCGGCCGGGCGCGCGCGCGCCGCGGCGGTGCTCCGCGATGCCGGCGTCGAGGGCGTCGTCGTGATCGGCGGCGAGGGTACGTTCCACGGCGCCACGCTGCTCGCGGCGGAGCACGGCGTGGTCGTCGCCGGTGTGCCGGGGACGATCGACAACGACGTCTACGGCTCCGACTACACGGTCGGGTTCGACACCGCCGTCAACACGGCGCTCGAGGCGATCGACCGCATCCGCGACACGGCGGCGTCGCACGAGCGGCTCTTCCTGGTGGAGGTGATGGGACGGACGTGCGGCGAGATCGCGCTGCACGTGGGGCTCGCCGGCGGAGCCGAGGACGTCGTGATCCCCGAGGCGCCCCTCGACGTCCCGCGGCTCGCACGCGAGCTGCGCCGCAGCTGGGACCGCGGCAAGCGGAGCAGCATCATCGTGGTCGCGGAGAGCGGCGAGCAGGGCTCCTCCTTCCGGATCGCGGAGGCGATCCGGCGGGACGCGGGGATCGAGCCGCGCGTGTGCGTCCTCGGTCACATCCAGCGGGGCGGGACGCCGACGGCACGCGACCGCATCCTCGCGAGCCGTCTCGGCGCCGCGGCCGTCGACGTCCTGCTCGACGGTGGGGGGGCGATGGTCGGCGAGTCCTGCGGCGCGATCGTGCGCGTGCCGCTGCACGAGGCGTGGGAACGGCGTCGGGTGGCGGCCACGGAGCTCCTGGCACTCGCGCGCGATCTCGCGTGAGGGTCTCCCATCTGCTATCGGGCGGCGTGCTCGGCGCGCTCGACGTCCGGGACCCGTCGGCGTGATGCCCGTGCTCGCGTGGCTCGCCTCGTCGCTCGCGCTCCCGACGGCGTGGTTCGTCCTCCACTTCGGCGGCCTCGTGCAGGAGCCGGTGCCGACCGCCGTGGCGTCCGGCCTCGGGATCTTCGGCGCCGCGTTCGCGCTCTCCTGGGCGACCGAGGTGGCGCAGCTCGACATCTCGCGCGCGCTGGCGCTCGCGTTCCTCGCGCTGGTCGCGGTCTTCCCCGAGTACGCGGTCGACGTCTACTTCGCGTGGCGGGCGGGGAAGGACCCGGCCTACACCGCGTACGCGACGGCGAACATGACCGGGGCGAACCGCCTGCTGATCGGCGTCGGGTGGGCCGTGCCCGTGCTGCTGCTCTGGGCCCGGTCGCGCGGCCGCCTCGCCAGCATCCGCCTTCCCCGCGAGCAGTCGGTCGAGGTGAACTACCTCGCCCTCGCGACCCTCTACGCCTTCGTCATTCCGGTGAAGGGGACGCTGTCGCTCCTCGATTCGGTCGTCTTCTTCGCCATCTTCGCGTTCTACATGGGTGCGGCGGGACGGACCCATCACGTCGCCCCCGAGCTCGAGGGACCGGCCGAGGCGATCGCGCGGCTCGGGCCGCTCCGGCGCCGCCTCGCCGTCGTCGGGATCTTCCTCTTCTCGGGGGCCGCCATCTTCACCGCCGCGGAGCCGTTCGCCGAGAGCCTGGTCGCGACCGGACGCCGGCTCGGCATCGACGAGTTCCTGCTCGTCCAGTGGCTCGCGCCGCTCGCCTCGGAGTCGCCCGAGTTCATCGTCGCGATACTCTTCGCGCTTCGCGGGGCGGCGGCCGCGGGGATGGGGACGCTCATCTCGTCGAAGGTGAATCAGTGGACGGTGCTCGTCGGTGCGCTGCCCGCGGCGTTCGCCCTGTCCCACGGCGGCTTCGGACCCATGCACCTCGACGGGCGGCAGCGCGAGGAGATCTTCCTGACTGCGGCGCAGTCCCTGTTCGCGCTCGTCGTCATCGCGGACTTCCAGTTCTCGGTCGTCGAGGCCGTGCTGCTCTTCATCCTCTTCGTTCCGCAGTTCGTCTTCACGCACCCGTTCGCGCGTTTCATCGAGGCGACGGCGTACGTCGCCCTCGCCACGGGCATGATCGTCGCGAGCGCCGACGTCCGGCGCAGCGTCCGCCGGCTGCTGCCGTGGTCGCGGCACCGGCGGTGAGGGGGGACGTCAGGCGAGGACCTGCGCCGCGCGCAGGCGCTCGATCTCGGCGTCGTCGTAGCCGCACACGTCGCGGAGCACCTGGTTCGTGTCCGCGCCGAGGCAGGGCGCCGGGCGCCGCACCCGGCAGTCGCTCGCCGACATGCGCCAGGGGACGCCGGTGTGCCGCCGCGTGCCGACCTCGGGGTGCTCGAGCTCCACGAAGTAGCCGCGCGCGTTCAGGTGCGGGTCTTCGGCGATGTCCCGGTTCGTCGCCGCGGTGAAGGCCGCGATGCCGGCGGCCTGCAGCGTCGCCGTCGCCTCCTCGGGCGTCCGGGTGCGCGTCCACGCCGTCAGGAGCTCCTCGAGCTCGTCCTCGTGGCGCTTGCGCCCGACGACGGTCGCGTAGCGCGGGTCGTCGCCGAGCTCGGGGCGCCCGAGCAGCGTCGCCAGGCGGCCCCAGGCGGCGTCGTCCTGGACCGCGACCGCGATCCAGCGGTCGTCCCCCGCGGCGCGGAAGACCCCGTGCGGCGCCATCGCCGCATCGCGGTTCCCGTCGCGCGGCGGCTGGCGGCCGTTCATCGTCCAGTCGAGAATCGCCTCCGGCAGGACGGCCATCGACGTCTCCCACTGTGAGAGGTCGATGTACTGGCCCTCGCCCGTGCGCGCGCGGTGGAGGAGGGCGGCGAGGACTGCCACCGCACCGTGGAGGCCCGCCGTCGGGTCGCCGTACGAGATGCCGACGTGCATGGGCGGAAAGCCGCGGTACCCCGTCACCGACGAGAGGCCCGAGAGCGGCACCTGAGCCGGCCCGTACGACACCTTGTCGCGGTCCGGCCCGGTCGCTCCGTAGCCGGAGAGCCCGATCATGATCAGGTCCGGGCGGCGCGCGTGGAGCGTCTCCCAGCCGAGGCCGATCCGGTCCATGACCCCGGCGGCGAAGTTCTCCACCACGACGTCGCTCTTCCCGCACAGACGCCGGGCCACCTCGATCGCCTCGGGTCGCTTCAGATCGAGCGTGACGCTCTTCTTCCCCTGGTTGTACTGGTTGAAGTAGCCGCTGCGGTTCGGGCCGGCCTGGAAGTCCGCGAAGGGGGGCAGGAGCCGGGTGACGCAGAGGCGTGTCGCCGTCTCGACGCGGATCACCTCGGCGCCGAGGTGGGCAAGCTGGAGCGTGCAGAA
>DASRHG010000170.1:0-26443 GCA_035650655.1 Binatia bacterium | reverse complement strand
GCCGTGGACGGAGTCGGGTCCGGCGGCGAGCATCGCGTGGGAGCGGGGATCGCCGTTCACCGTGCCCACGAAGTAGGCGGTGCCCGTCGGGTCCCAGTCGCGCACGCCGTCCGCGCCGAAGACCGTCACGTGCGCCCCGGCCGCGAACGGCTCCCACCGCCGGAGCGCGAGCTCGACCGTACCGTCGGCACCGATCGGGAACTGCGGGACGGCGGCGCGCGGACGGGCGCGGAGGTCGGCGAGCGCCGCCCGGCCGAGCGCGAGCGTCTGGACGCGGGTCACGCCGCCCGCGCCGGGCGCGCGCATCCCAGCGACGGGCGAGAGGAGCCGTTCCGCGGCCGCGGCGGACGCGGTGGCGAGAACGGCGGCGAGCGCGAAGACCGTCTTCGGGGTGGCGAGGCGTGCGGTCTGCATGGGCGGCCGGAACGAGCAACGGGCGTGCCTTCCGCACCGCGCCCGTCCCGACGCGCCGGATTCGCGCGGCGACGCCACGCCTGTGCCATCCCGGCGCACGGCGCGCCGGCCGCGGCGCACGCGGCGGCCGCCGCCGCGCGCACCCGCACGCGTTTCTAGCGGCAGACGAGGCGCGTGCGGCCGCGGGCCGTGCACGCGCCGTTCGGGAAGGTGTAGCGCCCGCACGCGCCGGCGAGCTTCGCGCCCTCGTCCCCGAAGAGGACGAAGGCGGTGAGCGGCGTGCCCGGCGTGATCGCGTAGACGCCCTTCCCCTTCACGGTGAGACCGATGTCCGGGGCGCCGCCGACGGCGCGGATGCGAAGGACGACGCTGCGGAGCCCGCCGATCCGGCCCTTCGGGTCGCGGTACGTCCAGCGGGTCCCGTGGCGTCTCCAGGCGCTCGCGGGCAGGACGGCGTCGAGCGCCATGCCGGCCTGGCCCTCGAGCATCAGGTGCACGCCGGTCGTGGTCGGCACGACCGGACCGACGGCCGGCGAGAGGCCGAAATCCCCCACGACCGAGAGCACGTCGCCGCGCCGGGCGTGCCGCATCGAGAGGCTCGCCCCCGCCCAGAGCCTCTGGAGCGCGGAGACGACGAGACACGGCTCGCGCCGGCAGATCGCCGAGCAGCCGTCGCCGTCCACCACGTCGCCGTCGTCGCACTCCTCTCCCGCATCGAGCGTCCCGTCGCCGCAGCGCGGCTCGTGCCGGCACGTCGCGGAGCAGCCGTCGCCGTCCGCGGTGCCGCCGTCGTCGCACTGCTCGCCCGCGTCGAGGAAGCCGTCGCCGCAGCGCGGCTCCCGCAGGCAGGTCGCGGTGCAGCCGTCCCCGTCGGTCGTGTTGCCGTCGTCGCACTCCTCGCCGTACTCGCGGATGCCGTTGCCGCAGACGGGCGGGGTCACGGGGGCGAGGCACGCGGCGTCGTCGACGACCGACCGGATCTTGTCGACGACGCGCTGGGTGAACTGCATGTCGATGTTGCCGAGCCCGCCGCCGAGCAGGTGGCAGTAGCTCATGATCTCGCCGCGCGAGGGGACGACCGTACCCTTGTAGCAGCCCGCCTCCTGGGCGTAGCAGCGGTCGATCGGCGGGTCGTAGCAGTGGGTGTGCTCGGTGCCGAGGTTGTGGCCGATCTCGTGCGTCACGACGAGCACGTCCCAGATCTGCGACGGGTCGCTCGTGTCGAAGCTGCCGTAGACCTGCGACGCGCCGAATCCGTAGCTCGCGTCGCACACCGTACCGACCCACGCGACCCCGCCGTTCACCGCCTTGCCGGAGACGAAGTGGACGAGGTCGTGGGGCCCCGCCTCGCTCACGTCGTAGGTCGTCCAGTAGTCCTGCACCTCGTAGAGCGCGCCCACCGTGTCGGCGGCCGTCCACGGGTCGGGCTCCGCGGACCAGAGCCGGACGTAGGAGAACTGCAGCCGCAGCTTGAGATCGCGCTCGTAGACGACGTTCGCCGCGGCGAGCAGGCTCGCCAGGTAGTCGAGCGTCCCCTCGTCACTGCCGAAGTGGTTCCAGAGCTCGACGTCGGTGTCGACCGCGACCGCGACCCGGAGCTCCATGTCGGACGTGTAGATGGGCGCGCGCGGCGCGGCGCCGGTCACGTCGGCGGCCGGGCGCGGCGGCGGGAAGAGGGACGGGTAGAGGTCCGTGCCGCAGAAGTCCCCCGGCGGCGGATGCCTCTCGAGGCTCACGTCGCGGAGGGCGTACGTCCGGTGCATCCCGGTCGGGTCGCGCCCGAACGCCCACGCCTCGCCGTCCATCGCGACGAAGCCGTGCACCTCGTCGCGGCCGGCGACGAGGAGTGCGCGCGACGCCGGCACGCCGCGGACCGTCCCGGCGAAGTAGACCGCGTCGGGGAGCGGCACGTCGTGCACGCCGTCGGGCCGCACGACCTGGACGCGGGCGCCGGGCGCGAACGGCTCGATGCGCGCGAGGTCGAGGTCCACGGTCCGGTCGACGCCGAGCGGAAAGGCCTCGAGGGCGGCGAGCGCCCGGCCGCGCAGCGCGGCGAGCGCCGTCCGGCCGAGGGCGAGTGCCCGGGCGCGGGCGACGCCGGGCAGCCCGGCGTGCTCGCCCGGGACGGCGTCGGCGAGAAGCGGCGTCAGGAGCCGCTCGGCACGCACGGCGGATGCCGTGGCGAGCACCACGCCGACGGCGAGGCCGACGACGAGAGGGCGGGGCACGGGCGCCCGAGCCAGCAACGCCCGTGCCCCGACCAACCACGCGATCCATCAGGCGTCCGGCGGGCCCCGACCGGTGCATTCGTGCCGGTGCGGTACGTCCCGCTCAGTCGGGGGTCCGCCGAGGGGTGAGCTTCGCGTTCAGGCGGCGGCGGAGGCTCCGGAGGTAGAGCCCGATGCCCGTCGCGGCAGCGGCCGCGACCGCCGTCACGACCGCCGCTTCCGCGGCGCCCGTCCGGCGCCACTCGCGCAGCTCCCAGACCGCGAAGAAGACGGCGCACGCGAGCGCGGTCGCGATCAGCAGCCGGTGCACGGCCGCGACCGGGCCGGGGCCGGGCGCCACCCGTCGCGCGCGGGTCTTCGGCATCGAGGCTCCTTAGCGCGGCGGCGTCGCGGGCGCCATCCGACGCCGCCCGCCTTGACCGCGTCGCGCGGGCGGCAGTAGGGGAAGCGCATGAGTGGGAACGGCGAGGCACGCGTGACGAAGAGCTTCCCCGTCTTCGACTGCGACGCGCACGTCAACGACCCGAACGAGATCTGGTCCAGGTACGTGGAGCCCAGGTACCGCGACCTCGTGAAGCAGACGTACTGGAAGGACGAGCACCAGGCGATCCTGAACGGGCGGACGCCGGTGATCGGCGGGGGCGCGGGGGACTTCCCGGGCTACAACCCGATCTGCATCGCGGGCCCGCAGATGTCCAAGAAGATCCTCCGGAAGCTCCAGCAGATCGGCCTCACGGCGGAGCAGCGGCGCTACGTCGAGCACGCGGGCGCGTACGACCCGAAGGCGCGGCTCCGCGAGATGGATCTCATGGGCATCGACCAGGTCATGATCATCCCGACGATGCTCGTCGCGAACTTCCCGTTCGCCGAGAACGCGGACGGCGCGTACGCTCTCGCGCGTGCGTACAACGACTGGGTGACGGACTACTGCGCCGCCGCGCCCGACCGGCTCTTTCCCGCCGGCTGGCTCCCGCTCCAGAACGTCCGGTACACGGTCGAGGAGCTCGACCGGCTCCGCTCGATGGGCTTCCGCGTGGCGCTCCTCCGCCCGATCGACGCGCGCGGCCGCTACCCGAACTACGTCTTCCCGAGCATGGTGAGCGGCGCGCCGACGAACACCATGGACAAGGTGTTCCGGAAGCTCGAGGAGACGGGGATCGTCCTCGGGATGCACACCTTCCCGGCGCACAACCCGGAGGCGGGCGCGGCGATCCGGCACGCGGTCCCGCCGATCCCGATGACGTCGCCCGGCGACCTGATCGCGCGCGCCGGCGAGATGCACCTGGGCGGCCGCATGGTCGACGTGCAGACGCTCAGCTTCGTCTTCGAGGCCGTCGCCTGGCTCGCGCAGGTGCTCCTCTCGGGGATGCTCGACCTCTACCCGAACCTGCGCATGGCGATCTTCGAGTCGAACGCGAGCTGGCTCCCGCAGCTCCTCCCGTACTGGGATCGGCTCTTCAAGCTCTACGCGAACGAGCGCGTCATGAAGACCGACCGCCTCCCGAGCGAGGCGTTCGCGGCCCAGTGCTTCATCGCGTTCGAGTCGGACGAGACGCCCGTCTTCCGACAGTGGGACCGGTTCGAGGACGTCGGGCTCTGGTCCTCCGACGCGTATCACCACGACGGCGCCGACTCGTGGAGCGCGATCCGCGAGATGCGCCGGTGCGGCGTGCCGGAGCCGGTGCAGGCGAAGCTCCTCGGCGGCAACGCGCGGCGGATGTACGGCATCGAGGGCAAGGTCTTCGTCCGCGAGGAGCCGCCGCCGCTCGAGCGGCCGGCGTGGTTCCCCGGCGGCGAGGAGCTCGAGCAGTGGGCCGCCGTCGAGGCGGATCCGCGGGCGCACGGCATCACGGGCTTCGACCTCGCGAAGCTCGACCCGCGCATCCTCATGCAGGCGCTGAGGCCGTATTGATGCCGGCCGCGAACGGGCGCGCGCGCGTCGTCGACGTGGACAGCCACGTCTTCGAGCCCACCGACGTCTGGGAGCAGTACCTGGATCGCGACCACCGGCTCGTCGCGCGAAGCGCCTTTTGGCACGAGGTCGACCCACTCGGCCTCGAGGTGACGCTGCTGAACGGCCGGCCCGCCCGCTCGCTCCGGCGGAGCGGCGTGAACCGCCAGGCCTGCTGGCGGCCGGGGATGACGCCCGAGGACGTCGGCGCGCTCGACCCCGACGTCGCGCACCCGATCACGCCGGGCGCGCACGACCCGCAGGCCCGCCTCGCGGACATGGACGCGATGGGCGTCGAGACGGCGCTCCTCTTCCCGACGCTCTTCGCGGAGCACTTTCCGCTGGTCGAGAACGCGGACGCGGCGGCCGCGCTCGCGCGCGCGTACAACGACTGGCTCTGGGACTTCTCGCGCGCGGACCCGCGCCGCCTGGTCCCCGTCGCCGTGCTGCCGCTCCAGCACCCGAGCTTCGCCGTGCGCGAGCTCGACCGCGTCGCGGCGCGCGGCTTCCGCGCGGCCTTCGTCCGCCCGTCGTTCTTCCAGGGCCGGTTCCCGAACCACCCGGCGTACGATCCGCTCTGGGAGCGCCTCCAGACGCTCGACGTGGCGGCGTGCGTCCACCCCTCGCCGGGGAGCACGAACCCCGAGTGGTCGTGCGAGGGCGCCTTCCTCGAGCGTGTCGCGAAGAACCTCCGCATCGGCCACGACGTGGCGGAGGCCGCGGCGCCGTTCATGGACGCGTCGATCTTCCTGACCGCGATCGCGTTCTACGGGCACATGGAGCGGTATCCGAAGCTCAAGCTCGCGCTCGTCCACGCGGGCGCCGCCTGGGTGCCGCTCGCGCTCGAGAAGGCCGAGACGTATCTCTGGCTCTTCTCCGGCATCCGCGACGTGAGCCTGGAGCCCGAGCGCGTCTTCTTCCACCGGCCGTCGCTGGTCGGGTTCGACTCGTGGGAGGCGCCGGTCGCGCGCATGCCCGACGTGTACGAGGACGTCGCGGCGTGGGGGTCGCGGTACCCGCAGCACGACACGGGCACGGTCGAGGAGGCCCGCGCGACGCTCGCGCGGTGGGCGGTGCCGGAGGCGACGGTCGAGAAGTACCTCGGCGGGAACGCGGCGCGCCTGTTCGGGGTCTAAACCGTCCTTCGGTACGCGCGCGGCGGGGCGGGGCGGCCGGGGCGCGGGGGGTCGGCGGCTCCGGTCCTCGGGTCAAGTGCGCCTCGTAGGCCGAGGCGTCCCACGCGCGATTCGTTGCGCGCACTAGACCCTGCGGAGGCGCCGGCGACCCCCCGCGCCCCGGCCGCCCCGCCCCGCCGCGCGCGCGAGCGCCGGTATGGAACGCCGATCAGGCGTGCTCGGCGAAGCCGCCCGAGAGGCTCGCGACGTCCGTCAGCGGGAAGGCGCACGAGAGCACCTCGGACTTCCGGCCGCGCAGCACCGTCGCGATCACCTCGACGTGGCTCTTCCCCACGGCCGCGAGGACGGCGAGCTTGACCGGCGCGCGCTCGGCGCGTGCGTGGGCGGCCCGGAGCAGCGTGCGGAGGCCGCGGTAGACCTCGCTCGCCCGGAGCGGGAGGAAGACGGCGTCGGTCTTGCCGAGGCGGGGGTCGAGGCCGCGGGCGGCGAACGCCTGGCGCTCGGCTTCGAGCGCGCGGTGGAGGACGCAGTGGAGGCAGACGCGGGTCATGCGGCGCGGCCGAAGAGGAGGGAGGCGTTCGTGCCGCCGAAGCCGAAGGAGTTGGAGAGCGCGTAGCGGGCCTTCACGTCCCGCGCCTCGCGCGGGACGTAGTCGAGGTCGCACTCCGCGTCCGGCTCCTCGAGGTTGATCGTCGGCGGGACGACGCCGTCGCGGAGCGCCAAGACGGTGTAGATCGCCTCCACGGCGCCCGCGGCGCCGAGGAGGTGGCCCGTCATCGACTTCGTCGCGCTCACGGCGAGGCGCGTCGCGTGCGCGCCGAAGACCGCGTGCAGGGCGCGCGTCTCGGCGACGTCACCCTGCTTCGTCGACGTCCCGTGCGCGTTCACGTGCCCGACCGCGTCCGCCGGCACGCCGGCCTCGGCGAGCGCCCGCTCCATGGCGCGGCGGGCGCCCTCGCCGTCGGGCAGCGGCTGCGTGATGTGGTAGGCGTCGGCGCTGGCACCGTAGCCGAGCACCTCGCCGTGGATGCGCGCGCCGCGCGCGCGGGCGAGCGACTCGGCCTCGAGCACGACCACCCCGGCACCCTCGCCGAGCACGAAGCCGCAGCGGCGGGCGTCGAACGGCCGCGACGCCTCTTCCGCAGGCCCGTCCCATCGCGCGAGCGCGCGCATGACGCCGAAGCCCGCGATCGCCGTCGGCGTGATCGCGGCCTCCGCGCCGCCCGCGACGACGACGTCCTGCCGGCCGCTCCGGATCATCTCGAAGGCCTCCCCGATCGCGTGCGCGCCCGACGCGCACGCCGTCGTCGTCGCCATGTTGACCCCGCGCGCGCCGATCCGCATCGCGATCTGCGCGGGCGCGAGGTTCGAGATGACCGCCGGGATGAAGAACGGCGACACCCGCCGCGGGCCGCCGGCCGCGAGCGCGTCGTGGTTCCGCTCGATGCCGCCGAGCCCGCCGATCCCGACGCCGATGACGACGCCCGTCCGCTCCGCGGTCTCCTCCGTCACCTCGAGCCCGGCGTCGCGCACGGCCTCGGTGGCGGCGGCGATGGCGTAGAGGATGAAGTCCTCCATGCGGCCCACCTCGCGCGGCTCCACCCAGTCCTCGGGACGGAAGCCGCGCACCTCTCCCGCGATCCGGCACGGCAGCGCCGAGGCGTCGAAGCGCGAGATCGCCGCGATGCCCGAGCGGCCGGCGCACGCGGCCTCCCAGTTCGCCGGCACGCCGACGCCGAGCGGCGTCACCATGCCGAGCCCCGTGACGACGACGCGGCGGCCCGTCATGCGGCGCCGCTCCAGCGGAGCACGGCGCCGGCCCAGGTGAGCCCGGCGCCCGCGGCGGTGAGCCCGATGAGATCGCCCGGGCACAGCGTGCCGGCGGCGGCCGCCTCGGCGAGGAGGACCGGAATGGTCGCGGCGCCCGTGTTCCCGTAGCGGTCGACGTTCATCGGAAACCGCGACAGCGGGAGCGCCAGCCGCTCGGCGACCCCCGCGATGATGCGGGCGTTCGCCTGGTGCGCGAACACCCAGCGCAGGTCCGCCGGCCGGACGCCGGCGCGCGCCGCCGCGTCGCGCAGCGCCGCCGTCATCGATTCGACCGCGGCGCGGAAGACCTCGGCGCCGTGCATGCGGATCTTGTGGAGCCGCTCGGCGAGCGCGCCCTCGTCGACGGGGCGGCGCGAGCCGCCCGCCGGAATGAGCAGGTCGCCCACCCGCGTCCCGTCGGCCCCGAGCGACGTGCCGAGGACGTCGTCGCCCGGCCCGAGCACGACGGCCCCCGCGCCGTCGCCGAAGAGGACGGCCGTGGTCCGGTCGTGCCAGTCGACGTGGCGGCTGAACACCTCCGCGCCGACGAGGAGGATGCGGCGCGCGGCGCCCGTCGCGAGCATCCCGGCCGCGAGCGCGAGGCCGTAGATGAAGCCCGAGCACGCGGCGTTCAGATCGAACGCCGCCGCGCGCCGGGCCCCGAGCGCCGCCTGCACGACGCACGCCGTCGCGGGCAGCACGAAGTCGCCGGAGCAGGTGGCGACCGCGACCAGGTCGAGCTCCTCGGCCGCGGTCTCCGCGCGCGCGAGCGCCGCGCGGGCCGCCGCCGTGGCGAGGTCCGACGTCGCCTCGTCCGTCCCGTCGACCGTCCGCCGCGTGCGGATGCCCGTCCGCGCGACGATCCACTCGTCGGAGGTGTCGAGCCACCCCGCGAGGTCGTCGTTCGACACCGTGTGCGCGGGAACCGCGAGGCCGGTGCCGAGGATCGCGGCGCCGGGCATCGCGCCCTACGCCGCGCTCTTCGTCTTCGCCAGCGCGACGGCGTCGGCGAACGTCCGCACGCGCTCCGCCTCCTCGTCCTCGATGCGCACGCCGAGGCGCTCCTCGAGCGCCATCACCAGCTCGACGAGCGCGAGCGAGTCGGCGCCGAAATCCGCGATGAAGTCGCTCTCGAGACGGACCCGCTCCGGCGGGACCTTGAACTTCGTCGCAACGAGGTCGGTCAGCTCACGCGTGATGTCGTCCATGTCGGGTCTCTACCGGGGCTCGGCGACGGACGACATGCGCCGGCGTGCCGCCGGGCGCGACGGGCGCGCGATTCATGTGCCAAAGGGCACAACCGAGCGCTGCGGCGACCGGCCCTGCCCGGCGGCCGAGCGCTTGACGATGTAGCTGCGGCCTTCGACGTCGAGCAGGCCTCGGCGTCTGAGCTCGGCGACCGCACGGCTCACCTTCGCGCGCGAGCCGGCGACGAGCGCGGCCAGGTCGGCATGCGTGAGCGGCAGGTCGATCCGCGTGCCGTCCGGGTGCGCCTGCCCGAAGTCGTGCGCGAGGCTCTCGAGCTCGTGGAGGAGCCGGTCGCGGAGCGGCATCGTGAGGAGCAGGCACTTCTCGTAGAGGAGGCGCGAGAGCGCGGTCCAGCTGTACGCCATCGTCTGGAGCGTCCGCCCGGGGGGAAGGTCCGCCATCACGCCGCCGATCACCTCGCGGCTCATCATCGCGACGACCGCGGGCAGGTGCGCGACGGCCGAGAAGTGCCGGCGGCCCGGGCGGTCGAACAGCGACGCGAGGCCGAAGAACTGCCCGGGCCGCACCATCTGCACGAGCACCGGCACGCCGCGGCGCCCGTCGCAGAGCACCTTCACGACGCCCGAGACGAGGAAGTGGACGAGGTCGTGGCCGTCCTCCGGTGCGAAGATCCGCTGCCCGGCCCGCCAATGCGTCATCTGGGAGCGCGCGACGATCACCTCGACGGCGGCGGTCGTGAGCCCGATGCGCGAGGCGCTCTGCTCGAGGAGAGCGCGGAAGGTGACCTTCGCGAGAGCCGGTCCCGACGCCATGACGACCCGGTTAGCAGTTCGCCGGCGTTCGGGCGAGCGACTCACCCCGCGGCGTGCTCGGCGAAGCCGCCCCCCAGGGTCGCGACGTCGCTGCACGGGAACGCACACGACAGCACGTGCGACGTCCGTCCGCGGAGCACGGTCGCGGTCACCTCGACGTGGCTCTTCCCGACGAGGTCGAGGACCGCGAGCTTGACCGGGCTGCGCTCGGCCGCGCGGCACGCCGCCCGGAGGAGCCGGCGGAGCGCCCGATAGACCGTGCCGCCCGCGATCGGCAGGAAGACGGGCTCCGAGCGCGCGAGGCGGATCGCGAGCCCGCGCGCCGCGAACGCCGCGGCCTCGGCGCGAAGGGCGCGCGCGAGCGCACAGTGGAGGCAGGTCCGCGACGCCGCCACGGCCCTCACGCGGGCCGTCCCTCGCCGACGAGCTTGCGGAGCACGTACTGGAGGAGCCCGCCGTGGCGGTAGTACTCGACGTCGTCGAGCGTGTCGACGCGCGCGACGACCTGGAACTCCGTCACTCTGCCGTCGTCGCCCGTCGCGCGCACGGTGAGCTTCTTCCCCGGCGCGAGGCCCGCCGCGATGCCGTCGACGTCGTAGCGCTCGCGCCCGGTGAGGCCGAGCGACGCGGCGGACTGTCCCGGCAGGAACTCGAGCGGCAGGACCGCCATCCCGACCAGGTTGCTCCGGTGGATGCGCTCGTAGCTCTCCGCGATCACCGCGCGGACGCCGAGGAGGAGCGTCCCTTTCGCCGCCCAGTCGCGCGAGGAGCCCGTGCCGTACTCCTTGCCCGCGATGACGACGAGCGGCACGCCCTCCGCGCGGTAGCGCATCGCCGCGTCGTAGATCGAGAGCCGCTCGCCGTCCGGGAGGTGCACCGTCCACCCGCCCTCGACGCCGGGCACGAGCGCGTTCCGCAGGCGGACGTTCGCGAACGTGCCGCGCACCATCACCTCGTGGTTGCCGCGCCGCGCGCCGTACGAGTGGAGGTCGGATCGGCCGACGCCCTGGCTCGTCAGGTACTTCGCGGCGGGGCTGTCCGGCTGGATCGTCCCCGCCGGCGAGATGTGGTCCGTCGTGATGCTGTCGCCGAGGAGGGCGAGCACGCGGGCGCCGCGGACGTCGGTGAGCGGCGGCGGCGTGCGCGTCATCCCTTCGAAGAAGGGCGGGCTCTTGATGTACGTCGAGGCGGAATCCCACGCGTAGAGCTCCCCGGCCGGGACGGGAAGGGCGCGCCAGTGCTCGTCGCCCTCCGTCACCCGCGCGTACTCCTCGGTGAAGAGCTTCTGCTCGACGGCGCGGAGTGCCGCCGCCGTCTCCTCGGGCGTCGGCCACACGTCGCGGAGGCGGACGGGGCGGCCGGCGGTGTCCGTGCCGAGCGGGTCGGAGTCCGGGTCGAAGTCGATGCGGCCCGCGATCGCGAACGCGACGACGAGCGGCGGCGACGCCAGGTAGTTCGCACGCACGAGCGCGTTGATCCGCCCCTCGAAGTTGCGGTTCCCGGAGAGCACGGCGGCGACGACGAGGTCGTGGTCGGTGACCGCGGTCGCGACGGGGAGGGGCAGGGGGCCGCTGTTGCCGATGCACGTCGTGCAGCCGTAGCCGACCAGATGGAAGCCGAGGCGCTCCAGATAGGGCATGAGCCCCGCCGCCTCGAGGTAGCGCGTCACCACCTTCGAGCCGGGCGCGAGGCTCGTCTTCACCCAGGAGCGCACCTTGAGCCCGCGCTCGACCGCCTTCCGCGCGAGCACGCCCGCCGCGAGCATGACGGCGGGGTTCGAGGTGTTCGTGCAGCTCGTGATCGCGGCGATCACGACGGAGCCCTGGCGAAGCTCGCCGCGCTCGCCGCCCATCTCGATCGGAACGGCCGTCTTCGCCGTCGACTTCCGCCCGCGGAGGAGCTCCGGCACGGCGGCCGCCCACTCGCGCTTCAAGGCGCGGAGCGGCACGCGGTCCTGCGGGCGCCTCGGCCCGGCGAGGCTCGGCTCGACCGTGCCGAGGTCGAGCTCGAGCGTGTCGGTGAACGTGGGCTCCGGCGCGCCCGCCGCGTGGAAGAGGCCCTGCGCGCGCGCGTACGCCTCGACGAGGGCGACCTGCTGCGGGTCGCGGCCGGTGAGCCGGAGGTAGGCGAGCGTCTCCGCATCGATGGGGAAGAGACCGATCGTCGCGCCGTACTCGGGCGCCATGTTCGCGATCGTCGCGCGGTCCGCGAGGGTGAGGCTCGCGATGCCCGGGCCGTAGAACTCGACGAACCGGCCGACGACGCCCTTCTTCCGGAGCATCTCGGTCACCGTGAGCACGACGTCGGTCGCCGTCGCCCCGGGGGCGAGCCGGCCGTGGAGCCGGAAGCCCACGACCTGCGGGATCAGCATGATCGTCGGCTGGCCGAGCATCGCCGCCTCCGCCTCGATGCCGCCGACGCCCCAGCCGACGACGCCGAGGCCGTTCACCATCGTCGTGTGCGAGTCCGTCCCGAGGACCGTGTCCGGATACGCCTCGACGAGCCCGTCGTCGCGGCGCTGGAACACGACCGGGGCGAGGTACTCGAGGTTCACCTGGTGGACGATGCCGGTGTCGGGAGGGACGACGCGGAAGTTGCGGAAGGCCTGCTGGCCCCAGCGGAGGAACGCGTACCGCTCCCGGTTCCGCTCGAACTCCATCTCGACGTTCGTCCGAAACGCGCTCGGCGTGCCGAACGCGTCGACGATCACCGAATGGTCGATGACGAGATCGGCCGGCTGGAGCGGGTTGATCCGCCCCGGATCGCCGTTCATGCGGCGGACGGCGTCGCGCATTGCGGCGAGGTCGACGACGGCCGGGACGCCGGTGAAGTCCTGGAGCAGCACGCGCGCCGGCATGAAGGGAATCTCGTGCGCGGGGGGACGCGCGGGGTCCCAGGCGAGGAGGTGCTCGATGTGGGCGCGCGTCACCTGGCGGCCGTCCTCGCGCCGCAGGAGGTTCTCGAGCAGGACCTTGAGCGAGTACGGCAGCCGCGCCGCGCGCGCGCCGAGGGCGTCGAGGCGGTGGACGACGAACGTCGTCCCGGCGACCTCGAGGACGCCGCGCGTCTGGAAGCTCCCGGATGCCTGCGCCATGATCCGGCAATCTATACCGGGACCCGGCGCCGCACGCCACGGGGGCGCGACGCTCGCCCAGCTAGCAGCCGCAGCTCGCGACGGGACCGGCGCCGCGCGGCGGCGCCGCGGTGAGCGGCGGCTCCGGCAGCGCACCGCGTCGGAGCGCATGCGCGACGATCCGGAAGGCGCGGACGGCGTGCTTCGCCGACGCCGCCCAGTCGCCGTTCGCGAACGCGTTCTGCGCGTCGTCGAACGCCTGCTGCGCGAGCTGGACCACGCGGACACACTTCGCGTTCGCCTTGCAGCCGCCCGCCGCCGAAGCGATCGCGCCCTTCACGTAGTAGAGCGCCTGCTCGACGAGCGGATAGGCGATCGCGTCGGCGTCCGGGCTTCCCTGCGCCGCGAGCTTCCCGAGCGTCCGCGCGGCGCGGGCGACGTTCGTGAGCGTCGTCCATCCGTTTCGCCCGACGAGGAGCTTCGGGCGCAGCCGATTCGTCGCCTTCGCGAGCGCAGGCGGCGATTCGGCGGCCGCGACGCTGGCCGCGGTGGCGGCCGCCGTGAGCGCGCCGGCGAGGTCCGGCGGGTCGCAGGCGTCGCCGATCTCGTCTTCGTCGAAGTCCTCCTGATCCGGGTTCCAGGCCTGCGCGCAGTCGTCGCAGCCGTCCGGCATGCCGTCCCCGTCCCCGTCGCCGCACACGACGCACTCGGCCGGCCCCTGGTCCGGGTTCGGGAGGAACGGGCAGTTGTCGCAGGCGTCGCCGACGCCGTCGAAGTCGCCGTCGGTCTGGTCGGGGTCCCAGTCGTTCGGGCAGTCGTCGCCGCAGCTGACGCCGTCGTGGTCGAGGTCGGGACACGGCTCGCAGAGGTCGCCGACGCCGTTGCCGTCGGAGTCCTCCTGCAGGGGGTCCGGCACCAGCGGGCAGTCGTCGCACTCGTCGCCGACACCGTCGCCGTCGGCGTCGCTCTGGTTGGGCGACGCGAACGTGGGACACACGTCGCACGCGTCCCCGATGCCGTCGAAGTCGTCGTCGGTCTGGTCGGGGTCCGGGATGGCCGGGCAGTCGTCGCACGCGTCGCCCAGGCCGTCGCCGTCGGTGTCCGGGCCGCCGCACTGGCAGGCGTCACCGACGCCGTCGCCGTCGAGGTCGTTCTGGCTCGGGTTCGCGACGTCGGGACAATTGTCCTCGTCGTCGAAGAACCCGTCGCCGTCCCGATCGGAGGCGACGACGAGCTTCCCGCTGTTGTAGGTGGCGCCGAAGGAGTAGGTGGGGCCGGCCGCCCCGAGCGTCCCGTCCCCCTCGAGGGCCCAGGAGGCGATCCGCGCGCCGTTCCCGCCCGACCCGTAGCGGTTGTAGGCGAGGAAGAGACGGCCGTGCGCGCCGTCCTTGGCGAGGAAGCTCGACCAGGGCCCGGTCGAGACCGGCGACGGCGGCCTGAGCTCGGTCAGCTTGCCGGCCGACGCGGTGAAGAGGCTCACCGTTGCGGAGGCCTGGGCGGCGACGTAGGACTTCGTCCCGTCGACGAGCACGGACATCGGCGCCACCATGCTCGTCCCGCTCGAGCCGCTGACCTTCGAGCCGAGCTTCCCGTCGAGATTGATGCCGAACGTCCGCACCTGGTTCGTCGAGCTGCCCCACCAGACGCCGTAGAAGTAGTGGTCCGGCGACACGGCGCAGCCGCGGGCGCCCTTCACGTTGTACGTGCCGAGCTTCGTGAGCCGGCCCGTCTGCTCGTCGACGACGTACGCCGCCACGTCGCCCTTCCCGAAGCCCGTGACGTAGAGGCGCACGCGGTTCACGCTGACCCGCTCGTCCGGCGGGGGCAGGCAGAGGTCGTAGGCGCCCGCGACGTCGACGCTCGGGTTCGCGGCGTTCGGCGCGAGGCTGCCGTCGGCGCCGATGTCGAACACCTGCACGGTGTCCTTCGCCGTCGTCGCCGGGTCGTAGTTCGCGACGAAGAGGAAGAGGGGGACGCCGGTGGCGTCGACGAACGCCGCGAGGCCGGCTGGGCCGACGTTGGTCGCGAACGGCGACCCGGGGACCGGGGCGAGGACGCCCGTCGCCGCGTCGATCGAGAACGCGGAGACCGTGTTCGTCACGGAGTTGGTCGCGTAGAGGAAGTGTCCCGCGCGCACGAGGCCGCCGAAGCGGTTCCCGTCGCCGCCCCGCTCGTTCGCACCCGTGACGAAGGGCGAGCCCGGGACCGGCGTGAGCGCGCCGTCCGCGCCGACGGAGAAGCCGGCGACGCGGTTCGGCGCGTTGCCCCCGGTGCCGCCCCAGTCGAGGTTCTCGTAGAGGAACGTCGCCGCGGCGCCGGCGCGTGCGACCGCGAGCGCGAGGACGGCCGCCACGACGACCGGGGCGCGAGGACCGGACATGCGCGGGGTGCGAGCAAAAGCGGGACCAGCGCGGCCGCCCGAAACGTCGTGCGGCCGACGCGCGCCGGTGCGCCCGCGCAAGCGGGGTGTGCCGCGCGCGTCACCGCGTCACGTTTTCGCCGCTTCGAGCCACGGGAGCCCACCGTGCGCCGGACGCGGCACGCCCGCCCGGGCGCGCGGCCGGCCGGCCCTCGTCCTCGCCTCGGCACGACCCTTGCCTCCTCCGTGGGACCTCCCCGCATGCGGCTCGCCTCCCCATGGCTCGCCGCGGCCCTCGCCGCGACCCTCGCCGCGCTTCCCGCGCGGGCCGCGGACGTGAATCGCGACCTCGACTCCTACGCGCTCCTCGCCGGGACGAGCCTCCGGGCGAAGCGGCTCCGCGTCGTCTCGGGCGACGTCGGCGTGAGCGCCGGCTCGCTCCGCGTCTCGGGGTCGTTCGACGCGGCGCAGTCGCAGGTCGTCGCGAGCGAGGCCCACCTCGGCCGGGCGGCGTGCGCCCGTCTGTTCGCGAACCGCGCGCGGGGCGGGGGGACGGGGTGCGGCCACGCGGTCGGGTTCTCGGCGCCGATCCTCCCCGACTTCCGCGCCGCCTGCGGCGCTCCGCCGTCGTTCCCGCGCTGCGACCGGACCGCGAAGCAGGTCTTCTCCGCGCGGCGGCGCCCCGGCGCGCTCGCGTCCCCGCTCGCGCCCGGCGTGTACGGCGACCTCGTCGTCGCGCCGGGAGAGAAGGCCGTCCTCGCGGGCGGCGGGGCCTACGTGTTCTGCAATCTGACGGTCGGGCGGGGGGCGAGGCTCGCCGTCGAAAGCGCGGCGGACGTCTTCGTGAACGGGAAGCTCCGCGCGACGGGCATCGACGCGACGCCGGACGCCGACGTCCGCTTCTTCGTCGCCGGCCGCGCGGCGCTCGCGGGGCGGGTGGCGGCCCGGCACGTCTGCGTCCCGGACGGAAAGCTCACCGTGAAGAACGGCAACCTCACCGGACACTTCGCCGCGAAGAGCCTCGTGCTCGTCGGGACCGTCGCGGCCATGCCGCGGCCGGTTGGGACGACGGGCACGACGACCTCGTCGACGATCACCACCACGACGACGCTGCCGCTCGCGCAGATCCGCTTCGTGTCGACGCCGGGCACCACCTCCTGCGGCGGCCAGCACCTCTCGCCGGAGGCGACCGCCCCGGTCGCCGGCGACCTCGAGGACGGGACGAGCGTGTCGCTCGCGACGCTCGGCGTCGGCTGCCTCTATTCCGGCGGCGGCGATGCGGGCCTCGCCGGGATGCAGCTCCCCGACGCGGGCGAGTCGTACTTCGACGTGACGTCGGTCGACGGCTCGACGCTCGCGCTCGCGGCGAGCGGCGGGACCGGGCCGACGTCGTGCACCACCGGCGCCCATGCCGAGAAGCGGTGCATGAACGGCGCGGCGGGCACGGACGGGAACGGCGCGTGCGGCGCCGATGCGGACTGCGGCGCGCTGCCCGGCGCCGCGGGGAAGTGCCTCCCCGACCCCACGTGCTCCTTCGGGCCGCCGCTCAGCATCCCCGGGCTCGCGTGCGTGCTGAACGTCTTCGATGGGAACGCGAGCGGCACGCTCGACCAGGCGACCGGCGAGGCGAGCCTCACCCTGCCGCTGCGCTCCCTCATCTACCTCTCGATCGGGTCAGGCTGTCCGGTCTGCACGAGCGGTGCGTGCACGGCGGGGCCTCGCGCCGGCCAGGCGTGCACGCCCGTCGGCGCGGCGGGAACGAGCCTCGACTGCCCGCCCAGGGACGCCGACTTCTTCGCCTCGCTCGTGACCTCCCTCGAGCTCACGACGGGTGAGACGAGCGTCGCCGACTCCGACGGCCTCTTCGGCTGCGGCGGCGCACACCCGGGCGCCTTCGGGCTCCCCGGGGCGCAGGTGATCCGCCTGCTCGGGACGCCCGCGGGTGACCTCGGGGACGGCGCGGCGCACCCCGCCCTCCTGGTCGCGACCGGCTGCATTCCGGCGACCGGCATCGCGCTCATCGACGGCATGGGGAGCCTCCCCGGACCGCTCGCCGCCGCGATCCCGGGCACCGTGGAGCGCAGATTCCTGGTCGCGGCCACGACCTCGACCTCGTCGACCACGACGTCGTCCACCACCTCGTCGACCGCCGCCGCGTCCACCTCCACCACGACGAGCTCGACGTCGAGCACGACGACGACGCTCCCGCCCGCGTTCGTCGCGCGCATCGCGCAGGCGGAGGACGGGTCGTCGGGACACACCTCGCTCGACGCCGCCGTGTCGGCGAACGTGCCGGTCGGCTCCTCCGTGATCGTCGTGGCGAGCATGGACGCGTTCGCGGGCGTCGTGACCGTCACGGACACGAAGGGCAATGCCTACACGGCCGACCTCGACGTCTCGAACGGCACGAACACGACGAGCGGCCTCCGGACGATGGTCTTCTCGGCGCAGCTCGCGGCCGGGAAGCCCCTCACGACGTCGGACAAGATCACGCTCCACCACCCCTCGACGATGGTTCACCGCGCGCTCGTCGGGGTGCAGGCCGACCACCTCCATCTCCCGGCCGAAAAGAAGGCGAGCGCGATCGGGACGAGCCTCGTCGCCTCGAGCTCGCTCACGCCGACCTACGCGAACGAGCTCCTGATCGGGGTCACCTCGGCCCGGATCGGCAGCGGCGGCAACGTCGGCTTCGCCGCCGCGCCGTGGAGCGCGGTCACGAACCCGCGCCTCGTCATCAGCGGCACGTCGCACACGCTGGTCGTCGAGTACCGCACGACGTCGTCCGTCGCGACGTACGCCCGAAGCAACAGCCTCTCCGCCAGCCGGAAGTGGATCTCCGGAATCGTCGGCTACCGCTAGCCCGCGCTCATCCCTTCGCGACCGCCGCGTCCTGAAGCGCCCGCGCGCGCTCCGCGTCCGGCACCCGGTCGCTGTGGCAGGCGCGCCTCCCGTCGACGATCGGCAGCGCGCGCGCCCGCTCCCGGAGGAGGTCCCGGCCGCCGCCCGTCACGCCGGGGCTCCGCATCGCGCGGCGCTCGGGCTGGAACGCCGGGTCCTTGCCGCTCGCGAAGGCGACGATCTCCTTCGAGATCCGCATGCTGCACCAGTCGTGGCCGCACATCGCGCAGAACTCGGTGTCGACCTCGAGGTCCTCGTCGTGGAGCGCGCGCGCCGTCTCGCCGTCGAAGGCGAGCTCGAACTGCCGCGGCCAGTTGAGCGCCGCCCGGGCGCGCGAGAGATCGTCGTCCCAGGCGCGCGCCTTCGCGATGCCGCGCGCCACGTCGCCCGCGTGCGCGGCGATCCGGTACGCGATGCACCCCGCCTTCACGTCGTCGGCCTTCGGGAGCCCGACGTGCTCCTTCGGCGTGACGTAGCAGAGCATCGCCGCGCCGGCGCGCGCCGCCTCCGCCGCGCCGATCGCGCTCGTGATGTGGTCGTAGCCGGGGAACGCGTCGGTCACGAGCGGCCCGAGGACGTAGAAGGGCGCGTCGTCGCAGACCTCCTGCTCCCGGCGCATGTTCCAGGCGATCTGGTCGAGCGGGACGTGACCCGGCCCCTCGACCATCGCCTGCACGCCGGCGTCGCGCGCGCGGTGCACGAGCTCGCCGAGCGTCGCGAGCTCGGCGAGCTGCGCGGCATCGCTCGCGTCGGCGAGGCAGCCGGGACGCAGCCCGTCGCCGAGCGAGTACGTCACGTCGTACGCCCGCATGATCGCGCTGATCTCGTCGAACATCTCGTACATCGGGTTCTGGCGGCCGTGGTGGATCATCCACTTCGCGAGCAGCGAGCCGCCGCGCGAGACGATGCCCGTGACGCGCGGTCCGACCAGGTCCAGGTGCTCGCGGAGCACGCCCGCGTGGATCGTGAAGTAGTCGACGCCCTGCTGCGCCTGGCGCTCGATCTCCCGGAGGATCACGTCGTACGTGAGGTCCTCGATCCGCCGCCCGAGGATCATGCTGTAGATGGGCACGGTGCCGATCGGGATGGTGGCGTGGTCGATGATCGCCTGGCGGCAGGCGACGAGGTCCCCGCCGGTCGAGAGGTCCATCAGGGTGTCCGCGCCGTAGCGCTGCGCCCAGTGGAGCTTCTCGACCTCGGCGTCCGTGCCGCTCGACACCGGCGACGCGCCGATGTTCGCGTTGATCTTCGTCGTGATCATCCGGCCGATGCCCGTCGGGTCGAGGCGCTTCGGTGCCCGCTCCCCGCGCAGGCGATCGGGATCGGCGAGCGCGGCCGCACGCTGCGCCACCGTCTGGTTCACCCAGTAGCGCGCGTCCGCGCCCGCGCCGGGATGGCCGACGGGCTCGTCGGGATACGCGCGCGCGTGCCCGTTCGCCGCCGCCGGCGCGAGCCCGCCGCTGCCCGCGAGGTGCCGCACGTTGGCCGGAATCACCAGCCGTCCGCGCGCCACCTCGTCCCGGATGAACTGCGCGGCGACCGCCTCGCGTTGCGCCACGCGCCGCATCTCGGGCGTGATCACGCCCCGTCGGGCCGCTTCGAGCTGTGTCATCGCGCTTTCCCTCCGCCGGTATGACCCGGTTCAGGTTCGAGGGGTCAGCAGGCTCGTCCTGCTTTCTCAGCCGCCAGACTCCGGCGGCTCCCCCAGCGTCGTCGCTCCGCCGACCATGGCCCGCGCGCGCGCCGGCGTCAATAGACGGGCGGCGCGGCGGCGAGGAGGCCGTCGTCGAGCCAGCGGAGCAGGAGAGCCGCCGCGTCCTCGGCGCGTTCGCACGGCTCGCAGATGCCGGCGAACGGCTCGCCCGCGACGAGCCGCGCGAGCGCGGCCTCCTCGGCGGCGTCCATCCGCGCGTGGTAGACGTCGAAGCCGCGGCGCCAGACGCGGAGGGCCGTCCGCTCCGCGCGCACGCGGTTCGCCTCGGGCGCGTCCCAGAGCGCGTCGACGGGCCACGCGGCGACGAGCATCACGAACGCGGGCACGGGCGCGAAGCGGAGCGCGGGCCACTCCGCGGGCGGCACGGCGCGGAGCGCGTCGAGCGCGAGCGGCGCCGCGTCCGGCGCGTCGAAGACCTCGCCGCGCGCCCACTCGAGCCGCGCGAGGTCGGCGAGGAACGGCGGCGTCCCGGGCGGCGGGCTCGCCGCGAGGAACGCCGGGAGGTGGCGGCCGAGGTCGCGCACGGACGGCCGATCCGAGGGATGCGCCGCGAGATACGCCCGCGCGAGCGCGGCGAACGCCGCGTCGCCGAGCACCGCGACGAGGCGCGGATAGTCCGCGCGCAGCACGTCGCGGAGCCGCCAGAAGTACATGTCGGCGTAGAGGCGGACGTGGGCGGCCGCGTCGAGGCGCGCCGTCGGCACGACGAGCGGGACGAGCGCGGGGTCCGGCGCCCCCTGGAGCGAGCGCCAGAACGCCTGCTGGAGCTCACGCAGAGACGGCGACATCTTCGGCGGCCGCCGCGAGTGCCGCGGCCTCGGCGGCGCGCGCACGCTCGGCCTCCGCGAGCAGCCGCTCGAGCGGCGGGATGCGGTCGTCCCATTCGACCAGGGTCGAGACGCGGCCGCAGCGGGCGACGACGCGACGGTAGAGCCGCCAGACCGGATCGGCGACCGGCCCGTCGTGCGAGTCGAGGAGATGCGTGCCCTCGTCGCGGTGGCCGGCGAGGTGGATCTGCGCGATGCGCTCGGGCGGGATCGCGTCGACGTACGCGTCGGGCGAGAAGCCGTGGTTCACCGCGCTCACCCAGACGTTGTTCACGTCGAGCAGGATCGCGCAGTCGGCCTCCTCGGCGAGCGTCGCGAGGAACTCCCACTCGGGCATCGTCGAGTGCGTGTACGCGAGGTAGCTCGACACGTTCTCGACCAGGATGCGCCGCCCGAGCGCGTCCTGGACGGCGCGGACGCGGCCCGCCACGTGGAAGAGCGCCTCGTCGGTGAACGGCAGGGGAAGGAGGTCGTGCGCGTAATGCCCCCCGACGCTCGTCCAGCAGCAATGGTCGGACACCCACGCGGGCTCGACGCGCGAGACGAGCGTGCGGAGCGCGGCGAGGTAGTCGGTCGAGAGCGGATCGGTCGAGCCGAGCGAGAGCGAGACGCCGTGCAGCACCACGGGCGCGATCGCGCGCGCGCGCTCGAGCACGGCGAGCGGACGACCGCCCCGGATCATGAAGTTCTCGGAAATGACCTCGAACCAGTCGGCGCGCGCGGTTCCGTCGAGGACGCGCGGGTAGTGGGCCGTGCGGAGCCCGATGCCGTGGCCGAGGTACGGGACCATCGCCTACATGTCCTTCTTCTCGCCCACGACGCGGCCGCCCTTCTTCGCGCACTCCTCGGCGCTCATGTGGACGATGCCCTTGCCCTTGCACGCGTTCTGGCCCGCGCACGAGTTCCCGGCGCCCGCGCAGCTGCCCTGCCCCTTGCACGCGTTCACGCCGAGACACTGCACCTCGTCGCCGCCCTTCTTCTGATCGGCGCGCGCGACGATCGCGCCGCCGATGACGAGGCTCGCGGCCGCACTCGCGATCAGCAGTCCTCGACTCGTTCTCATCACGACTCCTCCTTTTCGCCCGGTGCTTCGCCCGCCGTGGCCGTCCCTGCGAGCGACACCCGCCCTGGAAGCCACCGGGCGACGAGCGGATGGGACTGCTTAGTCCGGACGGCGGCGGCCTGCAACGCGCGGCGCGCGCCGCCGGCGCGACCTCGTCCGGACCGCCTCGGGGCGGAGCGTGAGCACGGGCTTCGGCGAGAGCCGGACGACCTTCTCCGCGACGCTGCCGAGCAGCATGCGCGAGAGGCCGGTGCGCCCGACCGTCGACATGATGACCGAGTCGACGTCGTGCGCGGCATCGACGATCGCGTCGGCCGGCTCGCCGGCGACGACCCGGCACTCGACGCGCGCCCGCCGTCGCCCGAGCGCGCTCCGGACGACCGCCTCCACCTCGCGTCGCGCGAGCGCGAAGGGGGTGGCGCCGCGATCGTCCCCGCCTCCGCCCCGATCGGCGGAAGCCCCGCGGGGGCGCCGAGCGGCGTCCATGCCGTCGCGATTGGCTCGGACGCGGGCGGCCGGCAATCCCGCTCGCGCGGCCCGGGTGGAATGGAACGGGCGCGGCCGCCTTCTCGCCCGACACGGTGCACCCCGATGCCTGACGCCGACGCAGCCGGCGTACCCGCCTTGACTCCCACGCGCGGGGCAAGCATTCCGGAACGGACGAGTCCGTAATTGATGGCGACGCCCGCTCCTCTCGCCGCACCGTCGCGGCCCCGCCCCGGACGGCCCCCGACGCCCGGCCTCCGCGAGCGGATCCTCCGCGCCGCGGAGCGAATCTTCGCACGCCGGGACTATCACGAGGTTCAGATGGACGACATCGTCGAAGCGAGCGGGGTCGGGAAGGGCACGCTCTACCGCTACTTCCCGAGCAAGCAGGCCCTGTTCCTGGCGGTGACGTTCGAGGGGATCGAGCGCCTGCGCCACGAGCTCGAGGCGGCGGTCCGCCCCGCCGAGCCGCCGGCGCTCAAGGTGCGGCGGATCGTGCATCGGACGCTCGCCCACTTCTGGGACCGGCGGTTCTTCTTCTCGTTGATCCACCGGAGCGAGCACAAGCCCGACGGCGAAGCGCGACAGTGGCTCCGCCATCGCGAGGCGCTCGCGCAGATCGTCCAGAAGGCGCTGGCGGACGCGATCGCCGCGGGGCACATCCGGCGCGTGAACACCCGCATCGCGACCGAGATCCTCCTCGGCATGATGCGCGGCGTGAACCGCTACCGAACGGCCGAGGACCGCCTCGAAGACCTCGTCGACGCGGTCGTCGAGGTGTTCATGTGCGGGCTCGGCACGCCGACGGGACGGCGCGTGACGGGCGCGGCGGGCGCGAGCCCGCGCGACGAGGCATGACGCTGCGACCGCGCAGCACGCGACCGAAGTCGGTGTCCGTTCCCGAGCCCGCGGCACGCCCCCCCGTCCCGCGCGGGCGCCGGTGGCCCTGGCTCGTCGCCGCGGCGGTCGTGGCGGTCGGGGCGTACGCGCTTCGCGCGTCGCGGCCGAGCGTCCCGGTGGCGGGCACGCCGAGATCCGCGCCGGCCGTGCCCGTCGTCACCGCGAAGGTCCGCCGCGGCGATCTGCCCGTTCACCTCTCGGGGCTCGGCAACGTCGCCGCGTTCAACACCGTGTCGGTCAAGAGCCGCGTCGACGGACAGATCGTCGCGATCCGATTCCAGGAAGGGCAGCTCGTCCACGCGGGCGACGTCCTCGCCGAGATCGACCCGCGGCCGTTCCAGGTGCAGCTCGCGCAGGCCGAGGGGCAGCTCGCCCGCGACCGGGCGCAGCTCGAGGACGCGCGGCTCACGCTCGAGCGCTACCGCGCGCTCTGGGCGGAGCGGGTCGTGTCGAAGCAGGAGCTCGACGACCAGGCGGCGAAGGTCGGCCAGTTCGAAGGCGCCGTCCGCGCCGACCAGGGCGCGATCGACGGTGCAAAGCTCGCGCTCGCGTACGCGCGCGTGACGGCACCCATCACGGGGCGCGTCGGGCTCCGGCAGGTCGACGTCGGCAACGTCGTGCACGCGAACGACGCGAACGGCATCGTCGTGCTGACGCAGCTCCAGCCGATCGCCGTCCTGTTCACGATCCCCGAGGACGAGCTGCCGCCGGTGGCGCGCAAGCTCGCCGCCGGCGAGCAGCTCGCCGTCGTCGCCTTCGACCGCTCGGGCCGGACGAAGCTCGCCGAGGGGACGTTGCTCACCACGGACAACCGGATCGACCCGAGCACGGGCACGACGCGACTCAAGGCCGTCTTCCCGAACGACGACGGCGCCCTCTTCCCGAACCAGTTCGTCAACGTGCAGCTCCTCCTCGACGTCCGGCGCGATGCCGTCGTGGCCCCCATCGCCGCCGTCCAGCGCGGGCCACAGGGCACGTTCGTCTACGTCGTGAAGGCCGACCGCACCGTCGCGGTGCGGCCCGTCACGGTCGGGCCGCAGGACGGCGACGACGCGGTCGTCGAGACCGGCCTCGTCCCGGACGAGGTCGTCGTGGTCGACGGGGTCGACAAGCTGCGGGCGGGGAGCGTCGTGCAGGAGCGGCCGGCGGCCGGCGCGATGCCGGCGCCGGGCGCATGAATCCCTCCCGCGTCTTCGTCCTGCGCCCGGTCGCCACCTCGCTCCTCACGGCCGGGCTCGTCCTCGTCGGCCTCGCCGCGTACCGCCAGCTGCCCGTGTCGGCGCTGCCGCAGGTCGACTATCCGACGATCCAGGTGCTCACCTTCTACCCCGGCGCGAGCCCGGACGTGACGGCGTCGTCCGTCACGGCACCGCTCGAGCGCCAGTTCGGTCAGATGCCGGGGCTCAACCAGATGACGTCGACGAGCTCCTTCGGCAGCTCGATCGTGACGCTCCAGTTCGCGCTCGACCTGAACATCGACGTCGCCGAGCAGGAGGTGCAGGCGGCGATCAACGCCGCGCAGACCTACCTCCCGCAGGACCTGCCGAACCCGCCCATCTACAGCAAGACGAACCCCGCGGATGCCCCGGTGCTGACGCTCGCGCTCACGTCGGAGACGCTCCCGCTCGCCCGCGTCCAGGACCTCGCCGACACCCGGCTCGCGCAGAAGATCGCGCAGCTCCCCGGCGTCGGGCTCGTCACCCTGAGCGGCGGGCAGAAGCCCGCCGTGCGCGTGCGGGCGAACCCCGTGGCGCTGGCGGCCTACGGGCTCGGCCTCGAGGAGCTTCGCGTCGCCATCGCGCAGGCGAACGTCAACCAGGCGAAGGGCAACTTCGACGGGCCGGCCCAGGCGTACACGATCGAGGCGAACGACCAGCTCCTCCGGGCGGAGGACTACCGGCCGCTCGTCGTCGCGTACCGGGAAGGCGCCCCGGTGCGGCTCGGCGACGTCGCGGAGGTCGTCGACGACGCGGAGAACGTGAAGCAGGCGGCGTGGATGAACGCGGAGCCGGCGGTCCTCCTGAACGTCCAGCGGCAGCCGGGCGCGAACATCATCGACGTCGTCGACCGCATCGAGCGCCTCCTGCCGCAGCTCGAGAGCGCGCTCCCGTCGTCGGTGCGGGTGACCGTGCTCACGGACCGCACGACGACGATCCGCGCGTCGGTCGCCGACGTGAAGCTCGAGCTCGGGCTCACGGTCGCGCTCGTCGTGCTGGTCCTCTTCCTCTTCCTGCGGAGCCTGTCCGCGACCATCATCCCGAGCGTCGCGGTGCCGCTGTCGCTCGTCGGGACGTTCGGGGCGATGTACCTGCTCGGCTACACCCTCGACAACCTGTCGCTCATGGCGCTCACCATCTCGACGGGATTCGTCGTCGACGACGCGATCGTGATGATCGAGAACGTCGCCCGCTACGTCGAGGAGGGCGTCCCGCCGCTCGAGGCCGCGCTCCGCGGCTCGGAGCAGATCGGCTTCACGATCGTCTCGCTCACCGTGTCGCTCATCGCGGTGCTGATCCCGCTCCTCTTCATGGGCGACGTCGTGGGGCGCCTCTTCCGCGAGTTCGCCGTGACGCTCGCGGTGACGATCCTCGTCTCCGCGGTCGTCTCGCTCACGCTGACGCCGATGATGTGCGCGCGGCTCCTGCGGCACCGGCCGGAGGCAGCGAAGGGCCGCCTCTACCGCGCCTCGGAGCGGCTCTTCGAGCGTACGATCGCGCGCTACGGGGAGACGCTCGCCTGGGTGCTCCGGCACCAGCGCGAAACGCTCCTCGTCGCCGGCGCGACGCTCGTCGGGACGGTCCTCCTCTACGTCGTCGTCCCGAAGGGCTTCTTCCCGGTGCAGGACACCGGCGTCGTCCTCGGCGTGTCGGAGGCGCCCGAGACGGTCTCCTTCGCCGCGATGGCCGAGCGCCAGCAGGCGCTCGGCCGCGTCATCCTCCGCGACCCGGCGGTCGCGAGCCTCTCCTCCTTCATCGGCGTCGACGGCATCAACACGACGCCGAACAGCGGCCGCGTCCAGATCAATCTGAAGCCGCTCGAGGAGCGCCGCGCGAGCGCGACGGAGGTGATCCGCCGGCTCCAGGCCGCGCTCGCCGACGTGCACGGCATCACGCTCTTCATGCAGCCCGTGCAGGACCTGACCGTCGAGGACCGCGTGAGCCGGACGCAGTACCAGTACAGTCTCGAGACGCCGGACGCGAACGAGCTGGACCTGTGGGCGCCCCGGCTCCTCGAGAAGCTCGAGACGCTCCCCGAGCTGCGCGACGTCGCGAGCGACCGGCAGAGCGGGGGGCTCGAGCTGTCGCTCACGATCGACCGCGACACGGCGGCGCGCCTCGGCATCACGCCGCAGATGATCGACGACACGCTCTACGACGCGTTCGGCCAGCGGCAGATCTCGACGATCTTCACCCAGCTGAACCAGTACCACGTCGTGCTCGAGGTCGCGCCGCGCTTCCAGGAGGGGCCGGAGGCGCTCGGGCACCTCTGGATCCGCTCCGCGAGCGGCGGGCCGGTCCCGCTCGCGGCGTTCACGCATTTCGCGCCGACGACGACGGCGCTCGC
>DASRHG010000169.1:0-82926 GCA_035650655.1 Binatia bacterium | reverse complement strand
AACGGGACGCAGCACGTCTTCGAGCACGACCCGAACGTCCTCTACGTTTCGACGCACCAGTACCCCTACTATCCCGGGACCGGCGCCGCCGACGAGGTCGGGCGCGGGCCCGGCGCGGGCCGCACGCTCAACCTCCCGTTTCCGGCCGGCTTCGGCGACGCCGAATACACGCGCGCGTTCCGCGACGCCGCGGTGCCCGTGCTGCGCCAGTTCGCGCCGGAGTTCGTCCTCGTCTCCGCCGGCTTCGATTGCGACTCCCGCGACCCCCTCGGCGGCATGGAGGTGACGCCCGCCGGCTTCGGCGCGATGGCGCGTGCGCTCGTCGAGGTCGCGAACGAGACCGCGGACGGACGGCTCGCCGCGGTGCTCGAGGGCGGCTACGACCTCGCGGCGATCGTCGAGGGCGTCGACGCCGTGCTCGACGTGCTCCGCGGCGGGACGCGGACGCCGCCGCTTGCGACCGGCGACGACCGCCGCGTGGAACCCGTGCTCGCAGGCGTGCGCGCGGCGCACGCGCCCTACTGGCGCTTCTAGCGCCGCATCTCAGTCCGTATCGGCAGGCGCGTCGCTCTCCGGCGCCGGGAAGCCCTCGGGCGGCGCGCCGGCCTCCTCCTGCCCCGCGTACTCGGTCGGCTCGGTGCCTTTGACGAAGACCTCGAGCTCGGCGTCCGTCGCCGACACGGCCCGCAGACCCGTGGCGCGGTCGATCTGCGCAAAGGTCACGCCCTCGGGCACGGGGAAGTCGACGACCGGGCGCCCGGCGAGGGCCTTCTTCATGAACTCGGTCCAGATCGGCGCCGCCGCGTGGCCGCCGGTCTCGTGCGCCCCGAGCGAGCGCTCGGCGTCGAATCCGACCCACACGCCGGCGAGGAGGTCCGGGGTGAAGCCGATGAACCACGCGTCGTGCGTGTCGTTCGTCGTGCCCGTCTTGCCCGCGACCGGACGGCCGAGCTCCGCCGCCTTGCGTCCCGTGCCTTTCTGCACGACGGTCTCCATCATGTTGGTGATGACGTAGGCCGTCGCGGGGCTCATGACCGGCTCGAAGTGGGGGTGCGTGTGGCCGAACTCGAGCGGATCGCCGTCGGCGTCGGTCACGCGGGAGACGAAGAGCGGGTCGAAGCGCTTGCCGAGCGTCGTGAAGACGCCGTAGGCGCGCACGAGCTCGAGCGGAGTCACCTCCATGCTGCCGAGCGCGATCGAGAGGTTGCGCGGAAACGGTCCGCGGAGCCCGAAGCGCGGCAGGTAGCGGAGGACCGTGTCGAGCCCCATGCGGTCGACCAGGCGGACGGTGACGGTGTTGAGCGAGCGTGCGAGCGCTTCGCGAAGGGGCACCGGGCCGAAGTACTTGTTCTGATAGTTCCGCGGCACCCAGTCGGGCTGGTTTCCGTTCGGCAGCGCGATCGGCTCGTCGAGGACGATCGAGGCGGGCGTGAAGCCGTGCTCCATCGCGGCCGCGTAGATGAGCGGCTTGAACGCGGAGCCGGGCTGGCGTGCCGCCTGCACGACGCGGTTGAACTGGCTCCGGTGGAAATCGTAGCCGCCCACCATCGCCTTCACCTGGCCGGTGTACGGATCGATGGCCACGAGCGCCCCCTCCACCTGCGGCTCCTGGTCGAGCTCGAAGTGCGGCGCGCCGTTCGGCAGCCTCGTCACGGTGACGGAGATCACGTCGCCGGAGCGGAACCTCGACGGGAGCACGCGCGTCGCGCCGATCGTGAGGGCGTCGGCGGCGACGAAGCCGCGGTCCCACGCCGTCCGGACGGTGAGGCCCTGCGGCCGCACGTCGAGGACGACGGCGCGCGCGCGTCCGTCGTCGGCCGGCTTGTTCGAGGCCTCGCGCGCGAGGAAGGCATCGATCTTCCTGCCGTCCAGGTGACGCATCGGCCCGCGGAAGCCCTGGCGCTTGTCGAGGTCGCGGAGGCCTTCCTGGAGCGCGTGCTCGGCCGCCCGCTGCATGTCCAGGTCGCACGCGGTGTAGACCTGGAGCCCCATCTGATAGGGCGCCGTCGCGCCGTAGCGCTCCTCGAGGAGGCGGCGGACGTGCTCGACGTACCACGGCGCCGCGATGTACGTCGCGGGGCGCGGTCGCGAGAAGACGAGCTCGGCGGCCACCGCGGCCTCGTACTGGTCGGCGCTGATGAAGCCCTGCTCCCGCATCCGGCCGAGCACGTAGCGCTGGCGCGCGCGCGCCGCCTCCGGCCGGCGTTGGGGATCGTAGCGGCTCGGTGCCTTCGGCAGGCCCGCCAGGAGGGCCGCCTGAGCGATCGAGAGGTCTTCGACGTCGACGTCGAAGTACTCGCGCGCCGCGGCCGCGACGCCGTACGCGCCGCCGCCGAAGTAGATCTGATTCAGGTAGAGGTAGAGGATCTCGTCCTTGCTGAGCTTCGTCTCGAGGCGAAGGGCCAGGATGAGCTCCTTCAGCTTGCGCTCGTAGCTCCGCTCCGGCGTGAGGAGAAGCGCCTTCACCACCTGCTGCGTGATCGTGCTGCCGCCCTGCACGACGTGGTGGTGGATGAGGTTCGTGCCGAATGCGCGCAGGATCGAGATCGGATCGATGCCGCGGTGGCGGTAGAAGTCGGCGTCCTCGGCGGCGAGGAACGCGAGGCGGACGTGCTGCGGGATGCGCGCGAGGGGCACGAGGTAGCGGCGCTCGACGTAGAACTCGCCGATGAGCGTCCCGTCGTCGGAGTAGACGCGGCTCGCGACCGGCGGCTGGTAGTTGAGGAGCTGGTCGACGGGCGGGAGGTCGCGGGTGATCTCGCGGTAGAGGACGAAGGCGACGATCCCGGTCGCCAGCACGCCGACGAGTGCCGTCCAGAGGACGAGCCTTCTGAGCCAGCTGCCGCGTCCTCGTCGAGCCATCGTGCGCGGCTGCACGTTAGCGGCTCGTCCTGCGACCGTCAAAGGCGCCGGCCGGTTGACTCGTCAGCCGCTTTCTCCCTAGAGCTACCGGCATGCGGCACGCGGTCGCGCACACGGAGACCGCTTCGCCCGCGCTCCGCTGCGCGCGCTGCGGCGCCGCCGTCGAGCCGACCCGCCACACGCGCACGACGTGGGTGGTCGGCTACTACGCCTTGCACGGCGGCCGGACGACGGAAGCGACGCTCGTCCGCGGCGACGACGAGGTTCCGCTCGTCTATCGCCGGCTCGTGGAGCCGGCCGACGTCCTCTGCTGCCCGCGCTGCTTCGGCGAAGCCGACGTGCGGCGGGCCTGGGACAGCTTCGGCGACGTGCCGTTCGAGGCCCGGTGACGACACCCGTCCCGCGGGTGAAGGAGCCGCACCTCGCCGGCCGCGCGTACCCGGCGTCCGGGGACGCGCTGCGCGACCTCGTCCGCCGCCTGCTCGCGGCCGCGGGGCCGCCTCGCCCGGGCACCGTCGCGATCGTCGTGCCGCACGGCCCCTACGCGCAGTCGGGCGCCGTCGCCGCGCGCGGCTTCGCCGCCGCCCGGCGTCCCTGGCGGCGCGCCGTCGTCCTCGCGCCGTCCCACTTCTCCGCGCTCCGCGGCGCGGCCGTCCTCGCGATCGACGGGTACCGAACGCCGCTCGGCGTCGTGCCGATCGACGGCGACGCCGCCGTGGCGATCGCACGGCCGCCGCTCGTCCGCGTGAACCCGGCGGCGTTCCTCCGCGAGCCCGGCGTCGAGGCGGAGCTGCCCCTCCTGCAAGCGATCGCGCCCGAGTGCCGGCTGGTCCCCGTGCTCGTCGGCACGCTCGAGCCGGACGACGGCCACGCGCTCGCGGCGCTCCTCGGGCCGCTCCTCGACGGGGAGACGCTCCTCGTCGCGAGCTCGGATCTCGTCCACTACGGCCGCCGCTTCGGCTACCTGCCCGTCCCCCCGACCGACGCCGCGACGGTCGCGGCCGCGGTCCGCCGCGTCGACGAGGCGGCGCTCGCGTGCATCGCCGCGGGCGATGCGGAGCGCTTCGTCGCGTGGACGGCGGCCGAGGGCGCGCCCGTGTGCGGCCGGCATCCGATCGAGGTGCTCCTGCGCACGCTGCCGGCGGGGGCCCGGGGCGCGGTGCTCGGCCACGCGACGTCCCTCGACGCGACCGGTGAGCACGCCGTGGTCACGGGGTTCGGCGCGGTGGGGTTCGCGATATGAACGTGCCCTTCCTCGACCTCGGCGCGCAGGACGCCGCGATCGGTGCCGAGGTGCGGGCCGCGATCGACGAGGTGCTCGCGAGCCGCCGGTTCATCCTCGGCCCGCACCTCGAGCGGTTCGAGGCCGCGATGGCGGCCTACTGCGGCGTCCGGCACGCGATCGGCGTCGGCTCCGGCACGGACGCCCTCGTGCTCGCGCTCTCCGCGCTCGACGTCGGACCGGGGACGGCGGTCGTCACCTCGCCCTTCAGCTTCTTCGCGTCGGCGAGCACGATCGTGCGGCTCGGCGCGCGGCCCGTGTTCGCCGACATCGACCCAGGGACGTTGAATCTCGACGTCGCCGCCGTCGCGGACGCGATCGAGCGCGGGCGCGGCGCCGTCCGCGGCATCGTCCCCGTGCACCTCTTCGGCCGGCTCGCGCCGATGGACGAGATCGCGGCGCTCGCCGCGCGGCACGGCCTCTGGGTCGTCGAAGACGCAGCGCAGGCCGTCGGCGCGCGGGCGGGCGGCACGCGCGCGGGGGCCTTCGGCCGCGCCGGATGTCTCTCCTTCTACCCGACGAAGAACCTGGGTGCCCTCGGCGACGGCGGCATGGTGCTCACCTCGGACGACGCCCTCGCCGCTCGCGTGCGCGAAGAGCGGCACCAGGGGCAGCCGGCGGCGTACGTGCACGCGTCGATCGGGCTCTGCTCCCGGCTCGACGCGATCCAGGCCGCCGCTCTGCACGCGAAGCTCGCGCACCTGGACGACTGGAACGCGCGCCGGCGCGCCGTCGCAGCGCGCTACGACGCGCTCTTCCGGGCCCACGGACTCGCCGACCGGCCGGGCGCGCCCCTCGCCCTCCCGGCGCCGGCCGGCGCCGCGCACGTGTATCATCAATACGTCGTCCGCGCGCGCGACCGCGACGCGCTCCGCGCGCACCTCGGCGCCGCCGGCGTGGGCAGCATGGTCTACTATCCGATGCCGCTCCACCGGCAGCCCGCGCTCGCGATCCTCGGGCTCGCCGACGGCGCGTTCCCCGAAGCGGAGCGCGCGGCGGCGGAGGTGCTCGCGCTGCCGATCTATCCCGAGCTGACGCCCGCGCAGACCGAGCACGTGGTGTCGACGGTCGCGGCATTCTATCGCGCCGGGCGCTGAGCGCGTCGCGCCCCCTCGGCTCCGACCGGCGCCGACCTGCATTGTTCGCGCACGGGACTCCCGGTAAGATCGCCCGCACCCGATGGAGGCGGAGACGCGCAAGCCCGCGGGCACCGCCCGCCGTGCGCCGGCGGCTCGCCGCGGCCGCCACGGCTTCACGGTCCTCGAGGACATCAGCGGCATCACCGCCCGCTCCGAGGACCTCCAGGAGACGCTCCAGCGGATCGTCGAGGTCGTGGCGCAGCGGATGGAGACGGAGGTGTGCTCCCTCTACATCCTCGACCCACGCGCCCAGCGCCTGACGCTCTGGGCGACGACGGGCCTCGACCGCAACACGATCGGCAAGGTCACGATGAGCGTCGAAGAGGGCCTGACCGGCATGGCGATCGAGAAGCTCGAGCCGGTGATGGCCGTCGACGCGATCACGCACCCCCGCTACAAGTACTTTCCCGAGACGGGAGAGGAGAAGTACCACTCCTTCGTCGGCGTTCCGGTGATCGAGCGCGGCACGCCGATCGGCGTGCTCGTCGTGCAGACGCTCCGCCGTCGGAGATTCTCGCGTCACGAGCTGAGGATCCTCCGGGCGATCGCGGCCCAGGTGGGCGGGATCATCGTCCAGGCCCGTCTGCTCGAGGACCTGAAGAGCAAGGAGAAGGAACGCCGCGAGTACCGTCGGCGCATGGTCGCCGCGATCAAACGGCTGCAGGCGTACGAGACGACGACGGAGCGGCCCGAGGAGGCGGTCCGCGGCCGCGGGCGCTCCGCGCGCCTGAACGGCCTGCCGGCCGCACCCGGGTTCGGACGGGGCCGGGCGCACCTGCTCCAGCCGCCCGTCAGCTTCGCGCTCGTCGAGGAGGCGCAGGCCGAGAACCCGGACGAGGAGCGCCGGCGGGTGCGACGCGCGATCGCCGAATCCGTCGTCGAGCTCGAGCGCCTGAAGGAGCGGCTCTCGAAGCGGATGCCGGAATTCGACGTGAAGATCATCGACGCGCACCGGATGATGCTCGAGGACCGGGCGTTCGTCGCGAAAATCGAGGCGGCGATCGGCCACGGGCTCGTCGCCGAGGCCGCCCTGAAGCGGGTGGTCGACGAGTACCTCGCGCAGTTCGGGCGGATGACGGACGGCTACCTGCGCGACCGGGCGATCGACCTGAAGGACGTCGGCCTGCGCGTGCTTCGGAACCTCCTCGGCGTCGAGGAGCCCGAACGTCCCTTCGAGGAGGACAGCGTCCTGGTCGCCGAGGAGCTGACCCTCTCGGACCTCTCGCTCATCGAGCACGAGCGCCTACAGGGCATCCTGCTCGCGACCGGCGGCGTCACCTCGCACGCGTCGATCCTCGCGAAGTCGTTCGAGATCCCGACCGTCGTCGGCATCGAGCAGCTGAGTGACGTCGTGCACGAGCACGACGACGTGATCGTCGACGGCAACTCGGGGGTCATCTACGTCAATCCGACGGTCGACGTCGCGCGCGAGTACGACCGGCTCAATCGCGAGTATCGCGCCTTCAATCGCGAGCTCGAGAGCATCAAGAACGTCCCTGCAGAGACCCCCGACGGCCGCCGCGTATCGCTCTACGCGAACATCGGCCTCATCTCGGACCTCGTCCTCGCCCACCGGCACGGCGCGGAGGGGATCGGCCTCTACCGCACGGAGTTTCCGTTCCTCACGTACCGCGAGTTCCCCGACGAGGAGGAGCAGTACCAGCTCTACATGCGCGTCGTCCGCGGCATGGAGGGCAGGCCGCTCACGATCCGGACGCTCGACGTCGGCGCGGACAAGTATCCGGGGTACATGCGCCTCCCGCGGGAGGAGAACCCGTTCCTCGGCTGGCGCTCGATCCGCATCTCGCTCGAGATGCCGGAATTCTTCAAGGTGCAGCTGCGCGCGATCCTCCGCGCGGCCACCGCGGGTCGGGTCCGGATGCTCTTCCCGATGATCTCGAGCGTCGAGGAGATCCGGCAGGTGAAGGAGCTGCTCGAGGAGGCGAAGGAGGAGCTGCGCCAGGAGGGACGCGACTTCGACGCCTCGGTGCCGATCGGCATGATGGTCGAGGTCCCGTCCGCGGTCTCGCTCGCGACGCAGCTCATCCGGGAGGTCGACTTCTTCTCGATCGGCACGAACGACCTGATCCAGTACCTCCTCGCGGTCGATCGCAACAATCGCAAGGTCGCGCGGCTCTACGAGCCGCTGCATCCCGCCGTCCTGGCCGCCGTCCACGACACGGTCCAAGCGGCGAAGGGTGCGGGCAAGTGGGTCGGCATGTGCGGCGAGATGGCGTCCGATCCCCTGTGCACGCTCGTCCTCCTCGGCCTCGGTCTCGACGACCTCTCGATGGGCCCCTTCTTCATCCCCGTGATCAAGCGGATCATCCGCTCGATCCCGTACACCGTGGCGCGGACGATCGCGCGCGACGTGATCTCGATGGCGACCGTGAAGGAAGTGAAGGGCTATCTCTTCGACGGGATGAAGAGCCTCGGGATCATCGAGCTGATGGAGATGTATCACTAACTCATCCGGGGGCCCGTCCGGTGCTCGCCGGCGCTCGCGCGCCGGCTGCGCTCCTCCGATGCCCCCGGACCCCGTCGGCCGGAACGACCGCTCTCGCGGTCGGCCTCCGCCCGGAGGCCGGGGCGACCCGGACGCGCGCGGCCGCCGGTGCTCGCGCGCCGGCTCGGGCCGTGGGGCTACGCGACGTCGGGGGCGATCGACTCGAGCTCCAGGCCGCGGGTCTCGGGGAGGAAGGCCGCGACGCCGGCCGCGACGAGGCCCGCGGTGGCCACGGTGGCGAGCGCCGGGGCGAGGGCGCCCGTCGCGCCGGTGAGCGCGCCGGCGGCACCGAAGCCGGTCATGCCGCCGACGGTCGCGGCGGCGCTCGCCCAGGCGGCGGCCGTCGCGCGAACCGTGGTCGGGAAGAGCTCCGTCGACCAGGCCCGGAGCGCGACCGTCTTGCCGCCCTGACAGAAGTTCATGAGCGCGAAGCCGGGCCACAGGCACCATTCGCCCCCGAGGAAGAAGGCGACCTCGGCGGCGGCGAGGCCCGCGAGGAAGAGGATCGTCGTCGGACGCCGCCCGAGTCCGTCGGCGAGCGTCCCTCCGACCCACCACCCGGGCAGGCCGGCGCCGCCGGCCAGGACGATCATCGCGCTCGCCTGCGCGGGGGACCATCCGTAGCGATTCATCGGGAAATACGTCGCGAAGCCGAACGCGGCGACCTCGCAGCTCGTGCCGAGGAAGAGGACCGCCAGCGCGAGCGCGAGGCGAGCGGCGTACGCGCGTGGGAGCCCCCGTCGCCCCTCGTGCCGGGCGAGCCAGCGCCGGCTCTCGGGGACCCGGCGCGCGAGGAGCGGCAGCGCCCCGAGCGGGAGCGCGGCGAGGGCGAACAGTGCGCGCCAGCGGCCGGGGAGACCCGCCACGAAGGCGAACAAGAACGCAGCCAGGCCCGCGCCGACGTTGTTCGCGATCCCGAGAATCCCCTGCGCGCGCCCGCGATGGAGCGCCGGCATCTCCTCCGCGGCGGTGACGGCGACGGCGGCGAGCGTCGCCTCCTGGAACGCCCGCGCGAGCGCCTGCCAGAGGACGAGGGCGCCGACCGTGACCGCCGTCGCCGTCCCGGCCCCGAAGGCGGAGTAGCCGGCGAGGCCGGTGAGGAGGAGCCGGCGGCGGCCGAAGCGGTCCGTGAGCGGCCCGAGGAAGAGGACGCCGAGAGCGCCGGCGGCGACGACGGCGAGGGCGTAGGAGAGCGTCGGGGCGTCCGCGGCGAGCGACGTGCCGACGTCGTCGAGCGCGATGGAGAGGACGGAGCGGCCGTAGCCCTCGAAGGCGAGCGTGACGGCGAGCAGGCCGAGGAGACGTCGGTCGGCGCGGTCCACGGACGCCTGGTAGCCGGATCACGGGGGCGACGCCAACGTTGGACTCTCGCGAGGCGCGGTTGTAGAGAGGCGCCGCGCGGGGAGGGACGGACGATGCGAGGATGGGCGGCAGGCGCGGCGGCAGTCGGGCTCGTGTTCGCGGCGTGTGCGCGCCAGCCGGCCACGCCGCCCTTCACCGGGGAGCCGTATCTCCTCGTGTGGGCGGGGGACGCCGACCGCCAGAGCTCCGACTTCCTCGCCGTCCTCGACGCCGATCCGCGCTCCCCGTCGTATGGGAAGGTGCTGCGCACCGTGCCCGTCCGCTCCCGCGGGAACGAGCCGCAGTCGCTGAACGACGAGCTGCGCCCCGACCGCCGCGTGTTCGCGTCGGGCATCCTGACGAACCGCACGTTCGTCTTCGACGTCCGCCAGCCGCTCGCCGCGACGCTCGTCCACGTGGACGAGCCGGACCGCACGCGCGCGCTCGGTGCGCCGGGCGCGGTCGTGTCGCTGCCGAACGGCGACGTCGCCGTCGCCTGCGCGGATCCGGTCCGCTACCACAACGACGCGCGCGAGGTACTCGCCGCCGCCGGCGGCCTCCTCGAGCTCTCCGCCGACGGCCAGCCCGTGCGCGAGGCGTCGGCGAGCGACCCGAGCGCCCGCGCGTTCATCGTCGCGCCGCACGGCGCCGCCGTGTCGCGGTCGCTCGACCGCATCCTGACGACGAGCACGGGCCACGGCTACGCGGCGACGGCGCGCGGGGAGCGCGTGCCCGGAATCACCGCGCAGGTGTGGCGGACGAACCCGCTCGCGCTCGAGAAGACGGTCGTCCTCGAGGCCGGCCCGCGCGGCGAGGAGAACCTCGCCCCCGTCACGCCGCGCTGGTTCCACCGCCAGCCGATCGCGTACGTCGACGCCGAGGGCGGCGGCCTCTACGCCTCCGATTCGCTCGGGACGCCGACGCCGCTCATGCGGCTCGTGTTCGACTTCGGTCCGGGTGCGTTCGCCGGCGGCGCCGCCGTCACGCCCGACGATCGCTTCTACGTGGTCGCGCTCGGCGGCCGGAATCGCGTCGCGTCGTTCGACGTGACCGATCCGTGGAGCCCCAAGCTCGCCTCCGCGGTTCGCTTCGACCAGGATCCGGCGAACGAGGGCCAGGCCCGCGTCGGCGGCCCGCATCATCTCGCGATGAGCGCCGACGGCAGCCGCATCGCGGTGAGCGACTACACCGTCGATGTGCCGGGCTGGGTGCGCGACGGCGACCACCGCGTCTATCTCGTCCGCCTCGACACCGCGACGGGCCGCCTTCGCATCGACGAGGCCTTCCGCGACGAGCTGACGGGCGAGGTCGGGGTCGACTTCAACCGCACGCACTGGCCGCACGGCGACACCGGGCCCGCCCGCCCGGCGGGCCTCCTCTTCGCCGCCGCGGAGGCCCCGCCCGCGAAGAAGCGCTAGGGATGGCGTCGCTCGACATCCGGCCCGCGCACGCGCGGGACGTCGAGCGGCTCGGCGATCTCGCCTTCATCGCCTTCTACGCGGCGGCGCTCCGTCACGCACAGCCGCCCGCCGTCTCGACGCCCGCCGAGAGCCGGCGTTACGTCGAGCACCTGACGGCGCTCGACCCGCTCGGCGGGCTCGTCGCCGAGGAGGACGGGCAGCCGGTCGGCTTCGTTTGGGTCCACGTCCGCGGGCCGATCGCGACGATCGGCCCGCTCGCCGTCGAGCCGCGCGCGCAGGGTCGAGGCGTCGGGCGCCGGCTCCTCGAGCGGGCGATCGCGCTCGCCGGGCCCGGCGTGCCGCAGATCCGCCTCGTCCAGGAGAGCTGGAACGCCGCCGCCCTGGGGCTCTATCTCCGCGCGGGGTTCCGCGTCGTCGCGCCGCTCGTCGAGCTCGAGCTGCCGCCCGGCGCCGCGCTCGCGGTCCCCGCCGCGCCGCCCGGGCTCGCCGTCCGTCCCGCGACGACCGCGGACGCGGCGCGCGTCACGGCGCGCGACGCGCGCGCGTTCGGGGCACCGCGTCCGCAGAGCGTGGACCTCTACCTCGGTCGGGGGCGTGCGGTGGTCGGCGAGCGCGGCACCGCGCTCGTCGGCTATGCGCTCGGTCTCGGGCTCGACGCGTCGGCCCACCTGGGATCCGCGGCGGCGGACGAGCCCGAGGTGCTCCTCCTGCTCCTCGCTGCGCTCGCGAGGGACCTCGCCGTCCGTCGGACGCCCGTCCGCGTGCTCCTCCCGGCGACCGACCGGCGGCTCGTCGAGGGGCTGGTCGGGCTCGGGTTCCGCGTGCTCCGCGCCTGCCAGTACCTGGGCCGCGGCGGGGCCTCGTCGCCGCCGCCGAACTACGTGCTCATGAGCGGCGACCTCATGTAGGACGCCGCCGGCGGGCCGTCGAGCCGGGCGGGAACGCCTCGGCCACGGGAACGCCGAGCTCGCGGGCGATCGCGAGCGCCGTGGCGACGGTCGGCAGCGCGCGGCCGTTCTTCAGCTGGTTCACGTGCGCGCGATCGAGCCGCGCGCGCCGTGCGAGCTCGACGTCGGTCCAGCCGCGCGCGGCGAGGAGCCGGGAGAGGGCGTTCCGCACGAGTCACTCCGCGCGCCGGAGCGCCCAGAGGTCCTCGACGCGCACGCCGAGCGCGGCCGCGACGCGCTCCGCGACCGCGAGACGCGGATTCGCGTCGGGCGCGCGCAGCCGCGCGAGCAGCCGCGGCGGGAGGAGCGTCCGTCGTGCGAGCTCTCCCCACGTCATTCCGACGCGTCCGAGGACGGCGGGAAGGCGGTTCGTCACGGCCGGCGGTCGTCGCGGCGGCATGCGGCCACGCATGCACGCGCGCGCCGCCCGCTGCAAGGAAACGTGGCGGGACGCGCATACCTTCGGGCGGAACGTCGTCAGAACGTGAGCGGGTCGATCTGCTCGACGTTCACGAGCCCGAGGACGGCGCACGGGACGTTCCCCGCCGGCGAGGAGAAGGCGACGGTGCCTTCCACGCGGAGGTTCCGCCCGAGGACGAGCGGCTGGCCGGCGTGCGGGGGGGCCCCCTCGCTCGTCCCGAAGCTCACGAGGACGACCGCGTCGTTCGACCCGGGCGACGTGCGGCCGGCGGCGATCGAGATGTCGCCGAGCCGGGTGACGCCCTGGTTGTTCGGCAGCGTGAAGACGGCACACGGCGTCCGCTGCGCGAGGGGGAGGGGGCTGCTCACGCTCTGCTCGGGGAAGATCTTGTACAGCGTGATCCTCCCCGTCGTTCCGCGGGACGACGGGTCTCCGCCCGGGTCCTTCGCCTCCGCGTAGAGGATCGCGCCGTCCGGGTGCACCTGGAACACGTCGTCGACGTCGGGGACGATCTCGAGCGGCGTCGGCGGCGGGCCGATGATGCGGTAGATGCCGCCTTCCGTCTGGAAGCTCACGAAGACGGACGACCCGTCGCGCGACACCTCGACGTCCCCCGTCTCGTCGAAATCGCCGTTGCACGCGTCCTGCCCCTCGGCCTGATCGATCGGGCCGTAGAGGACGCTCGCCCCGCCGTTCGCCTTGCGGAGCGCGAGGAGGTCCTCCTGCGCGTCGCGGAAGCACGAGGTCTCCAGCGGGAGGTCCATGGCGCGCGCGAGGTAGATCGCACCGTTCGCCCGCCGGTCGCACGCCATGTTGATCGTCTCGTCCGTGGTGCGCGCGAACATGTCGGCGCCGGTCCGGTTCCCGCCCGCGTCGAGCTTCAGGTGGAGGATGCTCTCGGTCTTCGACCCGTCGCCGTTGGGTTCGGTGAACGTCCCCTGATCGCTCAGCAGGTACAGGTTGCCCTGCCCGTCGCCGCACATGTCGTTCGGCTCGAGGAGGGTCGTCGCCGAGGGGTCGCAGCTCTCGCCCGGATTGACGCAGTCGGCCGACTCGACGCAGAGGTCGCGCGTGCCGGAGTGGTCCAGCTTCGCGCAGACCCCGACGCCGTTGTCGATCGCCACGCGCGCGCCGCTCGGGAGGATCGTGAACGTGCCCTGGCCGAAGACGTTGCCGAAGACCGGGTCGGCGGCGAACGTCGGCCCCGTCCCGGGCGCCGTGCCGCCGTAGCCGTGGGCGACCGCGTGGATGACCGGGCGGTTCGTGCCGCACGCGACCGCGGTGACGAACGCGTGCTGGTGCCCCGGGGCCGTCGGCGAGAAGCGGAGGGTCACCTCCGCCTGCGCCTCCGCCGGCAGGTCGACCGCCGAGGGCGAGACGGTGAACGCCGCGGCATCCGTGCCGAACCGGACCCGAAGCTGGCTCGTCGGCGTCTGGTCGAGGTTGCGCACGGTGATCGTCGTCGCGCCCGTCCCGCCGACGGGAACCGCGGCGAGCTCCAGGCGCGCGTCGGCATCGAGGCGAAGCGTGCCCGGCGTCCGGCCCGGGTCGAGCGCTGGGCACGCGAGGAGCCCCGTCTGCGTCGTTGCCGCGCGGGCGCCGTCGGTCACCGTGAGCGTCACGGTCACGTCGCCCGTGCCGTCCGCGAACACGTGGGTCGGCGAGGCGTCCGTCGCGTGCGGCGTCCCGTCGCCGAAGTCCCAGTCGTAGGCGAGCCAGTCGTGGTCCGGGTCGAAGCTCCCGGCGCCGTTGAACTGGATCGGGACGCCGGGGAGGATCATTTCGGCGGCGGTGCTGATCACGGCCGTCGGCGACCGGTCGTCCGTGTCCACGGCGCGGAAGCGGATGTGGTCGATGTCACGGACGCGGCGGTGGTGCGGTCCGAACGGCATCGAGCGGACCTTCAGACGCAGCCGGTTCACGGTGTGCGGGCCGGTACGGAGGAGCGGCGGGTCGAGCCGCGCACGTTTGCCGGTCCCGCCGCTGTCGGTGAAGTCGACGAAGAGCGAGGTCACGTCGTGCCGCCCGAGGCGCGCGCGGAACGTCCGCGGGTCGGCGACCGCCCCGTTCGGCATGCGGCCGAAGTAGACCTTCGCGTTGACGAATGGATGCGCCGCCATGGGGCCGACGTTCGTCGGGGTGGCGACGAGGAGGAGGGTCTCCCGGCGCGGGCGCTGCGGGCGCGGCGTCGGAACGCGCCTGCCGCGTACGCCGGCCGCGTCAACGTCGCCGACGGCCCCCGCCAGCAGGAGCAGCACGACCGCGGCACGGAGCATCGGACGCCGGAGCGTACGGCCGCCGCGCACGCTTTGCAACTACAAAAGCAGCTACGCGGCTGCTACTGACACTGCTCGGGCAGGCTCGCGACCGCGACGTCGTTCGGGAACGAGTCCGTCTCCTCGCCCGTCCGGCTGAACGGGGTCCGGTCGACCAGGAGCCCGTCTCGCCGCAGACGATAGGCGGTGATCGCGTCGAGCGCGCCGGTCGCGACGTAGAGGACGTCGTCGTCGGCCGTCAGGTGCACGGGGCTCATCCGGATGTCCTGCGCCGAGGAGACGGTCGGCACCTTCGGCAGGCGGCCGGCGTGCGGGCCGTCCGTCGGGATGAGGAACGCGTCGATCCGGCCCTTGCCGAAGTTCGCCGCCAGAAGGGTGTTGCCGTAGAAGATCAAGTCCTCGTACAGGACGAGGCTCCCCGTCCTGCTGTCGCGCTTCTGGAACATCTTCTTCTTGCCGTTTGGCTTCACCGCGACCGGCGGACAGAAGTTCCCGACGCCGAGGGTCGCATCCACGGGGTTGCAGGCGGTCGCGGGGTCCAGGCGGAACCCGCTGATCTTGTGGCTGCCACGCTCGTCGACGTAGGCGTACGGCACGCCGCCGATCATGCCGATCGCGAACGGCTTCGGGACCGTGAGCTTCTTGCGCGTCGACCCCCCCGTCACGACGGGATTGGTGACCGGCGGCCGCGTGCCGCCCACGGGAGCCGCCTTGCACTCGTCGGGATACTTCGCCGGGAGGCTCCCGTCCGCCGCCGGCTTGAAGACTTCGATGCGCGCGGAGTGGTCCGTCGTCACGACGTAGACGAGGCCGTTCGCGGCGCGGATGCGCTGGTACCTCGACGGCAGGGCGCCCTGGATGCAGCTCGTGGGTTCGCCGGCGATCGACCCGTCGTTCGGGTCGAGCGGGTATGCGACGATGCGGTTCCGCCCCGACTGCGGGACGTAGAGGAAGCTGCCGTTCTCGCTCACGGCGACGTCGAGGGTGCGCATCTCGTCGACGGGCTTCGTCGTCCCGATCCGCTTCAAGAAGCCGGTGTTGCCGATCCGGAACACCTCGACGCGGTCGGTTTCCACGACGTACGCGACGCCGTTCGGCGCGCCGGGCCGCACGCGCGGGTCGATGAGGACCCGCCGCGGGAACGTCTTCGTCGGGTCGAGCCCGTCGCGCAGCTCGAAGCGGAAGGAGGCGTTCGACGCGAGCGACCCGTCGGCGTTCAGGCAGTAGCCCGCGATGCGGCCGGGCGTGCCTTCGGTGGCGTAGAGGATCTTCTTGGCGCCGAGCGCGGGACGTGCGGCGAGGATCGCGAGCGCGGCGAAAACGAATGGCGAGACGAGACGCATGGGCTCGCGCTTATAGCAACCGCGCGGAGAGGCGTGAAGCATTGTGGGATGCGTCGTGGGGGGACATAATCCCGCCGCGGAGGTCTCATGGCCGCTCTCGTCCGAAGCCGTCGCGACGGCGCGCTCCTTCTCCTCGGCTTGAACCGTCCCGAGAAGCGCAACGCGCTCCACCGGGAGCTGCTCCACGAGCTCGTCGACGCCGTCGTCGCCGCGGAGCGCGAACGCGACGTCCGCGCGATCGTGATCTACGGCGAAGGACCGGTCTTCTCGGCCGGGGTCGATTTCGGGATGCTCGCCGGCGACGTGGCGAGCGACGAGCCGTTCCGGAGCCGGATCGGCGCGATGCAGGCGGCGCTCTCGCGCCTGGAAGCGGTGGAGAAGCCGGTGATCGGCGCGCTGCATCGCTACGTGCCGGGCCTCGGCCTCGAGCTCGCGCTCGCGTGCGACCTTCGCGTCGCGACCGCCGACTGCGAGCTCGGCCTTCCCGAGGTGAAGCTCGGGCTCGTCCCGGACGTCGGCGGCACGGCGCGGCTCGTTCGGACGGTCGGCTACGCACGGGCGAAGGAGCTCGTCATGACCGGCCGGATGATCGGCGCCGCCGAGGCGCACGCGATCGGCCTCGTGCACGAGGTCGTGCCGCCGGGGGAGCACCTCGCCGCGGCCACGCGCCTCGCGGAGGGGATCGCGGCGAACGCGCCGCTCGCCGTCGGTCTCGCGAAGCGGCTCGTCGACCTCGGCAGCAACGTCGACACGCACACCTTTCTCCAGATGGAGCTCCTCGCGCAGAGCGTGCTCCTGCGCACGGAGGACGCCGCCGAGGGCGCCCGCGCGGCGCTCGAGCGCCGCCCGCCCCGCTTCACCGGGCGCTGACCATGGCGTGGAACGCGCTCGCCACCTCCATCGAGGGTCGGCGGGACGACCTCCTCGCGGCGCTCCGCCGCCTCGCGCCGTTTCGCCCCGGCGGCTATCGGAACGTCGTGGTCGCGGAGGTGGACGATCCGGCGGCGCTCCTCCCGCGCGTGCGCGACGCGCTTGCGGCCGACGCGCGTCTGGCCGGCGCGCTCGCGAAGCTCGTGCCGCTCGCGCTGCACGTGCGCTTCGAGGCGCCGACGGCGAGCGCGACGTTCGCCGCGGCGGCCGAGCCGCTCCTCGACCGCCTCGCCGGGAAGTCGTTCTTCGTCCGCCTCGAGCGGCGCGGTATGAAGGGCCGCCTCCACACGCCGACGGTCGAGCGCGAGGTCGGAGACGCGGTCTGGCGCGCGCTCGAGGCGCGCGGGCACGCGCCGCGCGTCGCGTTCCGGGATCCCGACGTCGTCCTCGTGATCGAGACGCTCGGGGATCAGGCGGGGATCGGCGTCCTCGATCGCGCGACGAGGACGGCGTTCCCGTTCGTCAAGGTTCGCTGACGCGCCGGGCTCAGACCCGCGTCGAGCCGAGGAGGTTCCCGCCGAGCCGCGCGTGGCCGACGCGTCGGTCGCCGAGGACGTTCACGACCGACGGCTTCCCCGCACGAAACGCGCGCTCGAGCGCCGGCCCGATCTGGTCGGGGCGCGTCACGTGCTCGCCGTGGCAGCCGATCGCCTCGAACATGCGATCGTAGCGGAGGTCGGGCAGCATGTCGAAGGGGTCGACGCGGCCGCGCAGCATCGGCATCTCCTCGAAGCTCGGGCCCCACGAGGCGTTGTTCCAGAGCACGATCACGATCGGGAGGCGGTGCTTGAGCGCCGTCTCGATCTCCATGCCGCCGATGCCGAAGCCGCCGTCGCCCATGACCGCGACGACCTGCCGCCCCGGGCGCGCGAGCTGCGCCCCGATCGCCATGCCGACGCCGTGCCCGACCGGTGCGAGCGGGCCGGCGTCGATGATCTGGCCCGGGAACCGCGCGCCGAACCACTGGGAGAGCCAGCCCGAGAGCGTGAAGCTGTCGACGACGAGGGTCGCGTCGCCGTCGAGGCGCGCGAGGAGCTCGCGTGTGAGCCGCGCGGGGTGGATCGGGACCGCGTCGTGCACCTCCCGCTCCTGCGCGTCGAGCGCCGCCGTGAAGCGGCTGCGGACCGACGTCACCTCCGCGAGCCACGCCTCGCGCGCGGGCGGGGGGTCGGGCGGCGTGGTCCCGGCCGCCACGACGAGCTGGCCCAGCACGAGCTTCGGGTCGCCGACGATCGGGATCGCGGCGTCGACGTGCCAACCGATGCGGGACGGGACCGCGTCGACCTGGATGTAGGTCGCGTCGGCGTTCCAGGTCGGCGGCTGGCCGAAGTGCTCGCCGCTCCAGAACCGGAAGCCGACCGCGAGGACGACGTCGGCGCGGCCGGTGAAGGGCTTCTTCCAGGCGCCCCGGACCGCGAGCGGGTCGTCCTCGGGGAGCGCGCCCTGGCCGGCGCGGCGGCTGTAGACGGGGACGCGGAGGCGGGTCGCGAGCGCGCGGAGCTCGGCCGCGGCGTCGGACCAGAAGACGCCGTCGCCGGCGACGATGAGCGGCCGCTCGGCGCGCACGAGCTGCTCGAGCGCGCGCGCGATCGCCGTGGGATCGCCGGCGGCGCGGAGCGCGGCCGGGTCGTAGACGCGGGCGCCGCGACGCTGCCGCGCGACATCGCCCTCGGCGTAGAGGACGTTGGTCGGGATCTCGACGACGGCGGGCCCGGGAGGCGGCGCGCTGGCCTCGCGGAACGCGAGCCGGACGTCGACCTCGATCGTCGACCAGTCGAGGACCCGCTTCGTGAATTTCGCGAAGGAGCGGCAGATCTCCGCGCCGTACGCCTCCTGGAAGGAGCCCAGCTGGTCCTCGGTCGTCGGGTGCTGGCCGGCGAGGCAGACGACGGGGCTGCCGGTGAGCCCGGCGACGCAGAGGCCGGTGACCGCGTTCGTCAGGCCGCAGCCGGCGGTGACGGAGAGGACGCCGACGCGCCCGCTCGCGCGCGCGTACCCGTCGGCGGCGTACGCGCACGACTGCTCGTGGCGCATGTGGATCATCTGCACGCCGTTCTCGCGCAGGTGCGCGAGGATCGGCCAGATGTGCCCGCCGTTCACCGTGAAGAGGTGCGCGACGCGCTGCTCGGCCAGGATGCGCCCGACGAGGGCGCCGCCGTCGGCGCGCGGAGACTCCCGTCCGGCCGCGGCGCGACCCAGCGCGCCCGCCATCCGTCGGGTGTCGTCCACGGCCGGGCTCTAGCAAGCCCGGCCCTGCGGCGGCAAGGCGTCGGCCGGGCGCGACGCCGATCCGCGCTCGTGGGGGGGCGCGCTACTGCTTCGCGTGCGCGTGGTGCATCGAGTGCGCCGCGTGCGGGTGCCTCGGCGCATGCCGCTTCTCGTACTCGTTCATCGCGGCTTCGAGACGGGTCATCGCCTGCTCGGTCCGGCTCGCCGCCGCTTCGGAGCGCGTGGCGGCGGCTTCCGCGCGGGCGGCGGCCTGCTCGGCGCGCTGCGCGGAGTCGGCGACCGAGCCGGCGTGGGCGGGGACCGCGACGGCGGCGAGGAGGAGCGCCGCGGCGGTGGTCGGGAGGAGGCTCTTCCATGAGTGTCCGTGCATGTCCTCGACGGTACTGAACGGACGGGCCGAGTTCAAACCCAGCGCGGGGTGACAGGGTGGGCGCTCGTGGCTAGACTGGCGCGCATGACTGGACGGGAAGCCCTCCTCCAGGCCTTCGACCGGCTGTTCGACGCCGCCGCGAAGAAGATCGGGGCCGTCTGCACGCCCGAGGAGCGTGCCGAGGCGAAGGAGCAGTTCGCGCGCCGCTTCCAGGCGGCGCTCGAGGTCGCGAAGCAGGTGGACGTGCCGGAGCTGCCGGGCGAGGTGATCGACGCCATGGAGAACGCCATTGTCCAGCTCTCCCCGGCGGAGCTGGCCGGTGTGATCGCCTCCGTGCCCCTCGCCCAGCAGACTCAGGAGATGCTTCGGGCGGTCGCGTACCGGCAGGCCGAGCAGCGGCTGCTCGAGCAGCTCGCCTCGCACGCCGACACCCGCTACGGCCACTAGCCTCTTTTTCGTTGACCTCCTCGGGAGGCGCTGGTAGCCTCGGCGCGCCTTGCAGCAGACCACTACGCAGACCGCGACACGCGCCAAAGTCATCCAGGTCGATTTCGCGGCTCGCCGACGGCTCCACCCAGGTCCGCGTCTGCGTCCAGCGGCGACCCGACCGCGGCCTCTCGCCGCGCTCCAGGCGCTCTCGCGGTCGGCCGGCTTCCTCGTCTTCTGGCGGCCGCCCGCGCGGCGGTCCGCGGGCGAGTATCTTGGCGGCCGGTGGGAGTGGGGCTGGACGCTGTTCGTGTGGACCAACGATGCGGCGGTCGGCCCGGTGTGGAGCGAGCTGGTGAATACCCGCGGCTACGTACCCCAGCGTCTCACGCGCGAGGGGTTCGTCGCCTTTCTTCGGCGCGCGGGGGACGTGGGCGGGCTGCTTCTCGACGGCGAGCTCGACGGCACGGGACACGTGATCCGTGCCGAAGCGGATCAGCTGATCCGCCGCGCCGAGGCGCTCTCCACCCTCGCGCGCTGAGACGGGGAACGCCGCGGGGGGCGCCGCGGGGGAGGACGCATGGGGCGGTGGAGGGTGGCAGTCACGGCGGTTGCGATCGCGGTCTCCGGGACCGCGGCGTTCGCGCGACGCGCGGCGGCACCGGGCCCCCCGGTCGCGTATCTGGTCATGGACGCCGACAGCGGGACCGTCCTCGCCGAGCACGACTCGCACAAGCGCTGGCCCCCCGCGTCGATGACGAAGATGATGACCGTGCTGCTCGCGATGGAGCGGGTGCGGGGCGGCGCGAACTCGCTCTCCGAGCCCGTGCGAACCTCGGCGTGGGCGAGCCGGATCGGCGGATCGCAGGTGTACCTCGCCGAGGGCGAGACGTTCTCGCTCGAGGAGATGCTGAAGGCCGTGATGATCCACTCGGCGAACGATGCGGCGGTCGCCGTCGCCGAGCACCTCGCGGGCTCGAGCGCCGCCTTCGTCGAGCTGATGAACGCGCGCGCGAAGCAGCTCGGACTCGCCGATACGACGTATCAGACGCCCCACGGGCTGCCGCCGGGTCCCGGGCAGACGGCGGATCTCACGAGCGCGCACGACCTCGCGGTCCTCGCGCGCGAGCTCATGCGCTTCCCCGAGGTGATGGCGTGGGCGGGGACGGTCGAAGCGCCCTTTCGCAACGGCGCAATGCAGATGCAGAACACGAACCACCTCGTGCGCACGTACCAGGGCGCGACCGGGCTCAAGACGGGCTACTACCGGGAGGCGGGCTTCTCGGTCACGGCGACCGCGAAGCGGAACGACCTGAGCGTCATCGCGGTCGTGCTCGGCGTGCCGACGAAGGCGGGATGCTTCGGCGAGGCGACGCGCCTCTTGAACGAGGCGTTCGCGAGCTGGCGGATGGTGGCGCCCGCGCATCGCGGCGTCGCCGTCGGCGACGTCCCCGTCGCCGGCGGGCTCGACGAGCACGTCCAGGCGGTCGCGGTCGACGACCTCCGCGTGCTCGTGAAGCGCGCCGAGGACAAGGGCATCGCGGTCGAGGCACGCATCCCGCGCCTCATCCAGGCGCCGGTCCACCGGCGACAGCCGCTCGGCGACATCGTCGTGCGCCGCGGCGACCAGGAGCTCGGACGGGTCGCCGTCGTCGCGGACCGGGACGTTGCCGCGACCGGCTGGCTGTCGTGGTTCTGGAACCGCGGACTGTCGGCTTCGACGACGCCCTAGCCGCCCGTCCGCGGCGACTCCGTCACGCCCTCGATGGACACGTCGTCCGCGAGGACGAGGAGCGATTGGCCGGAGTCGAACTCCACGCACACGAGGGTCCGGCCGAGGTTCTCGGTGGTGTAGCGAACCGTGCCCCGCAGCTCACGCGGCAGCCAGCCCGCGTGGTGCGCGATGGGTCGCGTCGTACGGCATCGAGCTCCGCGAAGGGTCGGATCCATCGCCGCTCGGATGGAGCAAGCGCCGTGCCCAGGGCTGGCCCCGGGTAGTCGCGCACGGCTCGTCGCGCCCTGTCACCCGACGCGTCGAGCGCGGCGCCGGACGGCGCACCGAGCGATCGGAGGGCGGACCCGCGCACGCGCGGGGGGACGGCGCGCGACCGTCCCGGGCACCGGGCCGCGGGACGGCCGGCGTAATCGGATCAGTCGATGGCGTCGAGGAACGCGCCCGAGGGCGACGCGGTGCAGACGGTGTTGTCCGCCTTGCAGGCGTTCACGATGTCCGTCTTGCAGCTCCTGAGGCACTTCCGCCGGTTCTTCCCCTTGACGCTCCTGTCCTTGCAGAGGTGGATGCCCTGACAGCCCCTGATCTCGTTCTTGCAGCCCTTCGTGTGGTTCTTCAACGGCGAGCAGTGATTCTTTGCCATCGCGGGCGCCGCGGAGAGGCTGAGCCCGAACACCACGGTCACGAGCACGGATCCGAGCTTCCTGCCGATCATCACAAGCCTCCTGTCTCGGTGAGCAAGCCGGCAAAATATCCCACTTTCATCGATTCGCAGGTTGCCTACCGACTGTCAAGCGCGGTTTGTGAGTCGACGGGTCGGCCGCTACGCTGAATGTCGAGAGCGGATGCGGGACCCGAAGGCGCCGCGCCGAACGTCGACCGCGGTGGGCGGGATGCCGCACCGCAGGATGACCGATGCCGTCCGTTCCGCCAAGGCCCGCGCGAGAGACCGGCGCCGCCGACCCGCGGACGATCCGCCGTGAGGTCGAGCGGCTGCGCGAGCTGCCGACGCTCCCGATCGTCGTCCAACGCGTCGCCGACACGCTCGCCAATCCCGAGGCGGACCTCGCGGAAGCGGCGGCGTTGATCGAGACCGACCAGGTCCTGACGGCGCAGCTCCTCCGGCTCGCCAACTCGGCGTTCTACGGTCTCTCGGGACGAATCGGGTCCGTGACCCAGGCGCTCACCGTCCTCGGCACGACCGTCACGCGAAGCCTCCTCTACAGCACCTCCGTGCTCGACCTCCGCATCAACCTGACGGGCTTCTGGGAGCACTCGATCGGCACGGCGGTCGCGGCCGGTGCGCTCGCGAAGCGGCTCGGGTTGAAGGCGCCCGAGGAGGTCTCGAGCGCCGGGCTGCTCCACGACCTCGGCAAGGTCGTCCTCTACCAGCGGGCGCCGGACGTGTTCGCCGCCGTCCTCGCTCGCACCGCCGCCGAGCGGGTCGCGTTCCGCGACGTCGAGCGGGAGCTCCTCGGCGTCGACCACGCCGAGGTCGCCTCGTGGCTGCTCGCCCGCTGGCGCTTCCCGATGCGCGTCCAGGAGCCGGTCGTGCACCACCACGCGCCCGAGCGTGCCCGTTCCGCGCCGGTCGAGACGGCCGTCGTGCACGTCGCGAACACGCTCGTCCGCGCCTACGGCTACGGCTTCGGCGGCGACACGTGCGTGCCGCCCGTGTCCGCGGCGGCGTGGCGGCTCCTCGGGCTCGGCCCGGACGCGCTCGACGCGTTGCTCGAGGTCTTCGAAGCGGATCTGTACGCGGCCGTCGAGACGAGCCGGGCGGGAGGGCTCGCGTGAGCGACGGGCCGCTCGAGCAGGCGCTGCGCGACGCGAACGCGGAGCTCCTTCGACGGATCGAAGACCTCTCGTTCGTGCGCGTCGTCGGCGACGCGCTCGCCGGCGCCGTCGAGCCGGCGGCGATCGGCACCGCACTCGTGACACTCCTCCGCGACGAGCTGCGCGCCGACCTGGCCGCCCTGTGGGCCGTCGACGAGCTCGGCACCGGTGTCCGGCTCGTCGCCGTCTGTCGCACGGGGGAGGACGCCCCGGCGCGCGGCGCGAGCGACGGCCCGCTCGTGCCGTTCTCGGCCGGCGCGCTCGGGACGGCCGCCGCCGGGCACGTCGTCGCGATTCCGGACGTCGACGCCGCCGCGGCGGGCGACGTGCCGTCCGAGGCGGCGGACGTCCGCGCGCTTCTCCTGCACCCCGTCGGCGCGCGGGGGCGGACGCTCGGCGTCGTCGCGCTCGGGTCGTCGGAGCCGCACGGGCTCGACGCGGGACACGAGCGCCTGCTCGGCCTCGTCGCGCCGCTCGTCGGCATGGCGCTCGAGAGCGCCGCGCTCTACGGGCGCGTGAGCGTCGAGAACCGGGCGCTTCGGGCCGAGCTCGGCGAGCGGTACGGACGCGCCGGGCTCGTCGGGTCGAGTCCCGCGTTCCGCCGCCTCCTCGCCCTGATCGAACGCCTCGCGGACGTCGACGTGACCGTCCTCGTGCTCGGTGCGAGCGGGACCGGGAAGGAGATGGTGGCCCGCGCGCTCCACTGGGGCGGGCGGCGGCGCGACGCGCCCTTCGTCGCCATCAACTGCGCCGCGCTGCCGGAGGCGCTGCTCGAGAGCGAGCTCTTCGGCATCGAGCGCGGTGTCGCGACGGGGGTGGAGCGGCGGGCGGGTCTCATCGAGCGTGCGACCGGGGGGACGCTCTTCCTCGACGAGATCGGTGACATGAGCCCGCTCGTGCAGGCGAAGATCCTGCGCGTGCTCCAGGAGCGCGAGGTGACGCGTGTCGGGGGCGCGCGTGCGATCCCCGTCGACGTCCGCGTCATCGCTGCGACGCACCGCGAGCTCGAGATGCTCGTCCGCGAGGGCCGCTTTCGCGAGGACCTGTACTTCCGCCTGAAGGTCGCGACGCTGCACGTGCCTTCGCTCGCCGAGCGCCGCGAAGACGTCCCCCTGCTCGCGCAGCACTTCCTCGCGCGCTTCGCGCGAAAGCATCGCCGCGAGGGGCTGCGCTTCTCGTCGGACGCGCTCGCGGCGCTCGCCGCACGACCGTGGCCGGGGAACGTGCGGGAGCTCGAGAACGCGGTGGAGCAGGCCGTGGTGCTCGCGGAGGGTCCCGTCGTCGGGCTGCCCGACGCCCCCGACGCGGGTGCCCCGGAGCAGGCGCTGGACTACCGGCGCGTCGTGGGTGGCGCCGCCGACGGCGCCGAACGGACGCTCATCGAGCGTGCGCTCGCGGCGACGGGCCACAACCGCACGCACGCGGCGCGGCTGTTGGGGATCGGCCGTCGCACGCTGCTCTACAAGCTCAAGCGACACGGCCTCGGGAAGCCGAAGCGCTCGTGAACGCCGGTGCGCTGCGCACCCGCCTGCGCAGCACGCGGCAGCGGCTGCGCGGCCGCCTGCGCAGCGGGCAACCCCGCGTCCGGCGAGGGCGCCCGCCGCCGCGATCCGAACGGGCGAAGGGACGCGGTGCGCGGCCTCGTGCGCACCGCGGCGCGGGCGACCGCCGCCGATCCACATGCCCGCTCGCGCGCGCGCGCGCCGCCCGCCGGCACGGGACGTGCGTTGGACGCGCTGCATGTTGATCGCGGGCGGCAAGTGTGGTTCGAGGGCGCCCTCGATGCTGCCGCGGCTTCCGCTCCAGGCGCTGCGCGCTCGGCGCGTCGCGCTCGTCCCGGAGATCCTGCCGCCGGCGTCCGACGGTCCCGAGCCCGCCCTGATCCCGTTCGCGCTCGGCCTGCCGCCGCCGCGAGACCGCGGCGGCGTCGCGGAGTACGCGGCGCCCGGCGGCGTCGCGGTCGGCTGCCTGCTCGACGTCTACGGCTGACCCGTCCGCGATCCGAGCGCGTCGACGAGCGCCGGCAGCTCCGCGAGGGAGGCGAGGCGCGGGACGCCCGGCGTGCCGGCCTCGGCACCGCGCGCGAGGAGGGCGGCATGCATGCCGGCGGCACGTGCGCCGGCGACGTCCACCGCGGCGTGGTCGCCGACGTGCAGCGCCGCGGCCGGCCGGGCGCCCAGCCGGGCGAGCGCCGCGCGGAAGATCGCCGGATCGGGCTTGGCGGCGCCCGCCTGCGTGGACGGGACGACGTCGTCGACGAGCCGCGCGAGCCCGAGCCCGTCGACCAGGCGGAGGAGGCGCGTGTCGAAGTTCGAGACGATCGCGAGCCGGAGACCGCGCGCGCGGAGCGCGGCGAGGGCGGGCGCGACGTCGGGAAAGACGCGCCACGCCTCCGGAGCGGCGAAGTGCGCCCAGAGCGTGTCGAAGGCGGCGTCGAGCGCGGCCGGATCGGCGTCGCCGAGCGCCTGCCGCACGACGGCGTGCCACCAGGCGCGCTCGTGTCCGGCGAGCTGCGCGGGGCTCGTGCCGGGGAAGGCGAGGGGCGGCGCCGCGACGAAGGCCGCGCGGAACCGCCGCTCGACGTCGGCCGGGTCCGCGCGGATGCCGTGGCGCGCCGCGAGGCGCGCGTACGTCCCCCCGACCGGCTCGGCGACCGCGAAGAGCGTCCCCGCCCCGTCGAGCGTGACGGCCGCGAGGGACATCAGGGCCTCCGCGGCCGCGCGAGATCGGATCCCTGGCGGAAGTGGAGCAGCACGCCGCAGGCGTCCCGTGGACGCACGAACGCCGTGGGGCGGCCGTCGCCGTCGCGCCCTTCGAGGACGCGCACGCCCGACGCGTCGAGCTGGGCGACGAGCCGCGCGAGCGGGTCGACGTCGATCGCGAGGTGATGGAAGCCCGGACCCCGGCGCGCGAGGAAGCGATCGGCGGCGCTCCCGGGCCGCGCGGGCTCGACGAGCATCGTCTCCCAGTCGCCGATCCAGAAGCCGACGGCTTCGTGCAGGCCGTCCTGCGAACGCCGTCGCGGCCCCACGGCGTCGACGCGGAAGAAGCGGCGGAACCAGGCGAGCGCGTCGTCGATCGAGCGGACGGCGAGCCCCAGGTGGCGGACGCGGAAGCCGACGCCGTCCTTCGTCGCGACCGGCTCCGTCGGGTAGTCGTTCGGTCGCGCGCCGTGGAACCCGGGCACCTGCCAGAACTGGACGAGGATGCCCGGGGACGTCCGCGGGGAGATGAATGCGGTCGCGTCGCCGTTCCCGTAGTCGCCGCGGTCGACGATCCGGAGCCCCGCGCGTTCGAGATCCGCCGTGTAGCCGGCGAGCGCGTCCTCCTCGACGTCGAGCGAGAGGTGATGGAACCCGGGACCTCGGCGCGCGATGAACCGCTCGACGAAGCTCACCGGCCGTGCGCTCTCGATCAGCTCGAGCTTCCAGTCGCCGACGAAGAAGTCCGTCCAGCGGAAGTCGCCGTCGTAGCCGCGCGTCGGCTCCCGCCGCATGCGGACCGGCAGGATGCGACGGAAGAGCGCCAGCGCGGGGTCGATCGCGGGCACCGCGATCGAGACGTGGTCGACGCGCATCGCCGGGAGGGGGGTCGTGGGCGCGGGCACTAGGCGTCCCGCGCGGGCCGGACGCTCTGCAGCATGGCGCGGAGCGCCCCGTCCGCGTCGTCGACGACGACGTAGCCGCCGTCGCGGAGGGCGCCCGGGTTCACGACCGTCGTCGCGCCGACGCGGTCGACGCCCCGTCCCTCGTGGATGTGGCCGACGACGGCGACGTCGGGCCGCTCCGCCTCGATGAAGGCGCGGACGGCGGGGCTCCCGACGGGCGTGCCGTTCATCAGGCGGTCGAGACGCGTGTCGTACGGCGGCGTGTGGCAGATCATGAGGCGGCGCGGCGCGTCGGCGACCGTCGCGTGCGCCCGCGCGAGGACGGCGGCGAGCTCCGCCTCCTCGAGCTCGGTCGGCGTGTCCATCGGCGTCGGGTTCGAGCCGCCGCAGCCGAAGACGCCGAGGTCGCCGAAGCGGCGGCCTTCGCCGTGGAGCGAAATGCCTTCGCGGCGGAACGCGTCGATCACCCACGGCATGTCGAGGTTGCCGGTGACGGCGAGAACGTTGGGGCAGAACCGCCTGACGGCGTCGATGACGCGGAAGGCATCGGGTGGGTCGCCGAAGTTCGTGAGGTCGCCCGTGAGGAGGACGCAGTCGGCGCCGCGGAGCACGGGGCCGAGCCGCTCGATGGCCCGAAAGGCCATGTGGATGTCGCCGAAGCAGACGAATCGCACGACCGCGGTTCTAGCGGCGGGCCCGCGCGTCCGCAACGCGGCGTGCCCCTGGGATGAGACGTCGCGCCCGTCGACGGGCGTTCGCTGTCGAAGAACGCCGCCTGCGTCGACGTGACCTCGGGCCGCCGCCGGTCGGCTTCTGCCCGGGCTCGCGTCGTTGCGGTATGGTGGGCTCGTCGGTCGCGCGGCACGAGCACGACATGACGAGACGTTTCGGGGCCGTCGTCGCGGCGGCGGCGGTCGCGCTCGCTGGCGCCGCTGCCGCGCAGACGTGCGGCACCGCCCCGACGCCGCCGGCGGCGTGGTCGCACGTCGTGTGGATCTTCATGGAGAACCACAGCTACGATCAGGTGATCGGCACGGAGAACGCGCCGTTCGTCGACCGACTGGCGCGCGAGTGCGGCCTCGCGACCAACTTCCGCAACGTCGACCATCCGAGCCTGCCGAACTACATGGCCGCGACGTCCGGGCTGCCCCACGGTGCGCTCGGTCGCTTCGAGAGCGACTGCAACGCCGTCAAGGGGTGCCGCTCGCGCGCGCGGAGCATCTTCGAAGTGGCGCCCTCGTGGGGCGCCTACGAGGAAGGGATGCCGCGCGCGTGCTACCCCGTCTTCACGGGCCCCTACGCCGCGAGCCACAACCCCGCCGCGCACTACACGCACCTCGTGGACGGGCGCGGCACGTGCGCCGCGCACGACGTGCCCTACCGGCAGCTCCAGCAGGACCTGGACGCCGGCACGCTGCCGGCCTTCGCCTTCGTCACGCCGGACATGTGTCACAGCATGCACGACTGCTCGGTCGGCGTCGGCGACGCGTGGCTCGCCGGCGCCGTCAGCCGGCTCACGGCGAGCGCGGCGTACCGGAGCGGGGGCACGGCCATCTTCGTCACGTGGGACGAGGGTGAGGGCGGCGACGGCGGCGAGAGCTGCGCGCGTAGCACGGGCGATTCGAGCTGTCACGTCGCGACGCTCGTGGTGAGCCCGTCCACGCGGCCCGGCACGCGCGCGGGGCAGCTGTACAGCCACTACTCGCTCCTGCGGACGACGGAGGAGATGCTCGGCGTCGGGCCGCTCCTCGGACGCGCCAGGGCGGCGAAGAGCATGCGGAAGCCGTTCAATCTCTGATTCTTCCCCCGCGGGCTCATCCGCCGCGAGGTTCGGCACGCGCTCGTGGTTCTGCAGACGGTCGCCGGCGAGACGGTGTCGACGTCGCGGAGCGCGTAGCGGAGATGCCGTGCCGGCGGCGTCGCGCCCGAACGGAGACGCCGTCCGCCGAGGCGACGAGACCGTGCAACGCTGCATCTTCCCGGCAAATTCCGTGCGTGAACCAGTCCATCACGGCGCCGCAAGAAGTGGGACGCCGCGCCTCGGCGGACGGCTACCTCGCCTCATCGTCGTCCGTGGCGAGCACGGGACGGATCCACGCCCAGAACTGGTTCTTGATCTCGACCGGCGCCGGCGACGGGAGGACGCGGACCGGCACGACGCCGGCGCCGCCCGCCGGCGCGAGTACCCCGACCGCGAGCTCGCCGTCCGTGAACCATCGGTCGCCGCCGCCGTTCCGCCCGTTCAACGTCGGGCCGACGCCGGTGACGTGGAAGAGCGCCGTCATCCGCCCCGCGACCTCGAGGTCGTCCATCAGCGCGTCGCGCTCGTCGTCGACATCGGGCGCGATGTGGTGCGTGATCTGCCCCGTCGTGTGGCTGAGGCCGACGCCGCGGTCGAACGTCGCGGCGCCCATCCACACCGGCCGCTCGCCCTCGGCGTGGACGTCCGTCTGCCAGAAGCGCACGTGGTGCCGCCGCCGCGGGCTCCCGCCGACGGTCTTCTCGAACGCCAGGTCCTGCCGCCGGCCGAAGAGCAGGAGCTCGCTCACCGGCGCGTCCGGATCGGGTCGGTCGAAGACGACTCCCCGGGCGATCGCGAGCGCGCTTCCGAGCGTGATCGGATCGGCGGGCCGCCACGGCGTGGCGGCGAACGCGCCCAGGACGTCCGCCTCGCTGCCGACGAGCGCGACGTTCAGCGGATCGCCGGGGAGGCCGTCGGGCGCGAGGGTGGTCTTCGGCAGCGGCTCCATCGCCGGCAGGTGCTCGAAATGCCACCAGAAGCTCGGGAGGACGAGGTACGCGAGCACCAGGTAGAGGCCGACCAGAGCGACGAGCCGCGACGTGAAGCGCCTCGCTCGACTGCGGGATCGGCGCACCGCCTCCGGACCTATCAAAGCGCCGGCCACGTGCGCCACGGGGCGTGTATGGGACGTCGCCGTCGAACGCGCGGGCGCCGCGGGCGCCGTGTGCGAGGGTCCGCGCGCCGAGCATGGGTGGGGCCGGATCGGGTTCCTCTCCGATCCCTTCGGACATGGCGTCTGCCTGCTTCAGTTTCTCGGTCGCGGCTACGACGAGGAGGGCCAGTGGGACCGAGCCTCCGGGCGGCGGCGTCGTGACCTTCGACGGTCGGGCGAAGGCGATCCGCCGCGTTTTCGTGCTCGCCGACGACCTGCGCGCAGGGATCGAGATTCGGGCGCGCCTCCACACGGGTGAAGTCGGGCTCCGCGACGACGACGTCGGCGGCATCGCCGTCCACACCGCGAGCGTGATGGCCGAGGCGCGGCCGGGCGAGGTGCTGGTGTTTCGCACGGTGAGCCGCCTCGTGCTCGGGTCGGCCATCTGGTTCGTCGAGCAGGGAGCGCACGCGCTGGAGGGCCGTTCGCGCGCATAGTCGACGATCGGGTTGCCGTTCGCGTCGACATCGAGCACTCCGCTCGGCGCCCCGACGTATCCCATGACGACCACGTCCCGCCGTACGGTGCGTGGACGCCGGGGGCCGGGCCGAGCTCGACGAGCGGAATTTCCACCAGGCCCGGGGGACACGACCCCCGCCGGGTCGCGCGTCGGTCCAGGACGCGATTCCGAAGTACGGCCTCCGGTAGGCGACCACCGCCGCGCAGACGATGATCCACGTAACGCCTTCGCCGAGCTTATGATACGCCGTGGAAGGGCGAGTCGGGCCGGATCGAGTTAGGAATCCGGTGCTCTATCTACCTGAGCCACAGGGGCGGAGGTCATTTCGGTTGACACGTACGCCCCTGAAGGTGGAAGCTCGGGGCAGTGGCAGACGTGACCCGCGCAACGACGCAGCGGCTCGGATCCCCGAGATGGCTGGCGCCCTTCATCGTCGCGTCGGCGCTGCTGCTGCCCCGCGGCGCGGCGGCCGTCTTCAACGTCGTCCCCATCCTCGACTGCGTCCAGGTCACCGTACACCGATGCCTGGGCACCACGACGTTCTCGGGCCCGCCATGCAGCGCCGACTCCGACTGCTCGCACACGTGCGACACCGGCACCGGCAAGTGTCAGTCCAACGATACACTCGCGTGCACAACGGATGCCGACTGCGCGGGCCTTGCATGTCTGCCGGCGGACACGAACGCTTTCTTCGGGTACTTCAATCCGAACACGGATCAGGTCGTCGTCCCGTTCGGAGCGAGCAACAATGCGAGCCCCGCCCCTCCCGTCCGCCCGGGCCAGCCGGACGTCTTCGACCCCGGCGTCCATGACAACGTGTGGATGATCCCGTTCAACGCCGCCAATCCCGCCCAATCCATGCAGACTTGGAATCTCCAGGGCGCCAGCGTGACCGCGGACGTCAAGACGAGCCCCCCGTGTCATCCACCCGGACCGCCGGGGCCACCGGGACCTCCGGGCGCGGCAGGCAACACCAGCGTCTTCCCCTCCGGTGTGCTCACGCTGCCGCCCGGCGGTACGCTCCTCGTGAACGACGTGCACGTGACGCCGACCAGCGTCATCACGCTGCAGTACGTGGACGGGACCCGCCGATCGTCGGGACCCAAGGCCTCGAACGTGCAGACGGGGCAGTTCACGGTGAAGGGGCGCGCGGGGCGGCAGTTCCGCTACGTCGTGGTCGATTGAAAGTCGCTCCCGCGTTGGCCCCCCGTCGTTGCCGCTTGGTCGGGCCGGTGGTAGGGTCGCCCGACCAGCGTGGGTGAGCTCATCGCATTCGAGGAGATCGTGCGGATGCGACGCCGCCGCGTGTCGCGCGCGCTGCACGACCGCTGTCGGGCGATCCTCGCCGAATCGGTGACGGTGGCGCGCGCGGGGCTCGCGGTCGCGCCGGCGCACGAGCGGCCGGTCCGGCTGTCGCGGCTCCGGAAGCTCGAAGAGCTGGAAGCATACGCGGACACCCTCGGGTAGCCACGTGCGCCGGGGGGAGAGGAGGGGCGGATGGCAGCGGAACTCGCGCTCGCGGCGGCGATCGTGGCGGCCGGCGCCGCGCTCCTCCTCGCGTGGCAGGCGCGCGGCCTCGCGGCCCGACGCGACGACACGCCGGCGCTCGGCCTCCTCCAACAGCAGCTGGAGGCGCTCCGCGGGCAGCTCGGCGCCGCGCTCGCTGATCTCACCGGCCAGCTGAACACGCGTCTGCGCGAGAGCCTCGACGTCGTGCAGCGGACGCAGGAGACCGTCGGCGAGCGGCTCGACAACACGGCGCGCGTCGTCGGGGAAGTGCAGCGCGGCCTCGGGGAGCTGTCCGAGGCGACGCGCAAGGTCTACGAGGTGGGACGCGACGTCGCCACGCTCCACGACATCCTCCGCGCCCCGAAGCTGCGCGGCGGGCTCGGCGAGCTGCTCCTCGGCGACCTCCTGGGGCAGGTGCTGCCTCCGTCGCACTTCACGCTCCAGCACGGTTTTCGGAGCGGGGAGCGGGTCGATGCGGCCGTCAGGCTCGGCGACGCCCTCGTCCCGATCGACGCGAAGTTTCCCCTCGAGGACTTCCGCCGCCTGCTCGAGGCGTCCGACGAGGACGAGCGCGCGCGCTGCCGGAAGGCCTTCGTCGCGCGCGTGCGCAAGCACGTCGACGAAGTCGCGCTCAAGTACATCCTGCCGGACGAGAACACGTACGACTTCGCGCTCATGTACATCCCCGCGGAGAACGTCTACTACGAGACCATCATCCGCGATGAAGGGCTCGGGGGGGACCGGAGCATCGCCGCGTACGCGCTCGAGCGGAAGGTCATCCCGGTGTCGCCGAACTCGCTCTACGCGTACCTCCAGGCCATCGCGCTCGGACTCCGGGGGCTCCGGATCGAGGACCGCGCCCGCGAGGTGATGGGACAGCTCGCCCGGTTGACGGGGGACCTCGCGCGCTGCCGCGAAGACTTCCGCGTGCTCGGCAAGCACCTGACGAACGCCGCACAGGCGCACGCCGGCGTCGACCGGCGCCTCGATCGCCTGGGATTGAAGCTCGCCGCGATCGCGGGCGGGGAGGAGGACCCCGGGGCTGCACAGGAACCGCTCCTCCGCGCGCAATGAGGCGCGTTCGTTTGACGGACGAAAGCCCCGTGTGCTGTGGGAGGAGCGCATGATCACCGTCCCCGCCATGCGACTCCACCAGTTCGGGGTCCCGCTCTACCAGGCGATCCTCGGCGCGCGCGACGTCGACCGCCTCGTCCGTTTCGAGGTGCTCTCCTACGACACCGGGGCGCACGACGGCGGCCCACCGCCCGCCACCAGGCGCAAGACGAAGGCGCGGGGCCCGACGATCAACTGGGAGCTCCTCGAAAAGCGGATTGCGGCGAGTGCGGAGGCGTACCAGCGCCCCGTCATACGCAGGAAGATCGCCGATCTCGTCGAATACTACAGCCAGTGCGCCGACACGGGGAACCTGCCCGCCATCCCGGGCGCGGTCCTCCTCGTCGCGGACCGCCGGCTCGAGTTCACGCCGACGTCGTCGCATCGCGTCCTCGGCGTGCTCCAGATCCCCGCCGAGGAGGGCGTGCTGCGCGCGCTCGACGGGCAGCACCGTCTTCTCGCGCTCCATCAGCTGATCGCCGCGGGGCAGGCGGAGGACGTACAGGTGCCGGCAGTCGTCTTCGACCGGCTCTCGCCGGACCAGGTCGTCGAGCTCTTCGTCACCATCAACGCGAAGCACACGAAGCTCAATCCCTCGCACCTGATCAGCCTGGCGGGGCGCCGCCTCTACCCCGACCAGGAGCTCGCGGCGAGCCACGACATCATCCGCGCACTCAACGAGCACGCGGACTCCCCCCTGAAGGGCGAGATCAAGCTCTTCGGCGTCGGTCGCGGCCGCGTCGCGCAGGCTCCGCTCGCCGAGGAGCTGAAGGGCGTCTTCACGGCGCTCGACGCGCTCGGCGGCCGGCAGGCGGAACGGTTCCGGGAGAGCGCGCAGCGGTTCTTCCTCAACTACTTCAAGCAGATCGCCCAGGTCTTTCCGCGCGCGTGGGCGGGCCGGAAGTACAGCATCAAGACCGGGTTGGCGCTTCGCGCGTTCCTCCGCGTCGTCCCCGACGTCCTCGCGGCCGTCCGCAAGGAGGGCGGCGATCCGATGGAGGCGCGCGCGATCGGACACGCGATTCGTCCGTGGGGCGACCTCCTCGGCGACACTCGCTTCGAGACGGAGGGCGAGTGGCGTCAGAAGCAGGCCGGCGGGACGCGCGGCACCGTCGAGATGCTCGCCCGCGAGCTTCGCGCCGCGCTGCGCGGCTGACGCCGCGCATGCTGGACGAGGTCCTCCTCTACGACCACAGCGATTCGCCCTTCTGCCTGAAGGCGCGGATCTGCCTCCAGGTGAAGGAGGTGCCGTTTCGGCGCGTCACGGTCACCGTGAGGCGCCGCCGGGAGCTCCTGCGCCTCGATCCGCTCGGCAAGGTGCCGGTCCTCGTGCACGGGAGCGACGTGGTCCCGGACTCGAGCGCGATCGCGCGGTACCTCGAGACGCGCTACCCGCGGCCGGCGCTGATCCCGATCGACCCCGCCGCGCGGGCGTACGCGGCCCTCGTCGAGGAGTGGGCCGACGAGGCGCTCTACTTTTTGGTCGCGGCGTTCAAGTGGCTGAATCCGGCGAACCGTGACGCGGCCCGCGCGAACACCGTGACGGAGCTGGAAGCGGGCGTCCTCCGGCCGTTCGTCGCGCGCCGGCTCTTCCGGCTCGTCGCGAAGCGCTACCGCGTGTGGGGGTACACCGCCGCGTCGCTGCCGGTGCTCGAGACGCGCATGCGCGAGAACCTCGCGACGCTCGAGGCGCTCCTCGCGGGAAAGCCGTATCTCCTCGGCCGTGCTCCGACGCTCGCGGACATCGCCACCTTCGCGCAGCTCACGTGGATGGAGCGGTACGCGGAAGCGCGCCTCCTCGACGACGTGCCCGAGGTCCGGGCCTGGCTCGCACGCTTGAGCGACGTGCCGGCGATAGCGGCTGCGCTCGCTTGACGCTCCCGGAAGCGCGTTCTAGAAGCCCGCGCATGCCGAATTTCGTCAGGGTCGCCTCCGTCGGCGACGTGCAGCCCGGCACGGGGAGGTGCGTCGAGGTGAACGGCCGGCAGATCGCGATCTTCAACGTGGCGGGCACGTTCCACGCCATCGACAATACGTGTCTCCACCGCGGGGGGCCGCTCGCCGAGGGCGAGCTCGACGGGACGGTGGTCACGTGCCCGTGGCACGGCTGGCAGTACGACGTCGTCACGGGCATCAACACGATGGACGACGGCGACCGCGTCGAACGCTTCGACGTGAAGGTCGAAGGCGACGACGTGTTCGTCGCCGTCTGATCGCACGGCAGCGGGCGCGCGGCCCGCGCCTCAGCGCGTCGGCCGGAACCGGGGCGGCCGCTTTTCGAGGAACGCGTTCCGCCCTTCGAGCGCCTCGTCGGTCTGGTAGTAGAGCTCGAGCGCCGCGAAGCCGAGCTCGGTGAGGCCGGCGATGTGCTCCGTGTCGGCGTTGAACGACTGCTTCGCGAGCTTCAACGCCGTCGGGCTCTTCTCCAGGATCTCGCGGCACCACCGTTCGGTCTCGGCGCGCAGCTCGGCGGCCGGGACGACCGCGTTCACGAGCCCCATGGCGAGCGCCTGCTCCGCCGTGTACCGGCGGCAGAGGTACCAGATCTCGCGCGCCTTCTTCTCGCCGACCAGGCGCGCGAGGTACGCGGTGCCGAACCCCGGATCCACGCTGCCGACGCGGGGGCCGACCTGGCCGAAGACCGCAGTGTCGGCGGCGATCGTGAGGTCGCAGAGCACGTGAAGGACGTTGCCGCCGCCGATCGCGAAGCCGTTCACCATCGCGATGACGGGCTTCGGGATCGCGCGGATGATCCCGTGGAGTCCGTGCACGTCGAGCCCGATGCCGCCGCCGCCGCTGTAGCCCTTCGTCGTCCGGGCGCGCTGGTCCCCGCCGGCCGAGAACGCCTTGTCCCCCGCGCCCGTGAGAACGACGACGCCGACCGTGTCGTCGTGCCAGGCCGCACGGAACGCGGCGATCATCTCGTCCACGGTCTCCGCGCGGAACGCGTTCCGCACCTCGGGGCGGTTGATCGTGATCCAGGCGACGCCGTCGCGCGTCTCGTAGAGGATGTCCTGGTAGCCCATACGCCCGCACCTCCTCCGCCGGTGCCCGCCTTGTCAAGGCCGAGACCGGTGGGCATAGCTCCGCGCATGGTGCAGACGGCACTGCATGACCACGCGCCGGCGCGCGGCGTCGCGGAGATGGAAGACCGCGGCGTGCGGCTGCCCGCCCACTACGGCGACGCCGCCGCGGAGTACCGGGCACTCCGCGCGGGAGCCGCGATCGTGGATCTCGGGTTTCGCACCCTGGTGCGCGCCGTCGGTGCGGATCGCGTCACGTTCCTCCAGGGCATGCTCACGAACGACCTGGCGGGCCTCGCCGCCGGGCAGGGCTGCCCCGCGCTCCTGCTCACGATCCAGGGACGCGTCGTCGCCGACGTGCGTGTCGCGGCGCTCGCCGACGCGCTCCTCCTCGACGTCGACGTCCGTGTCCGCGACGCGTTCGTCGGTGCGCTCGAGAAGCTCGTCGTCGCGGACGAGATCGAGCTCGTGCCCCCCGTCGAGCCGACGGCCCTGCTCGGGCTCGAGGGGCCCGGGGCGGAGACGGTGCTCGGCGGGACCGCCGCCCCGGCGCTCGAGCCCTTCGCGCACGTCGAGATCGACGTCGCGGGCGTCGCCGTGCGCGCGGTCCGGGTGAGCGAGGTGCGCGGGCCCGGCTTCGTGCTCCACGTCCCTGCGACGCGTGCCGCCGCCGTGTGGGACGCGCTCGTCGCGGCGGGCGCGCGTCCGTGCGGGATGGAGGCCCTCGAAGGACGGCGCGTCGAGGTCGGCGTGCCGCGGATCGGCCTCGACATGGACGGCTCGACGCTCGCGCTCGAGGTCCCCGTCGCGGAGGCGATCAGCGAGAGGAAGGGCTGCTACCTCGGGCAGGAGGTCGTCGCGCGCGGGACGGCGCGCGGACACGTGAACCGCCGGCTCGTCGGCCTGCTCCTCGACGGGCCGCGGCCCCGGCGCGGCGTGCCCCTCGTGTACGAGGGGAGAGAGGCGGGGCACGTGACGTCCGTCGGCCGCGCGTTCGCGCTCGGCCGCGACGCCGCCCTCGGCTTCGTCCGGCGGGAGCACTGGAGCGTCGGGACGACGCTCGAGGTCCGGGACGGGAGCGCGACGGCGGTCGCGACCGTCACGGCCTGGCCGCTCGCGTGACGCTGCCTTCCCCGTGCCGGCGCTTTCTGGTAGCAGCCGGCCATGGCGACTCAACTCGGCAAGCGCTACCTCTGCGACACGTGCGGCACGGAGATCCTCTGCAACAAGGCGGGCGGCGGCGCCGTCACCTGCTGCGGGCACGAGATGAAGCTCAAGGAAGCGAAGCCGCTCCCGTCGTCCGACTGAGCCCGATGTGAGGCCCTTCGCGACCCTGCGCTACGAGAAGCGCGGGCGAGTCGCGGTCGTGACGCTCGACCGCCCCGAGGTCCTTAACGCGTACGACGTCGCGATGCGCGACGACCTGTACGCGGTCCTCGGCGCCGCCGACGAGGATCCGGACGTTCGCGCCCTCGTCCTGCGCGGCCGGGGTCGCGCGTTCTCGAGCGGCGGTGACCTGCGGGAGTTCGGCAGCGCGCCGTCGCCGCTCGCCGCGCGCGCCGTCCGCTGGCGGCGCGACGTATGGGGCCGGCTCCTCGCGCTCCGGGGGGCGACCGTTGCGGCCGTCCACGGGTGGGCGGCGGGCAGCGGGATGGAGATGGCGATGCTCTGCGACCTCTGCATCGCCGCGGACGACGCGCGCTTCGTCCTGCCCGAGACCGGGCTCGGGGCGATCCCGGGCGTCGGCGGCACGCAGACCCTCGCGCGCCGCGCGGGCGCGAGTGTCGCGCTCGACGCCGTGCTGACGGGGCGGGTGTTGGACGCGCCCGCGGCGCACGCCGCCGGGATCGTGAACCGTGTCGTGCCGGCCGCGGGCCTCGAGGCGGCCGCGTTCACGGTCGCGCGCCGGCTCGCGGCGTTGGATCCCGCGCTCGTCGTCGCGGCGCGGCGGGCCGTCCGAGCCGGGCACGACATGGCCTTCGAAGCGGCCGTCGGCCTTGAGCGGCGGCTCGCGCTCGGGCTAGAAAGCCGCCGATGAACACGGCCGGCTTCCTCTCGATCCCGGCAAGCATCGCCCCCGAGCAGGAAGCCGTCGTTTCGGGCAGCGACCGGTTCACGTACGCCGAGACGCTCGCACGCGTGCGGCGGCTGGCCGGGGCGCTCGCCCGGCTCGGCGTCGGCGCCGGGACGCGCGTCGCCGCCCTCGACACGAATTCTCACCGCTACCTCGAAGCGTATTACGCGACGGCGACGCTCGGCGGGGTCTTCATCCCGCTCAACTACCGCGCGAAGCGACCGGAGCTCGCGCACATGCTGACGACGAGCGAAGCGAGCGTCCTCTTCGTCGGGCACCGCTACCTGGAGCACGTCGAGGCGCTCCGGCCTGCACTCGGTGGGCTCGCGACCGTCATCGGCTTCGACGGGCCGGCGGGTGCCCACCCCGGCTACGAGGCGCTCCTTGCCGGCGCGGGAGAGCACGAGGACGAAGCCGACGTCGACGACCAGGCGACGACGATCCTCATGTACACGAGCGGCACGACGGCGCTGCCGAAGGGCGTGCTGCTCACGTTCCACGACTTCACCGCGTACGTGACTGCCAACGTCGAGCTCGCGGACGGCACGCCGCGCGGTGCCGCGCTCCTCTGCGTGCCGCTCTACCACATCGCGGGCGCGACCAACATGATGACGACGCTCTGGACGGGACGTCGCCTCGTCCTCATGCCGCAGTTCGAGCCGCGCGCCTGGCTGGACCTCGTCGAGCGCGAGCGGGTCAGCCACGCCTTCGTGGTGCCCACCATGCTGAAGCAGCTCCTCGACCAGCCGGACCTCGAGCGCCGCGATCTCTCGAGTCTCGAGATCCTCTCCTACGGCGGCGCCGCGATGCCGTTCCCGGTCATCCGGCGCGCGATCGAGCGCTTCCCGAAGACGGTGGGCTTCGTGAACGCGTTCGGGCAGACGGAGACGACGTCGACGCTCACCGTGCTCGGCCCCGAGGATCACCGGCTCGAGGGCACGCCCGCCGAGGTCGAGCGGCGGATGCGTCGCCTCGCGTCGCTCGGTCGTCCGCTTCCGGACGTCGAGATCCGCATCGTCGACGACGACGACCGTCCGCTTCCCCCCGGCCAGGTCGGCGAGATCCACGTCCGCACGCCGCGAGTGATGAAGGGCTACGCGGGCAGCCGGGAATCGCCGCTCGTCGGCGATGGTTGGCTGCCGACGCGCGACATGGGCTGGGTGGACGACGACGGGTACGTCTACATCGCGGGGCGCAAGGACGACATGATCATCCGCGGCGGCGAGAACATCGCCCCGGCGGAGGTCGAGGCGGTGCTCCAGTCGCATCCCGCGGTCGAGGAGGCGGCCGTCGTCGGCGTGCCGGACATCGAGTGGGGGCAGCGCGTGGCGGCCTTCGTCGTGCTCCGCGACGGTGAGCGGCTCGCCGCCGAGGCGCTCGGGGAGTTCTGCCGCGAGCGGCTCGCGAGCTTCAAGAAGCCCGAGATCATCCGCTTCCTCCCGGAGCTGCCGAAGAACCCGATGGGGAAGATCCTCCGTCGCGACCTCCGCGCGCAGCTCGACGCGACGTGATGCCGACCCGCCGCGCGGGGCACGCGCGGCGGCCGCCGAGCCGGCCGCCCCGCCCAGGTCGCGGAGCCGCCGTCGAGTTCGAGGTGCGCGGCGGCGTCGCGTGGATCACGCTCGCGCGCGGCGGGTCGCGCAATCGCCTCGAGGCGGAGGTGATGGCGGGTCTCGTCGACGCCTGCGACGCCGCCGAAGACGCGGCGGCGCCCGTCGTCGTCCTCCGCGGGGAGGGACCGGCGTTCTCGGCGGGGTTGCCGCGCGGCTGCCGGTGGCCGGAGGCGTCGTGGCCGGACGGCGTCGGTGCGGTTGGCCGGCTCGCGAAGCCGGTCGTCGCCGCGCTCCACGGGGACGTGCTCGGCTGGGGCCTCGCGCTCGCGCTCGCGTGCGACGTGCGGGTTGCGGCCACGTCGGCGGTTCTGGCGCTCCCGGAGCTGCGCGGCGGCACGCTGCCGGGCGGGGGGGCCGTCCAGCGCCTCGCCCGGATGATCGGTGCGGCGCGGACGCTCGAGATGGTGCTGCTCGGCATCCGGCTGACCGCGGCTCGCGCGGCGGAGTGGGGCCTCGTCTCGGCCGTGGTCGGGCCCGCGCGGCTCCCGGCGGCCGTCGAGGACGTCGCACGACGGATGGCAGCGCGCGGCCCCGAGGCGCTTCGGCTCGCGAAGGAGGCGGTCGTGAAGGGCCTTGACCTGCCTCTCGACGACGGCATCAGGTTGGAACAAGACCTTTACGTGCTTCTGCAGACGACGGAGGACCGGAGGGAGGGCGTGCGGGCCTTCCTCGAGCGGCGCACGCCGCGATTCGGCGGGCGATAGGAGGCGGCACGAGCATGGCGAATCAGATCGGGAAGATCTACGTCTGCGCCAAGTGCGGCGCGCAGGTGATCGTCACGAAGGGCGGTGCGGGCACCATCCAGTGCTGCGGCGCCGACATGCAGCAGAAGAAGTGACGCAACGAGGTGGAGGCACCATGAGCGGAGTCGCCGTCTACCCGGGGTCGTTCGATCCCATCACGAACGGCCACGTGGACATCATCCGACGGAGCCTGCAGGTGTTCTCGCGCGTCATCGTCGCGGTCGCCTTCAACGCGCACAAGGACGCTGCGTGGTTCACGCCGAAGGAACGCGTCGCCATGATCCGCGACACGTTCCGCGCCGAAGGCGACCGCGTCGAAGCGGATGCGTTCTCCGGCCTGCTCGTCGACTACGCGAGGGCGAAGGGCGCGAACGTCATCGTCCGCGGCCTCCGGGCCGTCGCGGACTTCGAGTACGAGTTCCAGATGACGATGATGAACCGGCACCTCTGCCCTCAAGTGGAGACGATCTTCATGATGACCGGGGAGTCGCACTTCTACACGAGCTCACGGCTCGTCAAGGAGGTCGTGAGTCTCGGCGGGAACGTCGCCGGCCTCATCCCCGACGGCGTCGTCCCGCTGCTGAAGGCGCGCGCGGCGAAACGCGCGACCTGAGGGGGCGCGAGCAAAAAAAAAGGCGACGGCAGACGCCCTCGCCTTTTTTGGCACCGAAGCTGCGTGCCGTGGGCTACTTGCGGAGGTGCTTGGAGAACATCCGCTCGGCCTTCTCCGCAGCCGCTTCCGCTCGCTGAGCAGCGGCCTCGACGCGGCTCGCCGCGCCTTCCGCCCGGCGTGCTGCATCTTCGGCGCGCGCCGCGGCCTGCTCGGCACGAGACGCGTCCTCCTTGTGCCCGCAGGCGGAGACCATCGTGATCATCATGAGGCCCGCAGCCGCTGCACTGATTGCCCGTAACCGCATCCCCATTCACCTCCTTTGCCCCCGGTCGTCGGGGTTGCCGAGAAAAATCGCGCTCCTCTTCGCACAAAAGGGCGGATCCCGCAACAATCGAGGCGGTTCCGCGCCGCCCTCAGAGATCCTCGTCCGGCTCTTCGGCGGCTCCCGCCGCGCCCCTCTTCTTCTCCGGCTTCTCGGCGATCGCGGCCTCCGTCGTCAGGAGGAGACCGGCGACGCTCGCCGCGTTCTGGAGGGCGGTCCGAACGACCTTCGCCGGGTCGATCACGCCGGCGGGAAGGAGCGCTTCGTAGCGCTCGGAGACGGCGTTGAATCCGAAGTCGCCCTTGCCCTCGCGGACCCTGGCGAGGACGACGGCGGGCTCCTGTCCCGCGTTGCGCGCGATCTGGCGGATGGGCTCCTCCATCGCGCGTCGTACGATCCCGACGCCTTCGTTCCGATCGCCCTCGAGCTTGAGCGTCGCTAGCGACGCCTGGGCGCGGAGGAGGGCGACGCCGCCACCCGGCACGATCCCCTCCTCGACGGCGGCCCGGGTGGCGTGCATCGCGTCCTCCACGCGGGCCTTCTTCTCCTTCATCGCCACCTCGGTCGGCGCCCCGACCCGAATCACCGCGACCCCGCCCGCGAGCTTCGCAAGCCGGTCCTGAAGCTTTTCACGGTCGTAGTCGGACGTCGTCTCCTCGATCTGCGCCTTGATCTGCTTGATCCGTCCCTGGATCGCGGCCTTCTTCCCCGCGCCGCCGACGATCGTCGTGTTGTCCTTGTCCATGAGCACGCGGCTCGCACGCCCCAGATCGGCAAGGGTCAGGTTCTCGAGCTTCGCACCGATCTCTTCCGCGATCAGGCGGCCGCCGGTGAGGATCGCCATGTCCTCGAGCATCGCCTTCCGCCGGTCGCCGAAGCCGGGCGCCTTGGCCGCGGCGCACTTGAGCGTTCCGCGCAGCTTGTTCACGACCAGTGTCGCGAGCGCCTCGCCCTCGACGTCCTCGGCCACGATGACGAGCGGCTTCCCGGCCTGCGCGACGCGCTCGAGGAGCGGCAGCAGCTCGCGCATGCTCGACATCTTCTTCTCGAAGAAGAGAATCACCGGCTCGTCGACCTCGACGGTCATCTTGTCCGGATTCGTGACGAAGTACGGCGACAGGTAGCCCCGGTCGAAGCGCATTCCCTCGACCACCTCGAGCGTCGTCTCGAGCCCCTTCGCCTCCTCGACGGTGATGACGCCGTCCTGTCCGACCTTGTCCATCGCTTCCGCGAACATGTCGCCGATCGTCGTGTCGCCGTTCGAGGAGACCGTGCCGACCTGCGCGATCCGCTGTCGCTCCTTCACGGGCTTCGCCTGTGCCTTGATCGCCTCGACCACCTTCTCGACCGCCGCATCGATACCCCGCTTGAGCTCCATGGCGTCGAAGCCCGCGGCGACGAGCTTGAGTCCGTCACGGAAGATGGCACGGGCGAGCACCGTCGCCGTGGTCGTCCCGTCGCCCGCGACGTCGGACGTCTTCTGGGCGACCTCCCGGATCATCTTCGCACCCATGTTCTCGAAGTGGTCGTCCAGCTCGATCTCCTTGACGACCGTGACGCCGTCCTTCGTGACCGTGGGAGCGCCCCAGCTCTTCTGGAGCATCACGTTCCGCCCCCGGGGACCGAGCGTCACCTGGGCGGCATCGGCGAGCAGGTTCACCCCCGAGAGGATGCCCTCCCGGGCCCGGTCGTGGAGCAGCACTCGCTTCGCAGGCATTCCGACTCCTCCTCGCCTCCGTCTGTGCGGAAGCGCGCGCCTTCATACGCGTCGCGTCGCGACATGCCAAGAGCCCGTCGGCCGGCCGCGCGGCCCGGGTGCCCCCGAGGTGGTCAACGACGAAACGTGTGCGAGTCCAAGCATTTGCACGACAGCAAAAGGGGCGCGTGTCGCGCTGCGGCAAGAGCTCCCGCGCAAACCCGCGACATTGACGAGAACGGCGCGACCACCGTACAATACCGCTTCGAATCGGAGGCCCGTCCGCTCTATGGTTGCCGCGTTCAAAATCGGAGAGAAGGTGGTGTATCCCGCGCACGGCGTCGGGGTCATCGAGGGGGTCCAGACGAAGGTCATCTCCGGAAGCGAACGCAAGTTCTACATGCTTCGAATCATCGACAGCGACATGACGATCATGATCCCGACGGAGAACGTCCAGTCCGTCGGCCTCCGGCGCATCATCGGGAAGGACATGGTCGCGAAAGTCTACAAGATCCTGCGCGACAAGAAGGTCGAGATCGACCAGCAGACGTGGAACCGCCGCTACCGGGAATACACCGAGAAGATCAAGACCGGGAGCGTGCTCGAGATCGCGAAGGTGCTCCGCGACCTCTTCGTGCTGAAGGGCGACAAGGAGCTGTCGTTCGGCGAACGCAAGATGCTCGACACCGCACGCAATCTGCTCGTGAAGGAGCTTGCGATCGCGAAGGCGCACAGCGAGGAGAAGATTCTCGAAGAGCTACGCGGCATCTTCGCCAACTGAGCTGATACGGTCCGTCCCGCGTGCCTAGCGGATGCGAAGGGCCGGGGGTCACCCCCCCGGCCCTTCGTGTTTCTGGAGGACCTCGTTCAGGCTGCCGCTCCGGAAGCCTTGGAGGTCGAGCGTCACGTACGCGAACCCGAGCTGCCGCAGCCCGTCGACGACGCGCGTGCGCGTCTGCGGCGCGAGGAGGCGCGGCATGTCGGCGAGCGGAACCTCGAGGCGTGCGATCTGGTCGTGGAAGCGGACGCGCAGCTCCTCGAAACCGCACGCCCGCAGCAGGCGCTCCGCGGCGGCGACACGCGCGAGACGCTCTTCGGTGATCCGCGTCCCGTACGGGAAGCGCGAGGAGAGGCACGGGCTCGCCGGCCGGTCCCACGTGGGAAGTCCGAGGGCGCGGCTCGCCGCACGGATCTCCGCTTTCGTGAAATCCGCTTCGACGAGCAGGTGTCGGACGCCCTGCTCCGCGGCTGCCCGAAGGCCGGGCCGGTGATCGCGAAGATCGTCGACGTTCGCCCCGTCGAGGACCGCCGCCAGGCCGCGGCGCCGTGCTTCGGCGCCGCAGATCGTGAACAGATTGTCCTTGCAGAAGTAGCAGCGGTCGAGCGGGTTCTCCGCGTAGCCGGCGATCGCGAGCTCGTTCGCGTCGATCAGCAGGTGGGGAACGCCGATCGCCTCCGCGAGACGCTTTGCGTCCTCCACGTCCTCGGCCGGCGTGGCCGGCGACACGGTCGTGAGCGCCAGGCATCGGTCGCCGAGGACGTCGTGGGCCACGCGGACGAGGAAGGAGGAGTCGACGCCGCCGGAGAACGCGACGAGCGCCGACGGAAGCTCGCCGAGGAGCGCCCGGAGTCGCTCGACCTTGGCTTCGACGACCGTCAGATGCCCTCCGCGTGAAAGAGGTCCGTCGTCAGGTACCGTTCGCCCGTGTCGGGGAAGATCGTGAGCACGACGGCCGCCCCGCCGAGCCGCCGGGCGACGCGCACCGCGGCGGCGCAGTTCGCGCCCGAAGAGATGCCGACGAGGATGCCCTCGAAGCGCGCAATGGCGCGCGTGTATTCGATGGCCTCCTCGTCCGACACTGCGATCACCTCGTCGTAGATGCGCGTATTGAGGATGGCCGGGACGAAGCCCGCCCCGATCCCCTGGATGCGGTGATAGCCCGGGGCCCCGCCGGACAGAACGGGAGACGTCGCCGGCTCGACGGCGGTGATCCACACGTGCCGGTGCTCCGCGCGCAGGACCTCGCCGACCCCGGTGATCGTGCCGCCCGTCCCGACGCCGGCGACGAAGGCGTCGAGCCGCGGCATCTGCGCGAGGATCTCGACCGCGGTCGTCCGACGGTGCACTTCGGGATTCGCCGGGTTGTTGAACTGCTGCGGCATGTACCAGTCCGGGTGCTCGGCGACGAGCTCCTCGGCACGCCGCACGGCGGCGTGCATCCCCTTCGAGTCCGGCGTGAGCTCGAGCCGCGCGCCGTATGCGACGAGCAGCGAATGGCGTTCCTCGCTCATCGTGTCGGGCATCGTGAGCACGAGCCGATAGCCCTTCACGGCGGCGACCAGGGCGAGTCCGATCCCCGTGTTCCCGCTCGTCGGCTCGACGATCGTCCCGCCCGGACGAAGCGCCCCGTCGCGCTCCGCGGCTTCGACCATCGCCTTGCAGATGCGGTCCTTCACGCTGCCGCCCGGGTTCGCGCTTTCGAGCTTCGCCCAGACTTCCGCCCGCAGACCGGCGAGCTGCGGGAGCCGCGACAGCTTCACGACGGGCGTCGAGCCGATCAGGTCGAGCGGCGAGCGCGCGACGTGGCAGGGCAGGGGCATGGTCGCGTTGCGAACCGTGAAGAGCAATCATATATGCGCCGTGCGCGACGAGTCAATTCAACGACACCGCGAGCGAGTCGTCGTCGTCTTTCCGGGCGCGCTCGGCGATTGGCTCCTCGCGCTCCCGGCGCTGCGTGCGATCCGTGCGCGACATGTGGGCGCGCCCTGCACGATGGTCGTGAACGAACGACTGCGTGCGCTCGCCGTCGTCGCCGGCGTCGCGGACGAGACCGTGAACGTCGATGGCGCGGAGACGGCGGCGCTTTTCGGCGGCGGTCCGCTGCCGGCGTGGCTCACGGGGCAGCCGATCGTCTACAGCTGGCTCGGCGCCGACGACGCCGACCTGCGCCGCCGTGTCGCGCGGGCGGCGCGCCGCGCCTCGTTCTTTCGCGTCGAGCGCGGACCGGCGCCCCTCCATGCGGCGGCAGCGTACGCGCGCGCGGTCGGCGTCCCGGCACTCCTGCATGCGCTCGAGGCGCGGGCCGAGATCGTGCCGCCGCCCTCGGCGCTCGCCGCGGACGTCCTCGTCGCGCGCGGGCCGTACCTCGCCATCCATCCCGGCGCCGGGGCGCGCGCGAAGCGGTGGGACGTGTCCGGCTTCGTCGGCGTCGCGCAGTGGTGGCGCTCCGCGGGTGGAACCGTGCTCGAGCTCGCCGGGCCGGCGGAAGCCGGCGAGGCGCCCGTCCTCGGGGCGCGCACCATTCGCGACTGGCCGCTCCCGGACCTCGCCGCCCTGCTCGCGGGGGTTGAACTCTACCTCGGGAACGACAGCGGCGTCAGCCATCTCGCGGCGGCCGTCGGGACGCCCGCCGTCGTGCTGTTCGGGCCGACGACGCCCGCGCGCTGGCGCCCCCTCGGTCTGCGCACGGCGGCTCTCGCCGCGCGAACGAGCGGGCCCGACGGCATCTCGCTCGCCGATCTGCCGGCGTCGCGCGTCATCGCCGCCTGCCGGCGGCGCTTCGCCTTGACAAGGGGTACCCCCGATATTAGCGTCGCGCGAACGGAACGTTGTCCGGAACGGCCGCGACGCACCTTCAAATAAATCGGCGCGCCTCCCGTCCAACACCGAGCGTCGCTCCGACGCTCGCCGGAGGCTGAATCGATGTCCAACGCTCTCAAGACCGTCCTCCTGCTCGGCCTGCTGACCGGGCTCCTCCTGTGGGTGGGCCAGCTGGTCGGCGGCACGCAGGGGCTCGTCGTCGGCTTCGTGATCGCGGCCGCGATGAACCTCGGCAGCTACTGGTTCTCGGACCGCATCGTTCTCGCCATGTACGGGGCTCGGGAGGTGTCGGAGGCGGACGCGCCCGACCTCTTCCGCATCGTGCGCGAGCTCGCGGCGGGCGCGCACATGCCGATGCCGCGGGTGTACGTCGTGCAGAGCGACTCCCCGAACGCGTTTGCGACGGGCCGGAGTCCCGAACATGCCGCCGTCGCCGTCACGGAGGGCATCCTCCACATCCTCACGCCGGACGAGCTGCGTGGTGTGCTGGCGCACGAGCTCTCCCACGTGCGGAACCGCGACACCCTAATCAGCGCCATCGCCGCGACCCTCGCCGGCGTCGTGATGCTCGTCGCGCGGCTCGCGTATTGGGGCGCGCTCTTCGGCGGCATGCGCCGCGACGAGCGCGACGAGGGAGGCGGCGCGCTCGGTCTCCTCGCGACGATCATCGTAGCGCCGCTCGCCGCGACGCTGATCCAGCTCGCGATCTCGCGCGCGCGGGAATATCAGGCGGACTCGAGCGGCGCGCAGCTCTCGCACAGCCCGCTCTCGCTCGCGTCGGCCCTGCAGAAGATCGCGAGGGCGTCCGGCCGCGTGCCGCTCGACGCGGGCCCGGCCACGGCGCACCTGTGGATCGTGAACCCACTCTCCCGGAACTGGCTCGCGAGCCTCTTCAGCACCCATCCTCCCATCGAGGAGCGCATCCGCCGCCTGCGCGCGATGGCCTACTGACCCTGGCGGCGATCGTCTACAGCCTGGCGGGCCGGTCCCGCGCGTCCCTCGCACCCATCGTCAGGGGGAAGGGCTCCCATGGAGGACGATAAGGACGAGCGGCGAGGATTCCGCGTGACCGACCGGCGGCGCTTCGCGGAAACCGGCGAGCCGCGGCCCGCGGCCGAGCCGCAGCCCGAGCGCCGCGAGCCGCGCGCCACCACGGCCGCCGAGCAGCCGGAGCCCTCGGCCGGGCGGCCGAAGGTGCCGTCCGAGCCCCCGGAGCCGGTCAACTTCTCGACCTTCCTGCTCGGTCTCTCGACGCAGGTCCTGATGCACCTCGGCGAGATCCCGAACCCGCTCACGAAGGCTGTCGAGCGCGACCTCAACGCCGCGAAGCACGTCATCGACATCCTCGGCATGCTCCGCGAGAAGACCCGCAGCAACCTCGAGCAGGACGAGGAGTCGTTGCTCGACTCGATACTCTACGACCTCCGGATGCGGTACGTGGAGCTGATGCGTTCTGGGACGAAGGAGGGACGATGACCGGACGTTCGAATCGCCGCATCCTGATCGGTGCGGGGCTGGTCGTGCTCGGCGTCGCGATCGGGATCGCGGTGACGACGCGCCTCGACCTCGCGCCGCGCAGCGAGGCGATCGGAATCTTCGGCGGTGGCCAAAAGAGCGGGGAGCCGGCGCCCTCGCCCGCGCCGGCGGTCACGCTTCCCGACTTCGCGGGACTGGCCGAGCATCTTTCGCCCTCGGTCGTCAACATCTCGAGCACCCAGGAGGTGAAGGGAGGCCCGAGCTTCGGTCCGGGGCCCGGCGGGCCGGGTGGGGAGGACGACCCGTTCCACGAGTTCTTCGAGCCCTTCGAGCGCTTCTTCGGGCCGCAGCAGCGCCGCCCCTACAAGGCGAAGAGCCTCGGCTCGGGTTTCGTCATCGATTCCGCGGGCTACATCCTGACCAACAATCACGTCGTCGAGAACGCGGACGAGATCCAGGTGAAGCTCAGCAGCGGAAAGGAGTTCAAGGCCAAGGTCGTCGGGCGCGACTCGAAGACCGACATCGCGCTCATCGAGATCCACGGCGCGACGGGACTGACGCCCGTCGTGCTCGGGAGCTCGGATGCGATGAAGGTCGGTCAGTGGGTAGTCGCGATCGGCAACCCCTTCGGACTCGAGAACACGGTGACGGCCGGCATCGTAAGCGCGATCGGCCGGCACATCAACCAGGGGCCGTACGACAACTTCATCCAGACTGACGCCGCCATCAACCCCGGCAACTCCGGCGGTCCGCTGCTCAACACGAAGGGCGAAGTGATCGGGATCAACACGGCGATCTTCAGCCGCGGCGGCGGGAACATCGGCATCGGCTTCGCAATTCCGATCGACCTCGCGAAGGAGATCGTCCCGCAGCTGAAGGAGAAGGGTCACGTCACGCGCGGCTGGCTCGGCGTGATGATCCAGAAGGTGACGCCGGATATCGCCGAGTCGCTCGGGCTCTCCGAGCCGAAGGGTGCCCTCGTCGCCGACGTCGTGAAGGACGGCCCGGCCGAGGCGGCGGGTCTCAAGCAGGGCGACGTCATCGTCGAGTACGACGGCAAGCCCGTGAACGACTCCGCCGAGCTGCCGCTTCTGGTCGCCCGGACGCCCGTTGGGAAGACCGTGAAGGTGAAAGTCATCCGTGACAAGAACCAGGAGACGTTCTCGATCAAGATCGCGGAGCTGAAGGAGGAGGAGATCGCACAGGGTGGCTCCAGCACGGCCGAGGATCTCGGTCTCACCGTCCAGACGCTCACGCCCGACCTCGCCGAGAATCTCAACCTCGACCGGACCGTGAAGGGCGTCGTGGTGACGAAGGTCGACCCGAGCGGGCCGGCGGCCGAATCCGGACTCCGCCGCGGCGACGTGATCCTCGAGGTGAACCGCCAACAGGTGAAGGACGTCGACGGGTACCGGAAGGCGATCAGGGCGGCCGGCAAGGGCAAGAGCATCCTCTTCCTCGTTCGCCGCGGCGACAACACGATCTTCCTCGCGGTCAAGCCGTCGTCCGGATGACGTGATCGTCCTCGGCATCGAGAGCTCCTGCGACGACTCGGCCGCCGCCGTGCTGCGCGACGGCCGCGTCGTCTCCTCCGTCGTCTCCTCGCAGGACGCCGTGCACGGTCCGTACGGCGGCGTCGTCCCCGAGCTGGCGTCGCGTCACCACGTCCGCAACCTCCTTCCCGTCCTCGACGCCGCCCTCACCCGGGCAGGTATCGGGCTCGATGCGGTCGACGGGATCGCCGTCACGCGGGGCCCCGGGCTCGTCGGCTCGCTGCTCGTTGGTCTCACCGTCGCGAAGGGCATCGCGCAGCGAAGGAGGCTGCCGCTCGTCGGCGTGAATCACCTCGAGGGGCACCTCGTCGCCGCCAACCTCGACCGTGCGCCCGACGACCCCGTTCCCCATCCCTTCCTCGCCCTGATCGTCTCCGGAGGCCACACCGGGCTCTACCTGGCCCGCGCTCCTGGGGACTACGCGTGCCTCGGGCGGACGCGCGACGACGCCGTCGGCGAGGCGTTCGACAAGGCGGCGAAGCTCCTCGGCCTCGGCTACCCGGGCGGCCCGGTCATCGACCGACTCGCGCGCGAAGGCGATCCCGCGGCGGTCCGCTTCCCGCGCGCGCATCTGAAGCGCGGGCGCTTCGATTTCAGCTTCAGCGGATTCAAGACGGCGCTGCGCGAATATCTCCAGGCGCACCCCGCGACGTCCGAAACGCTGCCGGACGTGACGGCGAGCCTCCAAGAAGCGCTCGTCGACATGCTGATCGACACGACGATCGAGGCGCTCGAGGTCACGGGCGTCCCACGCCTCGTCGTGTCGGGCGGCGTGTCGGCGAACCGCCGCCTGCGCGAGCGGATCACGGAGGCGGCATCGGCGCTCGGCGTCGACGTCGTCTTCCCGCGTCCCTCGTTCTGCACCGACAACGCGGCGATGATCGCGCTCGCCGGGGCACCGCGCCTCGCGGCCGGCGCCGACGACGGCCTCGCCGTCAACGCGGACGCCGCACTTCCCTTCGGCGTCCCCTGGGCGGCCTGATGGGCACGCGGCGCGAGACGCGGGACGCGCTCGCGGCCGCCGGCCTGCGCCCGCACCGTCGCTGGGGCCAGAACTTCCTCTGCGATCGCGGGGTGGCGCATCGGATCGTCGAGCTCGCATGCCCGGAGGACGCGGCGGGGGTGCTCGAGGTCGGTCCCGGCCTCGGCGCCCTCACGGACGAGCTCGCCGCGCGGGCCCGCCGGCTCGTCCTCGTGGAGATCGACCGCGGGCTCGCGGCGCGCCTCGAGGAGCGGTACGCCGACGACCCGCGCATCGCAGTCATCGTCGGCGACGTGCGCGAGCTGCCGCTCGCGGAGCTCGTCGCCGCGCCTGCGACGGTCGTCGGTAACCTCCCGTACAACGTCGCGACTCCCATCCTCTTTCGCCTCCTCGACGTGCGCGCACACTTCCCGCACGCGGTCGTCATGCTCCAGCGGGAGATGGCTCTTCGACTCGCCGCCGGACCAGGCACCGACGCCTACGGCGTGACGTCCGTCATCCTCCAGGCGTTCGGCGAGGTGCGAGTCGCGTTCGGCGTGTCGCGTCGGAGCTTCCTGCCATCGCCGGACGTCGACTCGGCGGTCGTCGACATCCGTTGGAGCGCGCAGCCGCGCGTCGACGTGGGCGCCGACGAGGCGCACTTCCGGGCGGTCGTGCGCGCCGCCTTCGGGAAGCGGCGGAAGATGCTCCGCAACGCCCTCGCGGATCTCGGCCGACGTCCGGCGGCGCTCGAAGCGGCCTTCGCCGCGGCGCGAGTCGACCCCCGCGCCCGTGCGGAGACGCTCGATCTCGCGGCGTTCGGTCGCCTCGCGCGGGCGCTCGCCGCCTGACATGCCCGAGCTGCCCGAGGTCGAGACCGTCGTGCGCTCGCTCGGGCCGGAGCTCGTCGAGCGCCGCGTCGTCGGCGTGACGGTGCGCGAGCGGAGGCTGCGCGGCACGGTGGCGCGGGGGTTCGGCGCGGCGCTGACCGGGCGACGCATCGAACGCGTCGGCCGGCGGGGCAAGTACGTGCTCGCGACGCTCGATGACGGCCGCGTCTGGCTCGTTCACCTCGGAATGACCGGACGGCTCACGATCGGCGCCGCCGACGGCGGCCCGCGGCCCCACGACCACGTGCTCGTGCGGCTCGACGATGGCCGCCTCGTCGTCTACAACGACCCCCGGCGCTTCGGCCGCATGGCCGTCCTCGATGCGTCGGCCGCCCAGCGGGAGACGGGGCCCGGCGTGGAGCCCCTCGACCCGGCCTTCACGCCGGCGGCGCTCTTCGCGCTCACGCGCCGGCGGCGGACGTCGATCAAGGCCCTCTTGATGGACCAGCGCCGGATCGCGGGGCTCGGAAACATCTACGCGAACGAGATCCTCTTCCGTGCGGGCGTCCGCCCGCGCCGACGGGCCGGGCGTCTCCGGCGCGCCGACTGCGCGCGCATCGTGGAGGCCGTGCGCTCCGTGCTCGACGAGGCGATCCGGCTCGGCGGGTCGTCGATCTCGGACTACCGCGACGGGTTCGGCCGCGAGGGACGGTTCCAGCTGGCGCTCGCCGTGTACGACCGGGCGGGCGAGCCCTGTCGGGCGTGCGCGACGCCGATCCGCGCGCGGGTCGTGGTCGGTCGGTCGAGCTTCTACTGCCCGCGCTGCCAGCGTTAGCCGGCGGGGCGTCAGTCCCGCACGGCGAACAGGTCGCGCAGCCCGTCGCCGAGGAGCTGGAGCGCAAGCACCGTCGCGGCGAGCGCGACACCCGGAAAGACCGTCAGGTGGGGCGCGACGAGGAGGAAGGGGCGTCCCTCGTCGATCATCGACCCCCACGAAGGGAGCGGCGGCGGCGCGCCGAGCCCGAGGAACGAGAGACTCGCCTCCGCGACGATCGCGGATGCCATGCCGAACGCCGCCTGCACGCAGAGCGTCGGTGCCGCCAGCGGGAGCACGTGGCGGACGACGATCCGGGACGGCGCCGCGCCGAGCGCCCGCGCGGCGAGCACGAAGTCGCGGGCCGTGAGCGCGCCGACCTCGGTCCGCGCGAGCCGCGCGTATCCGGTCCAGCCGAGGAGGGCGAGCGCGAGGACGACGTGCACCAGGCTCGGGCCGAGCGCGGCGGCGAGCGCGATGGCGAGGAGGAGCCCGGGGAAGGCGAGGAAGACGTCGATCAGCCGCCCGATGGCCTCGTCGGCCCATCCGCCGGCGTAGCCGGCGACGGCGCCGAGCGCGACGCCGACGACGAGCGAGAGCAGCACGGCGGCCGCGCCGACCCCGAGCGAGATGCGTGCGCCGTACACGACGCGCGCGAGCACGTCACGGCCGAGCGCGTCCTGGCCGAGCGGATGGGCGGCCGACGGGGGCCGAAGCCGCTCGCCGAGCGCGGTCGCGTACGGGTCGAGGGGGAAGGCGCGCGGTCCGACGGCGGCGCCGAGCGCCAGGAGGGCGAGGAAACCGAGGCCGGCCGCGACGGCCGATCGCCCCCCGTCACGATTCATGCCGGAACCTCGGGTCGATGACGCGGTGGAGCGCGTCGACGAGCGCGTTCACCGCGACGTACGTGAACGCGATCGCGAGCACGCAGCCCTGGACGAGCGGGTAGTCCCGGGCGTCGATCGCCTGTACGACCAGGCGGCCGAGCCCCGGCCATGCGAAGATCGTCTCCGTGACGATCGTGCCGGCGAGGAGGGCGCCCGCCTGGAGCCCGACGACGGTCGTGACCGGGAGGAGCGCGTTGCGGAGCGCATGGACGGCGACTACCCGCCACGCCGGCGCGCCCTTGGCGCGCGCCGTCCGCACGTATTCCTCGCCGAGGGCCGTGATCATGCTCGCCCGCGTGAGGCGGACGAGCACGCCGATCATCCCGAGCGCGAGCGTCACGGCCGGCAGGACGAGGTGCCGGACGCTGCCCGCCCCGGAGACCGGCAGCCACCCGAGGCCGATCGCGAAGGCGAGGATGAGCAGCGGCCCGAGCCAGACGGTCGGGAGGCAGACGCCGGCGAGGCTCAGCACGCGCGCCGCGCGGTCCACGGCCGACCGCGGGCGCAGTGCGGCAACGACGCCGAGGGGAATCGCGAGCACGAGCGCCAGGCCGAGCGCCGTTCCGGCGAGCGCGAGCGTCGCCGGATAGCGCGCGGCGATCACGCGGCGGACGGGCATGCGGTAGGCGATCGAGTCACCCAAATCCCCCGTCGCGGCGCGGGCGAGGAAGCGGAGGTACTGCTCGAGCAGCGGGCGGTCGAGGCCGAGGTCGTGACGAAGCGCCTGCACGTCCGCGGGCGCGGCCCACTCGCCGAGCATGACGTCGACGGGATCGCCGGGCACGAGGTGCACGAGCACGAACACGAGCGTCGCGACCCCGACGACGGTCGGGACGAGGGCGAGGAGCCGGCGGCCAGCAGCCCCCATCAGTCCAGGCTCGCGCGCGCGAGCGAGTCGAGCGCGCCGTCGGCGGCTGGCACGAAACCGCTCAGCCGCCGCGTGGCGACGACGATCCGATCCTCCCACCAGAGCGGCACGACCGGGAGGTCGTGCGCGGCCCGGCGCTGGATGCGCGCGTACACGGCGCGCCGCCGCTCGGGGTCGAGCGTCCGCCGTCCTTCGGTCGTCAGCCGATCCATCACGCCGCTCGCGTACCCGCCGCGGTTGTAGCCCGCGGGCGGGCGCATCGTCGAGTGGAAGGTGAGGTAGTAGAGGTCGGGGTCGCCGACGCCGACCCAGGTGAGCGCCGAGAGCTGGAAGTTCCCGCGGCGCACGTCGGCGTAGAGCGTGCCCCATTCGTAGCTGCGGATTTCGACGGCGATGCCGACCTCGGCGAGCGCCGCCTGGATGGCCTCGGCGAGCCGACGGCGCGCGACGTCGGTCGACGTCTTGTAGACGAGCCTGAACCGCGGTCGCGGCCCGGGGCCGTCCGGATCCCGAAAGCCGGCGCGGTCGAGGAGCCGCCGGGCGCGGCGCACGTCGTGGGGCGGGATCGGCGCCGGGGCGTATGCCCAGTGCTCGGGGGCGAGGAGGCCGCTCGCGGGACGCGCCGCGCCGCCCAGCACGAACCGAACGAGGGCACGGCGGTCGAGGGCGAGCGCGATCGCCTGCCGGACCCGCCGCTGGGCCAGCCGAGGATCGCGCAGGTTGAGCGCCAGATAGGCGAAGCTCGTGCCGGGGACCCGCGTGACGCGGAGTGCGGGATCGCGCCGGAGCCACTCCAGGACCTCGGGCTCCGGGGCGTCCTCGAGCAGCCCGGCGCCGCCGCGGCGCAGCTCGAGCACGCGGACGACCTCGTCCGGGACGATGCGGACGACGAGAGGATCGATCCGCGGCGGTCCGCCGGGGAAGCCCGGGTTCGGCCGGAGCACGATCCGCTCGCCGCGGACGGCCTCGACGAGGCGGAAGGGGCCCGCGCCGATCGCGACCTCCGTTTGGTCCCGGGCCCGGGCGGCGGGGAGGACGCCGAGGCCGGTCGCGTCGAGGAGCGCGGTGAACGGCTCGCGCGTGTGCAGGACGACGGTCGCGTCGTCGGGCGTCTCTATCGCAGAGAGCACGGCGAGTGCGCCGCGCCGCGGTGATGCGATCGTCGGATCGAGGACGGCCTCGTACGTCGCCCGGACGTCGGTCGCGGTCACGGGGCTGCCGTCGGGGAAGCGGAAATCGGTTCTCAGATGGAAGACGAACGTCCTGGGATCGGGCACTTCCCAGCGGGCCGCGAGGGCGGGGACCCGTCGCCCGTCCGAGCCGGGGCGCGTGAGGGCCACGTGCAGCAGGTCGGCGAGCCGGGCCGAGTTCGCGTCGGTCCCGAAGCGGGGGTCGAGGCTCTGGGGGTCGCTCGGGAGCACGACGACGAGTCCGGCGTGGGGCACGGGACGCCCTCGGCATGTCAGGGCGAACGATGCGAGCAATGCCAGGACGGCTCCGAAATGAAGCGGATGTTTGACTCTATTTCGAGCGCTTTGGTAACATCCGCGCGAGGCGGATTTCTCGCAACGTGCAGCCACGGAGGAAGGGGCGGGAGAGGCACATGCGGCGGCTTGGTATCTTTCTATTGGCAATGCTCCTCTCCGTCGTCCCGGCGCGCGCCGAGGACGCCGGCGACGCGCGCGAGCCGTTCCCGTCCGCGCGGCTCTTCCCCCGTCCCGCATCGATGGAGCCCCAGGTCCGGTTCTGGAAGTCCATCTTCGCGGACTACTCGATCCACCAGGTCGTTCTGCACGACGCGCTCTACCTCGACAAGGTGTACAAGGTCCTCGACTTCCGCCGTCACCTCGACGACGGCCTGAGCGAGGCGGAGGTCGATCGCATCCAGCGCATCGACACGGACCTCGAGCTCGCGCGGCTGCGCGCGACGCTCCTCCGCCTGCACGGCCTCGGCCCGAAGCCCGAAGGGCTCACGGCCGAGGAGCAGAAGATCTGGGATCTCTTCAAGGACGACGCGTCGCCGGACCGCTTCCTGGCCGCCGCGGACGACAAGCGCCTGCGCGCCCAGCGTGGGCTCCGTGAGCGGTTCGCGGAGGGCGTTCGCGTCTTCCAGCGCTACCGGCCCGAGATGGAGCGCATCTTCCGCGACGAGGGCCTACCCCTCGAGCTGACTCGCCTTCCCCTGATCGAGTCGTGCTTCAACCTGCACGCGAACTCGAAGGTCGGCGCCGCCGGCGTATGGCAGTTCATGCCGGCCACGGGCCGGCTCTTCATGCGCGTCGACCACATCGTCGACGAGCGCCGTGATCCGCTCCACTCGACGCGGGCCGCCGCGGCGTTCCTCCGCGAAATCCACGACGACCTCGACACGTGGCCGCTCGCGATCACGGCGTACAACCACGGGCCGGACGGTATCGCCCGCGCCGTCCGCGAGCTCGGGACGAACGACATCGCGACGATCGTCCGCGCGTACCACGGTCGCGCCTTCGGGTTCGCGTCGCGAAACTTCTACGCGGAGTTCCTGGCGGCGCTCGACGTCGAGAGGAACTACCGGCTCCACTTCGGCGCTCTCACCCCCGCTCCGCCGCTGCGCGCCCGCGAGCATCGCCTCGAACATCCGCTCGGCTTCGAGGCGGCGTGCCGCCTCGCGAAGGCGGACGAGGACGAGATCGCCGAGCTGAATCCCGCCCTCTCCCGGCTCGTCCTGACGGGGCGGCGCCCGATCCCCCGCGGCTATCGTCTGCGAATCCCCGAGGCGGCAGCGCCAGGCTTCGAGACACGCCTCGCCGAGCTCGACGCCGAGACGCAGGTGACGCGCGTCGCCTCGTCCGAGGGGGCGACGTCCGCCCGCGTCCGCCCCGCCGTCCTCACCTACAAGGTGAAGCGCACGCGGACGACGCACGTCGCGAAGCGGCACAAGACGACGACCTCCGCACGGCACCGCACGACCGGGCGCGCGAAGAAGGCGAAGCACGGCCGGCGGCGGCCGCCGACCAAGCTGACGTCGGCGAAATCCGCGACGTAGCTCGGGATTTCGGGCGCTTCCGCGTTCTGGTACGATCGCCGGCCGGATGCGGACCCATCCGGTCTTCCTCCGCCTCGAGGGCCGGCGCTGCGTGATCGTCGGCGGCGACCCGCCCGCGCTCGCGCAGGCGCGCGCCTGTCTCGCGGCGGGCGGCGCCGTCGTCGTCGTCGCGGCCAGCGTGGCCGCCGACCTCGCGGGCCGCGTCGAGCACGTCGCGCGCGCGTACCGTCCGGGTGACCTCGCCGGCGCCTTCCTCGCCTACGCGTCCACCCGGGACCCGGCCGTGATCCACGCGCTCGTCGCGGAAGCCGCCGCCGAGCGCGTCCTCCTGAACGTGATCGACGTGCCGGACGCGTGCACGTTCTTGAGCCCCGCGGTCGTCACGCGCGGCGACCTCCGGATCGCCGTCGGGACCGGGGGCGCGAGCCCCACCCTGGCGGCGGAGCTGCGCCGGACGCTCGAGGGCCAGGTGGGCCCGGAGTACGGTCCGTTCGTCGCCATCCTGGGTGCCGTGCGCCGCACGCTCGCCGGCGAGCCCGCCCGCGCCGACGTGGTCGCGGCGCTCGCCCGCTCGCCGCTGCTCGACCTGGTGCGCGCGGGCCGCCGCGCGGAGATCGACCGCCTGCTCGCGGACGTCGCCGGCGTGACGCTCGCCCGCCTGGGGGTCGAGCTCGAGGAGGTCGCGTGACGCTCGAGCTCGGGCTCCTCCGGCTCGCGATCGCGCTCTACCTCGCCGGGACGGTCGCCGCGCTCGTCGGCGTCGTCGTACGGCAGGAGCTGCCGCGTGCGCTCCTCTCGCGCGTCCTCTGGGCCGCGTTCGTCGTGCACGCCGGGTCGATCGGCGTCCGCTCCTTCGTGGCGGGCCACCTCGCCGTGGCGACCTTCGACGAAGCGCTCTCCTTCCTCGGCCTCCTCCTCGTGCTCGTCTTCCTCGTCGTGCAGAGCGGGCGGCCGCTCGTCGCGCTCGGTGCGGTCGTAAGTCCGCTCGCGTTCGGCCTCACGCTCGCGGCGGACGTGCTGTACGAAGGCGCGCGCCCGCTGCCGCCGATGCTCCAGAGCGCCTGGCTGCCGGTGCACGTGATGCTGTCGACGCTCGGGGATGCCGTCTTCGGGCTCGCCTGCGTCGCGAGTCTCCTCTACCTCGTGAAGGAGCGCCTGCTGAAGCTACGGCACGCCGTCGGCTGGCTGCGCCTGCTGCCGTCGCTCGAGGCGCTCGACCGCCTCAACTACGCCTGTCTCGTCTGGGGGCTCGTGTTGCTCACGCTCGGGATCGTGAGCGGCATCGTGTGGGCGCACACGGCGTGGGGGCAGCGGCTCTGGTCGTCCGACCCCAAGCTCTGGTTCTCGCTCATCACGTGGCTCATCTACGTCGTCCTCCTCCAGGGCCGGATGACGGCCGGGTGGCGGGGGCGGCGCGCCGCGACGCTCACGATCGCGGGGTTCGCCGTGATCGTCGTGTCGCTCGTCGGCGTGAACGTGCTCCAGCTGGGGGAGCACGGCAAGGCCTTCTGACGTGGAGCGCGGGATCGTTCTCGTCGGTCTCAACCATCGGACCGCGCCGGTCGAGGTTCGCGAGCGCGTGGCGTTCACGAACGGGCGGCTCGAGCCCGCGCTGCGGCGCCTCATGGCGCTTTCGGTCGTCGCCGAGGGCGCGATCGTCTCGACGTGCAACCGGGTCGAGGTGATCGCGTGCGGCGCCGATCCGGGGGCAGTCCGCGAAGCGCTGCCGGCGTTCCTCGCGGCGGAGCACGGCCTCGCGCGCTCCGCGCTCGAGGAGCACCTCTACGCCCACTCGGGTCGCGAGGCCGTTCGGCACCTCTTCCGCGTCGCCGCGAGCCTCGACTCGATGGTGATCGGCGAGCCGCAGATCCTCGGACAGCTGAAGGAGCAGTACGCCGTGGCCGCCGCCGCGGGCGCGTCCGGTCAGGTGCTGCACCGCGCCTTCCACAAGTCGTTCTCGGTCGCGAAGCGGATCCGGCGCGAGACCGGCATCGCGGAGAAGGCGGTGTCGATCGGCTCCGCGGCGGTCGAGCTGGCGCGCGGGATCTTCGACCGGTTCGAGGAGAAGAGCGCCATGCTCATCGGCGCCGGGGCCATGGGAGAGCTCACGGCGCGGCAGCTCCTCGCCCACGGCGTCGGATCGGTGATGGTCGCGAACCGGACGTTCGAGCGCGCCGTCGACGTCGCCCGGGACCTCGGTGGCATGGCCGTCCCGTGGGATCAGCTCTCGAAGACGCTGCCCCTCGCCGACCTCGTGATCGGCGCGGCGAGCGGCGGCGACTTCCTGCTCGGGCCGGCGGTCGTCGAAGAGGCGCTTCGGGAACGCCGCCGCCGGCCGATGTTCCTCATCGACCTCGCGGTGCCGCGCGCCATCGACCCGGCCGTCAACCAGCTCCCAGACGTGTACCTCTACGACATCGACGACCTCGAGAGCGTCGTCGCCGACAACCGGGGAGCGCGAGCACGCGAGGCGGCGAAGGCCGAGACGATCGTCGAGGCGGAGGTGGAGGCGTTCTGGCGCTGGTTCACGAGCCTCGACGTCGTACCGACGATCGTCGCACTCCGGGAGAAGGTGGAGGCCATCCGCCAGCGTGAGCTCGAGCGGAGCCTCGCCGCGCTCGGCGACCTCGACGCGCGGCAGCGGGACGTGATCGAGCGGCTCACGACGGCGATCGTGAACAAGATCCTGCACGCGCCCGTGACCGCGCTCCGCCGCCATCAGGAGGACCGCGCCCAGGCGTTCTACGTCGAGGCCGCACGCCGTCTCTTCCGCCTGGGCGGCGAGCCCGGGTCCTCCGACGAGGAGGAGTAGCGTGGCCGTCCTCCGTCTCGGTACGCGCGCGAGCGCGCTCGCCCGCGCGCAGGCCGACCTGGTCGCCCGCACGCTCGCGGGCCGCCACCCCGGCCTCAGCGTCGAACCCGTGTACATCCGCACGAGCGGCGACCGGCTCGCGCGCGGTCCTCTGCCGGGCGGGAAGGGGCTGTTCGTCAAGGAGATCGAGGAGGCGCTCCTCGCCCGCACGATCGACGCGGCCGTGCACTCGATGAAGGATCTGCCGGCGCGGCTCGCGCCCGGCCTCGCCATCGGCGCCGTCCCCGCCCGCGCCGATGCGCGCGACGTCCTGGTCGCGGCGGGCGCGGGCGGGCTGACGGCGCTCCGGCCCGGCACCCGGATCGGCACGGCGAGCGTGCGCCGGCGGGCGCAGCTCCTCGCGCGCCGCCGCGACCTCGTGATCCTCTTCCTCCGCGGCAACGTGGACACCCGCCTCGCGCGCTGGCGCGCGGGGGGGCTCGACGCGCTCCTCCTCGCCGCCGCCGGACTCGCGCGTCTCGGCATCGACGAGCCCGCGGCGCGGCCGCTCGCGGTGGAGGACTTCCTGCCGGCGATCGGGCAGGGCGCCCTCGCGCTCGAGTGCCGCGCCGACGACGCGCCGACTCTCGAGGTCCTCGGCGCGATCGAGGATGCGGCGTCGGCGACCGCGATCGCGGCGGAGCGGAGCTTCCTCCTCGCCGTCGGCGGCGACTGCAACACGCCGATCGCCGCGCACGCGACCGTGGCGGCCGGACGGGTGACGCTCCGCGCCGCCGTGAGCGACCCCGAGGGCACGCGCTGGCTCGAGGATTCGGGCACCGCGGCGGCGACGGAGGCGATGCAGCTCGGCCGCGCGCTCGCGGAGCGGCTCCTCGCCGCGGGGGCCGCGGAGCTCCTCGGGCGATGAGCACCGGGCGCGTCTACCTGGTCGGCGCGGGGCCCGGGGATCCGGGGCTGCTCACGCTGCGCGCCGCCCGCTGTCTGGCCGAGGCCGACGTCGTCGTCCACGACTATCTCGTCGGCGAACGCCTCCTCGACGGCGTCCGCGCGGGCGCGGAGGTCATCGCCATCGGCCGCGAAGCGCGGCTCGGGCAGGAGGCGATCGAGGCGATCCTGGTCGACCGCGCGCGTGCCGGGAAGGTCGTCGTCCGGCTGAAGAACGGCGATCCCTTCCTCTTCGGGCGCGGCGGCGAAGAGGCCGAGGCGCTCGCGTGCGCCGGCGTCCCCTTCGAAGTCGTCCCCGGCGTCCCGTCGGCGATCGCGGTGCCGGCGTTCGCCGGGATCCCGGTTACGCACCGCGACCGAGCGTCGCTCGTGACGATCGCCACCGGACATCAAGCGGCGACCGGGGGCGACGCGGAGGACGTGCCGCCGGCACTCCCGTGGGCGGCCCTCGCGCGGCAGGGCGGCACGCTCGTCTTCCTGATGGGTATGCGGCACCTCGGCGCGATCATGGACGCGCTCGCGGCGCACGGGCTCGCCCCGTCGACGCCCGCTGCCGTCGTGTCGCGCGGCACGACGGGACGTCAGCGAACGGTCGTCGCGACGGTCGGCACGCTCGCGGCCCGGGCCGCCGCGCTCGAGCCGCCGGCGGTGATCGTCGTCGGCGACGTCGTCGCGCTGCGCGAGCGTATCGCGTGGGTCGAGCGCCGGCCCCTCCTCGGGCGCCGGATCGTCGTGACCCGACCCCGGGCGCAGGCGAGCGCGCTCGCCGAGCGGCTCGAGACCGCCGGGGCCGACGTGATTCTCTTCCCGACGATCGTGCTCGTCCCGCCGCCGGACCCCGCCGCGCTCGACGCCGCCGTGGCGCGGGCCGCGGACTACGACTGGATCGTGTTCACGAGCGCGAACGGCGTCGCGGCGTTCTTCGAGCGCCTCGCGGCGCGAGGCGGGGACGTGCGGAGCCTCGCCCGGGTGCGCCTCGCCGCGATCGGGCCGGAGACGGCGGCGGCGCTCGACGCGCGGCTCCTCCGTGCCGCCGTGCAGCCGGCCGATCACCGCGCCGAGGGTCTGCTGGAGGCCCTCCCCGCCGATGCCGTCCGGGGCCGCCGGATCCTGCTGCCGCGCGCGTCTGGTGCGCGCGGGATTCTGCCCGAGACGCTGCGCGCGCGGGGGGCGGTCGTCGACGAGGTGATCGCGTACCGGGCCGTGCCGCCTCCCGACGCCGACGCGGCGGCGCTACGCGCGGAGCTCGACGCGGGGCGCGTCGACGCGCTCACCTTCACCTCGAGCTCGACCGTCGAGAACTTCGTCGCGCTCGTCGGCCGCGACGTGCTCGCGCGCGCCGTGCGGGACGGACGGCCGGCGGTTGCGTGCATCGGGCCGGTGACGGCCGGGACCGCGCGCGCGCACGGGCTTCCCGTCGACGTCGTGCCGCCGGTCTACACGGCGGCTGCGCTCACGGACGCGCTCGTCGAGCGGCTGCGCACAATTTTGCAATGACGTCGGCGATCATCTATTCGGGGGGCTGATCCATGCCGACCGGCCGCTTCCCCGCGTATCGCCCGCGCCGCCTCCGGCGCACCGAGGCCCTCCGCCGGCTCGTCCGCGAGACGCGCGTGAGCCGCGACCAGCTCGTGCAGCCGCTCTTCGTCGTGCCGGGCCGCGGCGTCGAGCGGCCCGTCGGTGCGATGCCGGGCGTCGCGCAGCTGTCGGCCGACCGCGCGGCCGAGGAGTGCCGGCGCCTCGCCGACGTCGGCGTGCCCGCCGTCCTCCTCTTCGGCATCCCGGAGCGGAAGGACGCGCGCGGCAGCGGCGCGATCGACCCGGACGGCGTCGTCCCGCGCGCGCTCGCCGCGATCCGGAAGGCGGCGCCGCATCTCGTCCTCGTCACCGACGTCTGCCTGTGCGAGTACACCGATCACGGCCACTGCGGCGTCGTGAAGGACGGCGACGTCGACAACGACCCGACGCTCGAGCTGCTCGCGGCCGAAGCGCTGGCGCACGCGCGCGCGGGCGCGGACGTCGTGGCGCCGTCCGACATGATGGACGGGCGCGTCGGGGCGATCCGCGCGGCCCTCGACGCGCACGGCTTCGCGGGCGTCCCGATCATGTCGTACGCGGCGAAGCTCGCGTCGAGCTTCTACGGGCCCTTTCGGGAAGCGGCAGAGTCGGCGCCGCAGTTCGGCGACCGCCGCTCGTACCAGATGGATCCCGGGAACGCCGAGGAGGCGCTCCGCGAGGTCGCGCTCGACATCGACGAGGGCGCCGACATCGTCATGGTGAAGCCGGCGCTGCCGTGCCTCGACCTCGTTCGGCGCGTGAAGGACCGCTTCGGCTACCCGGTCGCGGCGTACCAGGTGAGCGGGGAGTACGCGATGGTGAAGGCGGCGGCGGCGCGGGGATGGATCGACGAGGCACGCGTCGTCGCCGAGACCCTCACCGCGATCCGTCGGGCCGGGGCCGACGTTATCATCTCCTACTTCGCGAAGGACGTGGCGCGAAGCCTATGAGCGCGGGGCGCGGCATCCGGCGCGCGGTCGCGCTCGTCGTCCTCGCGCTGATCGCGCTGCCGGGGCAGCCTGCGGGCGCGGGGATGGACGAGCGCGAGATCGGACGCCGCTTCCTGCTCGAGGCTCGCGGCGAGCTGCCGCTCATCGAGGACCCCGCGGTGAAGGAGTACGTCGAGCGCGTCGGCCGGCGGCTGGTGAAGACGCTCGGCTCGCAGAGCTTCGACTACAGCTTCTACGTCGTGCAGGACCCGTCGTTGAACGCGTTCGCCGTCCCGGGCGGGTACGTGTTCGTCTTCTCGGGCCTCCTCGCGCGGGTCAAGAACGACGACGAGCTCGCCGGCGTCCTCGGCCACGAGATCGGCCACGCGGCGGCGCACCACATCGTGCGGCAGCAGGCGGAAGGGCAGGTCGCGAGCGCGGCGAGCCTTCTCGGTCTGCTCCTCTCCGCCGTGAACCCCGTCCTCGGCGCGGGCGCAATCGCGGCCGCACAGACCGCGCAGCTCAAGTATTCGCGCGAGTTCGAGCAGGAGGCCGACTACTTGGGGCTCCGGTACGCGACCGAGGCGGGCTTCGACCCGCACGCGCTCGGCTCCTTCTTCAAGGAGCTTCTCGCCGAGCAGCGCCTCAACCCCGCCGGCGTGCCGCCCTACATGCTCTCCCACCCGATGACGGAGACCCGCGTCGCGAACATCGAGACGATCATCACGACCGAGAAGCTGAAGACGCCGTCGGGGCGCCCGGCGGCGGGTCCCGACCTCGCGGAGGCGCAGGCCATCGCGCGGGCGATCGTCGAGTCGCCGGACGTCGCGCTCGCGCGATACCGCAAGCTCGCCGACGAGAAGCCGAACGACGCGGAAGCGCAGTTCCTGCTCGGGCGCGTCTACCAGCAGCTCGGCCGGCTCGACGCCGCCCGCACGGCCCTCGAGCGGAGCCGCGAGCTCGGCGGGCTCGGCGACCGCGTCGACCGGCCGCTCGGCAGCGTCTACACCGCGCTCAAGCAGACGGACAAGGCGCACGAGGTCCTCGACCGCTACTTGACGAAGCATCCCGACGACGGCTGGGTTCATCTGGAGCTGGGCAAGGCGATCGCCGAGCGCGACGAGGCGGCCGCGCTCGTGGAGTACCGGAGAGCGATTCACCTGGACCCCGACCTCGACGAGGCGCACCGGCTCGCGGGGCTCGCGCTCGGCCGCAAGGGCGACGAGGCGGACGGCTTCTACGAGCTGGCCATCGCCGCGCGGCTTCGCGGGGAGCTCGAGCAGTCGCTCAGCCACTTCCAGCGGACGGAGGCGCTCCTGCCGCGCGGCAGCGCCCGCGACGTCGAGGTGCGGAAGGCGATCGAGGAGCTCCTTCCGATCGTCCGCGAACGGGAGCGGGCACGGCTCGAGCGCCGCCGGCGCACGGGTCTCCGGTGAGCACCGGCGCGACGAGCCTCGCCGGCCGCGTCGCGCTCGTCACGGGAGCGGGGCGAGGCATCGGACGCGCGATCGCGCTCGCGCTCGCCGATGCGGGCGCCGACGTCGCGCTCGCCGCGCGGAGCGCCGGCGAGCTCGAGGCGGTGGCGGGCGAGGTCCGGAGCCGCGGCCGGCGCGCGCTCGCCGTTCCGACGGACATGCTCGACCGCGAGCAGGTGCGCGCGGCCGTCGCGCGCACGACCGCGGCGTTCGAGCGCCTCGACGTGCTCGTGAACAACGCGGGCGGTCCGGTCTTCCTGTCGAGCGACCCGCGTGGCGCGTGGGTCGAGACGCACGACGACGCCTCGTGGGACGCGACGCTCGTCTTGAACCTCACGTCCTGCTACTGGGCTGCGAAGGCCGCCCTCGGCCCGATGCTCGCCAGGGGGTACGGCCGCATCATCAACGTGGGCTCCGGGTACTCGCTCGTGGGCGCCTCGGGTCTCTCGGCGTACACCGCCGCCAAGCACGGCCTCGTCGGGTTCACGCGGGCGCTCGCCATGGAGGTCGGCACGCGTGGCGTGACCGTCAACCTCCTCCGCCCCGGGTGGACGAACACGCGGCTCGTCGACTGGGGGGTCGTCGGCGCGATGACGGGGCGGAGCGCGGAGGCCGCGAAGGCGCACGCCGAGAGCCTCGCGGCGCAGCGGCGGATCCTCGAGCCGGCGGACGTGGCACCCCTCGCCGCATTCCTCGCCTCGCCCGCGGCGGGCGGCATCACGGGGCAGGTGCTCTCGGCCGACGGCGGTTACATGATCGGCGTGTAGCGGCCGGTCCTCACACCATCGTCTGGCCGCCGCTCACGTTGAGGGCCTCGCCGGTGATGTACGCGGCGTCGGCGCTGCAGAGGAAGGCGATCGCGGCGGCGACCTCGTCCGCCGTCTCCAGGCGGCCGAGGGGGATCTCGCGCGCCACCCAGTCGGCGAAGCCGCCCGGCACACCGGCGAACAGCCTCTCGAAGGAGCCGTCCTTGTTGAGGAGGTCCGTGTCGACGGTACCCGGGCAGACCGCGTTCACGGTGATGCCATGCGGGGCGAGCTCCAGGGCGAGAACCTGCGTCAGCAGGACGACGCCGGCCTTGGCCGCACAGTAGGCGCCGAGCCCGGGAAAGCCCCGCTTCCCCGCCTGCGACGAGACGTTCACGATCCGCCCGCCGCGGCCGGCCGCGATCATCCGCTCGGCGCACGCCCGCGACGCGATCCACGTGCCCTTCAGGTTCACGTCGAGGACGAGATCCCACTCGCGCTCCGCGATTGCGAGGAGGGGGCCGGCGCCCGACCCGAAGGCCGCGCCGCCCGCCACGTTGCAGCAGAGGTCGACGCCCCCCAGGCGGCGGCACGCCTCGTCCACCGCCGCGTGGACCTCGTCCCACGAGGACACGTCGGCCCGGAGCGCGACCGCCCGCCGGCCGAGGCGCTCGACCTCCGCGACGACCTCCGCGAGCTCCCCCTCGGACGCGACGCCGTGCGCCGGGAACTCGGCGTACGGCCGAGCGATGTCGAGGCAGGCGACGTCCGCACCCTCGCGCGCGAGGCGGAGCGCGGTCGCACGTCCGATTCCGCGGCGGCGTGCGGCGCCCGTCACGAGCGCGACTTTGCCGGCGATCCCGTCGACTGCCATGCGCCCCGTTTGCCCGAGGTCGAGGCGCCGACGCAACCGCCGCCCGTCGGCGCGGGCGCGGACGCGGCCCCGCCGTGCAGCCTCGCGCGACACCCGGGGGGGCACGAACGCCCCCGGTGCGCTAGTGGAGCGGGTGGTACGGACCGTGCAGCACGCCGAGCACCGTGAGCGAGTCGTCCTCGTCCAGATGATACAGGATGTAGTAGTCGTCGATGGCGAGGTAGTAGCACCCACCCACGCCCTGCAGGACGGCCGAGCCCGGTGGGCGCGGGTCGTCGGCGAGGGCCATGATGGCCTCGCCGATGTCCCGCAGCGGAGTCTGTGGAATCGTCTCCAGCTCGCGATACGCGCTGTACGTGATCGTGAGCCGCGGCGCGTTCATGCTGCGGGGGTATCGGCACGCCGCGCCGCGCGCTTTAGCCGGAGGCTCGCGTGACTCTCGTCGATTCGCGCGATAAGCACCGGTTTATGCAGGTGCTTTGCGCTACGACGCGGCACGACCCTGCTTGCCAAGCTCGGGCGCGCTCGGTTAAGGTAGCGCACCGTTGTGCGGGGTGCCGTATCGCCCGCACCGGCTTTCAGGGGGGTTGAACCGATCATGCCTGCCAGCGATTCGGAGGTCCTCGTCGGTCGCCGCTACCTCGAGCGGGGCTTCCTCGACGCGGCCATGAAGCTCTTCACGCGGAATGCGGGGCTGGTCACGTCGGCCGACTGGACGCGGCTCGCCGACCGGCTGCTCGAGCGGAACCGCATTGCGGACGTCGTCCGCATTTGCGAGCTCGGGGCCGTTCCGCTGCCCCGCGAGCGCATCCTCGCGACCGGGGACGCGCACTTGAAGCGGAAGGACATCGACTCGGCGCTCCGACTCTACGAGCTCGGGGGCGCGGACCGGGAGCGGTGGACGCGGCTCGTCGACATCCTGACGGCGCTTCCGGATCGGCAGCGGCAGGCGATCGAGATCGTCGAACGGCACCTCGGCGCCCCCGAGGTGGAGGAAGAGGTCGCCCCGCGGCGGCACATCAAGGCGGTCAAGTAGCCTGCCGTCCGCGTCCGACTGGCTTCGTCCGGCCCTGCGCGGGCTCACGCCGTACGTCCCCGGCGAGCAGCCCGGCGTCGGGCGCCGGGTGATCAAGCTCAACACCAACGAGAACCCGTATCCGCCGTCGCCGCGCGTGCTCGAGGCCGTCGTCCGCGCGGCTGATGCCGGCGTCCGGCTCTACCCCGACCCGGAGGCCACGGTTCTCCGGGCGCGTGCGGCGGCCGTCTACGGCGTCCCCGCCGACCACGTCCTCGTCGGCAACGGATCGGACGAGCTGATCGCGCTTCTCCTCCGCGCGACGGTCGATCCCGGCGACCGCGTCGCGTTCCCCGTTCCGACCTACAGCCTCTACGAGACGATGGTGGCGGCGCAGGGCGGGACGATCGTGGGGGTCCCCTTTCCGGAGGACTGGGCGCTTCCCGCGGCGCTCGGGGCGACCGGCGCGCGGCTCACGTTCTTCTGCAATCCGAACTCGCCCTCCGGGACGCTCGTGCCGCTCGCGGAGGTCGAACGCCTCGCTCGCGCGGTGCGCGGACTCCTCGTCGTCGACGAGGCGTACGTCGACTTCGCGGACCCGCCGCCGGCGGGCAGGCCCGGGCCGAGCGCGCTCGGGCTCGTCGGGCGCGTCCCGAACGTCGTCGTGCTGCGCACGTTCTCCAAGTCCTTCTCGCTCGCGGGCCTTCGCGTCGGGCTCGCGTTCGCGGCGCCCGAGCTGCTCCGCGGGCTCCGGACCGTGAAGGATTCGTACAACGTGAACCGGCTCTCGCTCGCCGCCGCCGAGGCGGCGCTCGGCGACCTCGCCCTCGTCGAGGAAAACCTCGCCCGCATCCGCGCGACGCGGACGACGCTCGCGGCGGGTCTCGGGCGACTCGGCTTCGAGGTGCTGCCGTCGCAGGCGAATTTCGTCTTCGCACGGCGCCCCGGCGTCGACGTGGGGCGGCTCGCGGCCGCGCTCGCCGCGCGCGACATCCTCGTCCGGCACTTCGCGACCCCACGTCTCGCCGACGGGCTTCGCATCACGGTCGGCACGGACGACGAGGTGGCTGCGCTGCTCGACGCAATCGCGGATCTCGGGACCGCGGCGTAGCGCGCGACGCTCCCCCGAGGTCGGGATGGCGGCAGGCCCGCGCGACCTACAGAGTCGTCTCGCCGGGGCTCGGTGACCAAGGAGGAGCGACATGGTGAGGCTCGTCCGCAAGGTGATTCTCGTGGCCAGCCTGGGTGCGTTCGCGCTCCTCGCGGCGTGCGGCGGCGGCGCCGATACGGGCGGCACCCCGCAGACGCCGCCCGGCGCGCCTCAGGGCGGCGCCACGGGGCCCGGAGGTGCGGGCGGCGGGGCCGGCGGAGGGGCGGCGAGCGGTACGGGCGCCGGGGCGACCACGACGACGATGCGCTGACGGCGGGACCCGCCCGTCGCACGGCTCACGTCGCGGGCGCGTCCTTCGGCGCCTCGCCGGCGGGCGGCGTGGCGCTGTCGGTGGTGACGAAGTCCGCCGCCTTCTTGTCGAGGCGCGAGTAGATGTAGTCGCGGGCTTCGAACACGGTGCCCCCGCCGTCGCGCATGACGTAGCGCCTGCCGTCGTGCTGGGCCGCGAGCACGACGCCGATCGGCTTCGCGTCCTTGTCCGTCAGGGCGACGCGGATGTCCGGCGCGTCGAGCCCGTAGCCGGAGAGGTCCTTCGCCTCGACCGGCTCGGCGACGATCTCCGAGCCGCGGAGGTCCTTCAGGTCCTCGAGGAAGCGCGTGATGTTCCCGTCGTTCGGCTTGTGGTCGCCCGCGCCGGTGACCCTCCAGCCGTTCTCGGCACGCGCGACGGTGACCGTGCCGCCGTCCTTCCGCTCCACCACGAATTCGCCGACGCGCGCCGGGTCGAAGTCGAGCACGGTCTTGTCGCGAAGCTGCCCGGCGCTCTTGTCGAGCGTCCGGAGGGACCATTCGCCGAGCGCGTACACCGTGGGCGCGTTCGCCCGCTTCGCGTAGAGCTGCTTCTGCGTCCCCTGCGTCGTCTCGCCGCCGATGAGGAGCGTCTGCGTCTCCGCGCCGTCCTTCCCCGTCGCGACGGTGATCGCGAGGCGGGGCTTCACGAGCCCGTACTTCGCGAGGTCGGCCGGCGCGTCGTCGGGGAAGTCGACGGCGCGCGTCGCGCGCAGGGACGAGAGGTAGGAGCGCGCCTCGGTCGCGTCCGCGGGATGGTCGCCCGGCTCCACCGTCCAGGCGTCCTTGTCCTTCCGGACGAGGCTCGTCGTCTTCCCGTCCTCGTGCGTGATGTCGACGCGCTGCACCTCGTCGTCCTGGAAGTGCATCACCTCCTTGTCGCGGAGGTCCTTCGGCTGCTTGTTCAGGGAGAACGTGAGCGAGGTCGCGGTCAGGTAGATCTTGGGCTCCTCGCCCTTCCGCACGTAGGTCTTGCCGCCGATCGGCGCGTTCTTGCCGATCGCGATCGCCGGCGGGGCAGTGCCGCTCGCGACCGCGAGCGTGACGAGCGGGCTCGGCCGGTCGAGGCCGAAGGGCGCCAGGTCGCTCGGCGCCTCGTCGAGCGTCTTCTGCACCTGGGTGTCGGTGAGCGTCGTGAGAAGGCTCCGCACCGCGCCGTCGTCGGCGGGCGCGTCGACGGGCTTCACGAGCCGCCAGCCCTTGTCGGCCTTGTGCAGCTCGATCGTCCGGTCCGGGTACGCCAGCACGATGCCCGTCACCGCGTCCTTGTCGACGCTGACGAGCTTGTCCTTCTTCGCCTCCTTCTCGGCGGTGGGGATCTCGACGAAGTAGAGGTAGGCCCCGAGGGCGGCGACGAGTGCGAGGAGGACGTAGACCCGGCCGAGCTTCACCGCGACTTCCGGAACCACGAAACGCTGACGCCCACCATGATGAGGAGCATCGGGAGGACGAGCACCGAGTACATGAAGAGGTCGACGTTCTGCGCGGGCGTGAGGTCGGCCTTCGACGCCCGGACGGCGCGGCTCCGGATGGAGACGACCTCCGACTGGCCGACGAGCCAGCCGATCGAGTTGAGGAAGAGGTCCTGGTTCAGGTTGTTGCGCTGGGTGAGCCGCGAGTTGTCGGCGAACTGCGCCGTCCCGAAGACGACGAGCCGCGCCTCCTCGGGCGCCTTCTTGCCGTCCGACGCGGGGGGCGTGACGCCGAGATCGGCGAGCTTCGCCGTGACCGCGACCGCGATCGGCAGCGGACCCTTGCGGTCGGTGTCGTCGATCTGCGCGGTGCCCTTCGTGAACAGCTGCTCGACCTTCGCGCCGCCGAGCGCCCGGCTGGTGGGACTCGTCTTCACGAGCTCGGTGGCCGAGAGCCCCTTCTTGCCGGTGGCATCGGCCGCGACCGTCCGCGTCTGCGGGTAGATGGTGTAGTCGCGGAAGCTCTCCGTGATCGGGTGTACGCCGTACGTCTTCGTGATCGGCTGGATGCCCATGCTCGGACCCTGGAAGAGGCGGAGCTCCTGGTCGATCACGATGTCGTCGCCGAGCTTGACGCCCCAGTCGGCGAGCAGCTTCGCCAGGCCTTCGTCCGCGTCGCGCGGGCCGATCATGACGAGCAGATGGCCGCCGTTCTTGAGATACGCGTCGAGCACCTGCGTCGCGTGCTCCGAGAGCGGGCGCGTCGGCCCGGGGATCACGAGGGCGGTCGCATCGTCGGGGATCTTGTCGGCGACGCTCGGCAGGACGAGCGTCTTCACCTCGTAGTTCTCCTGCTCGAGCGCGGTCTTCGCCGCCGAGTAGCCCCGCGCGTCCTCGGCGTTCGCCGTGTCGGCTTCGCCGTCGCCCTCGGCGAAGTAGACGGTCTTCTTCGAACCGCCGGTGATGCGGATGATGCCGTTCGTGATCGTCTCCTCGGTCGGGTTCGTCACCACGAACGACTCGTTGCCGTACTGGAGGTTCACGCTCCGGAGCGACGTGATCTTCATCGTCGTCGCGAGCTCCGGCTTCTTGTCCGGGTCGACGAGCTCGTACTTCACGTGATCCGGGGCGGCGTAGCGGTAGCTCCCGAGGAGGGCGTTGAGGGCCTCGTCCTGACCACCCTCGACGAAGGCGGTCATGACCAGGTCCTTCGAGAGCCCGCTCGCGACCTTCTTCGACTGCGGGGCGAGCGTGTAGACGCCGGCCTCGGTCGTGTCCCAGCGATGGTGGTGGCGCCAGGAGAGATAGTTCACGCCACCGATGAGGACGACGAAGAGGAGCGTGTAGAGGAAGGCCCCCGCGCCGTAGCGCGTCGAGCGCTGCCCGAGGAGGCTGCGGAAGTCCTCGAAGCCGAAGACGAGGTACGTGATGACGCACCCGGCGCCGAGGACGAGCTCGGCGAGCACGACGATGTTCGAGAACGGCTCGCTGACGAGCGCCGTCCCGATGAACCCGAAGGCGAGCGCGACGAGCCCGAGGCGTCCGAGGAGACCGGCCGAGCGACCCACCGCTACCTCCAGCGCACCGACTCGACCGACCGATGGGTGAGGAAGAGTCCGATCACCAGCAGGGTCGCGAAGTAGACGAGGTCCTTCGTGTCGATGATCCCCTTCGTCATCTCGCTGAAGTGCTCCGTGACGGAGATGTAGCGGACGAGCCCGCCGGCGGTGCCCTGGAGGGTCTCGCCGAGCCAGCCGATCGTGTAGAGCACGAGGAGCGCGAAGAGCGTGCCCACGTATGCGACGACGACGTTGTCGGTGAACGACGAGATGAGCGTTCCGGCGGCGAGGAAGACGAGCGCCATGAGGAGGAGCCCGAGGTAGCCGGAGAGCATGAGCGGCACCTCGGGGTTGCCGTACGCACAGAGGAGGGCACCGAAGAGCCCCGAGAGGAGCACCATGAGGGCGACGAGCGTGAGCCCGCCCAGGAACTTGCCGAACACGATCTCGCCGACGCGCACGGGCGAGGTGAGGAGCAGCTCGTAGGTGCCGTAGCGTTTCTCGTCCGGGAACATCCGCATCGTGATCGCGGGTACGATGAAGATGAGGAGCACCGACATGTTGTGCAGGAGCGGCGCGATCACCATCTGGTTCAGGTTGAACCGCTGGAGCATCTCCGGCTGCCGCATCATCGCGTACATGGCGAGCGTCTGGTTGAACGCGGTGAGGAGCGCGTAGAAGAAGTAGCCGCCGAGCGCGAGGAAGACGGCGAGCAGCACGTACGCGACGGGCGACGAGAAGTAGGAGCGAATCTCGCGGCCCGCGATGGTGAGGGCGTTCCGCACGCGTCAGGCCTCCGCCTCGACCGCCGCGACCGCGTGCCCCCCGTCGCCGATGTCGCGGGAGATGGCTTCGATGAAGACGTCTTCGAGCGTCCGTCCCCGGGTGAGGTTCGCGAGCTCGTCCTCGACCACGACGTGGCCGTCGTTGATGATGACGACCTTGTCGCAGACCTGCGCGACCTCGGGCAGGATGTGCGTCGAGAGGACGATCGTGCGCTTCCCGCCGAGCGTCTTGATGAGGCTCCGGATCTCGATGATCTGGCGCGGGTCGAGGCCGATCGTCGGCTCGTCGAGGATCAGGACCGGAGGATCGTGGATGAGCGCCTGCGCGAGTCCGACCCGCTGCCGAAAGCCCTTCGAGAGATGCCCGAGCAGCCGGTCGCGCATGGCGCGGAGCCCGCAGGTGTCGAGGACCCGTTCGAGCGCGCTCTCCACGTCGGCGCGTGCCAGGCCCTTCAGACGCGCAACGAAGCGGAGGTACCCCGTGACCGACATCTCGTTGTAGAGGGGCGGGTTCTCGGGGAGGTATCCGATGCGCCGGCGGACCTCCGTCGACTGCTCGAAGACGTCGAAGCCCTCGACGCGGACGGTGCCGCTCGTCGCGGGCAGGAAGCCCGTGATGATCCGCATCGTCGTCGTCTTGCCGGCCCCGTTCGGACCGAGGAACCCGACGATTTTCCCGCTCGGGGCGGTGAAGGAGACGTCGCGAACCGCCGCGAGATCGCCGTAGCGCTTGCTCAGGTTGGCGACTTCGATCATTCAGCTCGACTTGGACGAGCCCACCGGAAAAAAATTCGGGGAAGATTTCCTAGCGGCCGGTATCCGGGATGTCAAGTTCGAGCACGCGCGCGCGGCGGGCAATTGGACAGCTCGGGACCCCTCTGCTAGCCCGAGCGTGGCGATGAGGACCGCCGCAGCGCCCGCGCGCATCCACTTGATCGACGGGAGCGGCTACGTCTACCGCGCGTTCCACGCGATCCCGGGTCTCCGGACGACGCGCGGGCTGCCGACGAACGCCGTCTACGGCTTCACCAACATGGTGGCGAAGCTGCTCCGCGAGGAGAAGCCCGTCTACCTGGCCGTGGTGTTCGACGCGCCCGGCGAGACGTTCCGCGACGCGCTCTATGCCGGCTACAAGCAGAGCCGGGCGCCCGTTCCCGACGAGCTCAGGCCGCAGCTCGGCTACGTCCGCAAGGTCGTCGCGGCGCTGCGGCTTCCCGTGATCGAGGTGCCCGGCGTCGAGGCCGACGACGTCATCGGGACGCTCGCGCGGCAGGCGAGCCGCGACGGCATCGAGACCGTCGTCGTGACGGGGGACAAGGACATGATGCAGCTCGTGGACGCGCGCACGACGCTGCTCGACACCATGCGCGACCGTCGGTTCGGCGTCGCCGAGGTGCGCGCGCGCTTCGGCGTGGACCCGGCGCTCGTCCCCGACGTCCTCGGGCTCATGGGCGACGCGATCGACGACATCCCGGGCGTCTCCGGCATCGGCGAGAAGACGGCCTCCGCGCTCGTGCAGGCACTCGGGCCGGTGGAGACGATCCTCGCGCGGCTCGACGCCGTCGAGGGGCTCAAGATCCGCGGCGCGAAGAAGGTGCGGGAGACGCTCGCGCGCGAGGCCGAGACCGCGCGGCTCTCGAAGGACCTGGCGACGATCCGCTGCGACCTCCCGCTCACGCTCGACCTCGACGCACTCCGCTACCCGGGCCCCGACCCGGCCGCGGTGCGGCCGCTCTTCACCGAGCTCGAGTTCTTCTCGCTCCTGCGCGAGCTCGTCCCCGCCGGCGAGGCGCCCAAGGTCGAGCATCGCGTCGTGCGGACCGCGGACGAGATCCGCGCGGCGCTCCCCGTCCCCGGGACGACCGTCGCCGTCGTGCCGATCCTCGACTCGCCGCGCGCGACCGCGGCGCGTCTCGAGGCGATCGCCGTCGCCGGCCCCTCCGATCCCGTAACGCTCGTCGCGGAGCCGGAGGAGCCCGCGGCGCTCGCCGCGCTCGCCCCGCTCCTCGCCGACCCGGCGACGCCGAAGATCGGCGCCGACGTGAAGGCGCTGGCGGTCGCGCTCGGGCGCCGCGGGCTCACGCTCGAGGGGCCGACCTTCGACGTGTCGCTCGCATCGTACTGTCTCAATCCGTCGCGCCCGGACCACGGGATCGCGGGGCTCGCCGAGGAGCTCGTCGGCGAGCCCCGCGATCCCGAGGCGACGCCCGCGCTCGCCGCCTGCCGCGCGGCGCGCGCGGCCCACGCCCTCCGCCCGCTCCTCGAGGAGCGTCTCCGCGTGCACGAGATGGATCGCCTCTTCCAGGCGCTCGAGGTCCCGCTCGCGCGCGTGCTCGCCCGCATGGAGCTCGTGGGGATCGCGCTCGACCTGCCGCTCCTCGCGCGCCTCTCCGCGGAGCTCGGGGCGACGCTCGAGCGCCTCATGGCCGAGATCCACGCGCTCGCCGGCTGCGACTTCAACATCAACTCGCCGCCGCAGCTGCGCACGGTGCTCTTCGACCGCCTCAAGATCTCGTCCCGCGGCGTGCGGCGCGGCAAGACCGGGCTCTCGACCGACGTCGACGTGCTGACGCGGCTCGCCGCGGAGCACCCCCTGCCGGCGAAGATCCTGGAGTGGCGCGCGCTCTCGAAGCTCAAGTCGACGTACGTCGATGCGCTCCCGGCGCTCGTCGACCCGCGGACCGGCCGAGTACACACGTCCTTCAACCAGACCGTCGCGGCGACGGGGCGGCTCTCGAGCTCCGACCCGAACCTTCAGAACATCCCGATCCGCACCGAGGAGGGCCGCCGCATCCGCGCCGCGTTCGTCGCGAGCCCGGGCCACCGCCTCCTCTCGGCCGACTACTCCCAGATCGAGCTCCGTGTCCTCGCCCACCTCGCCGGAGACGCGACCCTGATCGACGCCTTCCAGCGCGACGAGGACATCCACGCGCGCACGGCGGCCGACGTCTTCGGCGACAAGCCGCCGGCGGAGGGACGGCGGCTCGCGAAGGTCATCAACTACGGGATCGTCTACGGCATGGGGCCGGCGCGCGCGGCGCGCGAGCTGGGGGTGTCGCAGGACGCCGCCGCGGCGTACATCGAGGGGTACTTCCGCCGCTACCCCGGGGTGCGCGCGTTCGTCGACCGGACGATCGCGGAGGCGCGCGCGCGAGGGTACGTGACGACCGTCCTCGGCCGCCGCCGCTATCTGCCCGAGCTCACCGCCCGCGATCCGGCCGTCCGGCAGTTCGCCGAGCGCGCCGCGACGAACACGCCGATTCAGGGGTCCGCGGCCGATCTGATCAAGCTCGCCATGCTCGAGGTCGACCGCCGCCTCGGCGCCGGGGCGCTCGGCGCGCGCCTGCTCCTCCAGGTGCACGACGAGCTCGTCCTGGAGGTCCCCGAGGCCGAGGTCGCGCCCACGGCATCCGCCGTGCGGGATGCGATGGAGCGCGTCTGGCCGCTCGAGGTGCCGCTCCGGGTCGACGTGCGGGAAGGGCGCAACTGGGCGGAGGCCCACTGAGTTGAGCCCCGGCGATGAATAGGGCGCTCCGACGCGCGTCTCACCCGAGAGCAACCCGTGCGCGATAGCGACTGGGAGCTCGTCCAGCGTGCCCGGGGCGGCAGCCGGGAGGCCTTCCGGGCGCTGGTCGAGCGCTATCAGCGCAAGGTCGCGGCGCTGGCGCTCGGGATGCTCCGCAGCCGCGACGACGCGCTCGACATCGTGCAGGAGACGTTCACGAAGGCGTACCAGAACCTCGACCGCTTCAAGGGCGACTCGGGGTTCTACACGTGGGTGTACCGGATCGCCTTCAACCTCTGCGTCGACCATCAGCGCCGGGAGAGCAAGGAGGCGCAGGTGTCGCTCGAGCCGGACGAGCGCGGCGAGGTGCCCGCCCTTGCCGCGGCGCTCGACGCCGACGAGCCCTTCGACCGCGCGCGCGACGCCGAGATCGCGCGCCGGCTGCGCGCCGCGATGGAAGAGTTGACCCCCGATCATCGAGCGGTCATACTCCTCCGCGAAGTGGAAGGGCTCTCCTACGCGGAGATCAGCGAGGTGCTCGACTGCCCGAAAGGCACCGTGATGAGCCGACTCCACTACGCGCGCCGCCAGCTCCAGGCGCGCCTCCAGGGACTCCGCTGAACGCGCGATGACCTGCGCCGAGGTCGACCGTCACCTGGACGCGTTCGTCGACGGGGAGCTCCCCGCTGCGATGCTCCTCGAGGTCGCGCGTCATGCGAGCGGCTGTGCGACGTGCGACGCGGCCGTCCGTACGCTGACGGAGCTCCAGCATCGCATCGCGGCGACCGCGGAGGCGGATGCGGCGGCACTCGATCTTTCCGGCGTGTGGCCCGCCGTCGCGGCCGGCATCGAGCGCGAGGAGTCGCGCGCGACGTGGACGCGGCGGATGGCGATGGCGCCGACGCTGGCCGCGGCCTTCGCGCTCGCGGCCGCCGCGCTCTTCTGGGTCCGCGCCGCGTCGGGACCGTCCGGCGAGGTGCCGCGCGTCGCGACGCACCGACCGAATCAGGCCGTGATCGAGCGGCTCGACAGCGAGGCCCGCATCGAGCTCCGTCGCGAGCGGAAGAACGGCACGACGCTCATCATGGTGAGCGACGACGGCGAGGCCGCCCGGTGACGCGGTGGGCCGCCGCCGCGCTGCTCGGCATGGCGACGGTCCTCGCCGCCGTGCCCTGCGCGGCCGGCCGGGGCCCGGAAGTCCAGGTGACGAGCGTGCGTGCGTTCGAGCACGGCCCCTCCGACGCGCAGCTGATCGAGCTGCGGCCGCGGCTCCGCCGGCTCGTCGGCTACCGCTCGTTCCGCATCGTCGCCGAGGAGCACCGCCGGTGCGGATGGGGCACGCGCGCGTCGTTCACGATTCCCGGCGGCCGCGTCATGCACGTCGTGCCGAAGGCCATGCGCGAACAGGCGGTGGTCATGCAGGTGAGGCTGCTCGACGGCACGCGGTCGCTGATCGACACGGACGTGCGGTTGCAGAATCGCGGCGTGATGCTGTTCGGCGTCGACCGGGAGCCCCACGCCCCCGACGGCGCGCTGATCATCATGCTGCGGGCGGAGGAGTGATGGGGAACTGGATGGAGGAGCTCTCGAACCAGCTCTGGGCGGTCGTGGAGGCCTTCGGCGCGGAGGTGCGCGAGCACGGGCTTCTGGCGCTGCTGCGGCCGGTCGCGCCGTTCAATCGGCCGGCGTTCCTCGTGCCGCTCGTCACGGTCGGTGCGCTCGTCGGCTTCCTCCTGCTGTCGGGCGTCGCCGTCACGGCGCTCGGGGCGCTGCTCGCGGCGCTCGTGGCGCTCTACCTGCTCCTCGTCGAGGTCTTCGGGGTCTCGATCGAGCTGCACCCGCTCGGCGTCGGGCGCTGACCGCGCGGGCGGCCGAGCCGCGCTTGTCGGCTCGCACGCGCGCATGATAGCGGCGCCGGCGTGCCGGCGACGCGACATCGCATCGACCCCGAAGCGCGGCGGGGGCGCCTCCGGCCGGCGGACCCGTTCGAGCTCATCCGCTGGCTCGCGCGCTCGCAGACCGATCCCCGGAAGGCGCTCGCCGAGCTCGTGCAGAACTCGCTCGACGCGGGCGCTGCGACGATCACCGTGCTCCGGCAGCGCGACCGCGGGGTCGCGGCCATCCACGTTCTCGACGACGGCGGAGGCATCATTCCCGAGATGGAACGGCCCGAGGCGCTCGCACACGTCGCGACGCACATCGGCCACTCCCGCAAGCGCAATCTGACGCCCGAGCAGCGCCGCGAGCTGCTCCTCCAGGGGCAGTACGGCATCGGCCTCCTCGGCTTCTGGTCGATCGGCCAGGAGCTCGAAGTCCGCTCGCAGGTGGCCGGCGGGCGGCCGTGGACGCTGCGGATGTGGGAGGAGCGGCCCAACTTCGAGGTGGCCCCGATGCGCGGGCGTCTCCGCGTCCACGGCGGCACCTGGACCGAGGTCCTCGTGCGAGAGCTCCACCGCCCCGCGCTCGTGTCGCTCACGGGGCGACGGGTCGCCGACTACCTCGCCGCCGAGCTGCGCGGCCAGCTGCTTGGACGGGCCGTCGCGCTCACGGTGCACGACCGGATCGGGCGCGGCCTGGCGCAGAAGGTGCGGCGAGTCGAGCCGGTACGGTTCCCCGGGGTGCGGCTCGACGTCCCCGAAGAGGTCCCCGTGCCCGGGCGCTCGCCGATCCGTGCCGAGCTCTACGTCACTCCCGAGGGCGACGACGAGCCGGGGCGCGTCAGCGTCGCGTGCGGGGGGACGGTCGTCTACCCGTCTCGTCGCGGATGCCGCCACGGAAGGGGCGGCCGCGCCCGCCGTCTCCGCTCCCGCGGAGGAGGAAGGCACGATGGACGAGGTGCCGACGCTCCTGCCGCCCGGACCGCTCGCCCGCGTGAACGTCGTGCCGGCGCGCAGCCGAGTCGAGCGCCGCGCCGAGCGGCGCTTGCGCGCTCGCCCGACGGACGCGGCGGGTGTCCGGGTGCGGGACGTGTCGTGCGACTGGACGGTCGCCGAGGGGGACGGCGCGGTCGCCCCGGTGGGCGAGTGCGACGCCGTCTTCCGCGCGGGCGACGAGACGGGACGCGTGCGAGTCGTCGTGACGTCGCGCACTCCTATCCGGTGCCCCAGGGCGGTGCGCTGCTCGAGCGGCTCGTGGCGGTGCTGACGCTGACGGAGCGCAGGCTGGAGAAGGGGAGCTGAGTCGCGTGCGAGCGGCCCCGGAGGCGTTCGGGCGTGTCCTTCACTCGCCGAGCGTCGCCCAGTCGACGTCCCAGAACTCGGGGACGGGCGGACGCATCTCGAAGTGGCCGCCGAAGCACTCGAAGCTCGGGCGGTGCGTGAGTCGCTCCCGGAGGAGGTGCAGGTGCTCCTCGAGCGTCTGCCCCGCGGCCGGCGCCCCGATCTCCATGCGCGTCTTCCCGCCGCACTTCCTGCAGGAGACGTCGACCTTCATCCGCGGGATCGCCGGGCGGCTCAGCGGGCGGCCATGGCGGCAGCGAGGATGCGGGCGGTCGACGGGCGCATGATGCGCGGATCGACCTCGCGGCCCTCGACGAGCGCCCGGCGCACGTCCTTGCCGGAGATGGAGACTGGTTTCTCGCCGGGGTGGTTCTCGACCAGGTCGACGCGGCCGACGGACTCGTAGTACGCCGCGAACCCGACCTTGATCGGCCGGATGCGGAGCTCGCCCCGGAGCTGCCCGAAGATCTCCTGCGCGTCGAAGTCGCCCCAGATCGACGTGCCGTCGTGATACGGCGCGTCCGCGTGCTTGCGGCCGATGACGATGTCGGTGAAGCCGAAGTTCTGGCGGTAGATCGAGTGCATCACCGCTTCCTTCGGGCCGCCGTAGAACATCTTGATGTCCAGGCCGAGCAGGATCACGCGATCCGGGACCGCTTCGCCGCGCGGACCCCAGAGCGCGGGATCGCTGTCGCCCTCGCCGAGGCCGCGCTGGTCGATGAGCGCCTCGTAGGTCGCCATCCGGACCTCCGCGTTGACGTCGTCGCCCTTGGTCTCGCCGATGAGCGGATTCAGGCACGCGCCCGCGTTGAACCCCTGCCGGATCAGCGTCTCGAGCCCGTACACGAGCGCGTACTCGTGCGCGCGGTGGAGCGGGTTACGCGTCTGGAACGCGACCACCCGCTCCCATCCCTTCTCGCGGAGCAGCGCCCGCACCTGCGTCGGTCGCAGGACGTGCTTCCCGAAGCGCGGGTGCTTCGGCTGCGGCAGCACCTCGATCTGCCCGCCGAGGAGGTGCGTCTTGTCGGCGTCGCCCTTCAGGACCATGTCGGCGCCGGGATGGTCGGTCCGGTCCGTCTGGTAGACCGAGCGCAGGTATTTGGCCTTGTCCCACGGGAACACGTCGGTGACGTCGAGCGCCGCGACGACGTCGCGCGCGCTCGTTGCCAGCGCGACGCGATCGCCGGCGCGCAGATCGCGCGCGAGCGCCTCCGTCACCGGCAGCGAGAGCGGGATCGTCCAGGCGAAGCGCCGGCCGCCGTGCTCGATGTACGAACCGTCGAGGACGCGATGCCAGGTGGCGCCGTCCATCGGGCCCGTGAGCGGAGAAAGCCCGCCGTCGCCGAAGCGGTACACGGTCGACAGATCCGCGTCCGAGACCGGGATGCGGCGGAGCTTCGCGACCTCCGAGCGGAACGCGGGAACGCGCTCGGCGGGGACGGTGCGATCCACGGGCTGGTCGAGCCCTCCGTGGGGCGGGATGAGATCGGGCATGGAGATCTTCCTCTCGTTGGGGGCGGCCGAGGCGGGACGAAGCGGTCGCCTCGGTCTAGCGTTCGGGTTCAGCGCGAGCAACCGCGCGGGCACGCGGCGCGCGCGATCGGCACGTCGCGCCAGGCGGCGTCGCCGGGCGCGAGGCGGAGCGCGCGCGCCGCGCGATCCGGCTCGATCTCCGCGACCCACCGGCAGACGACGAGCGCCGCCATCGCGCCTGCGAGGGCGAGCGCGATGGTGTCGTACCCGGCGCCGCCGCCGCGCGGCGCCGCCTCCGGCGATCGCGCGTCGCTCGGCTCGCCGGCGACCGCGAGGCACGCGAGGCAGCCGTCGCCGCGCGGCGCGATCAAGAGGTCGACCGCGCTGCCGCCGCGCCGGATCGCGACCTCGCCGCGGCGAGGAAAGCCGAGGCCGTCGAGCACCGCCCGCGCGGACTCCGCGACGTCCGCGAGCACGACCGCGTCGTACGTCGCAGATCGGGTGGCGTCGGGCTCGATCACGCCGAGCGCGACGTCGGGCGAGCGCGTCGCGAGCTCGGCCCACGCCATCGCGTCGGGCTCGGTCGCGGCGCGCGGAGCGCGCGCGTCGCGCCGGAGGTCGATGCGACCCACGCCGGCGCCGGCGAGGTAGGTCGCGACGGTCGCGAGGGCGGGCCCGCCGCCCGCGAGCGCGCAGCGCGCGGAGAGAAGCTTCCGCTGCCCGGTTCCGCCGAGCTCCCGCAGGATGATCTGCCGGCTGTAGAGATCGACCTGCCGGTCGCGCAGGCTCACCGGATCGGCACGACCGGCGAGCCGCGGCGCGGCCTCGCCGCTTCGCGCGCGACGTCGCCAACGTGCGGCGCGCGCTCGCTCCACCCGAGCCAGAGATTCGTGCTCAGGTACTTGTCGCCGAAATCGCAGAAGATCGTGACGATGTCGCCGCGCTCCAGCGTGCGCGCGAGCTCGAGCGCGGCCCAGCACGCGGCGCCGGACGATTGGCCGACGAGCAGCCCTTCCTCGCGGCCGATCCGGTACACCATGTCGTACGCGTCCTCCGTCGGCGCCGGAATCTTCCCGTCGAGCTCCCGCTCGTGGTAGATCGCCGGCACGATGGAGCTCGCCATGTGCTTCAGACCCTCGAGGCCGTGGAACGCGTCCTCGGGCTCCACCGCGATGACCTGGACGTCCGGGTTTTTCTGCTTGAGAAACCGGCCGACGCCCATGACCGTGCCGCTCGTGCCGATCGCGGAGAGGAAGTGCGTGACGCGGCCTTCGGTCTGCTGCCAGATCTCGGGCCCGGTCGTCTCGAAGTGGGCGAGCGGGTTCGCTTCGTTCGAGTACTGATCGGGCTTGAAGTAGCGGTCGGGATCGCGAGCGATGATCTCGCGGCAGAGCAGGATCGCGCCGTCGGATCCTTGGAGCGGATCGCTCTCGATCGGCTTCGCGCCGTACGCCTCGATGATGCGCTTGCGCTCGACGCTCGCGTTGCCCGGGATGACGAGCTCGACGCGGTAGCCGAGCGCCGCGCCGATCATCGCGAGCGCGATGCCGGTGTTGCCCGACGTCGAGTCGATGATCGTCTTCCCGGGTCGGAGCGCGCCGGTGCGGAGGCCCTCCTGAATCATCCGGAGCGCCGGACGGTCCTTCACCGAGCCGCCCGGGTTGAAACCCTCGAGCTTCGCCCAGACGCGGACGTCCGGCGGAAGGTCGCGCGTGACGCCGGTGAGCCGATAGAGCGGCGTTCGGCCGACCAGATCGAGGACGCTCGCCGCGCGCAGCCCGTCGGGCCGCTCCACCCCGGCGCTCGGCCGCGAGCCAATCTTCAGCGGCCGCCCCCGGCGATCGCGGGGACGATGGAGATCTCGTCGCCGTCCTTCAGCCTGGTGTCGAGCTGCTGCAGGAATCGGATGTCGTCGCCGTTGACGTAGAGGTTCACGAAGCGGCGGACGCGCCCCTGCTCGTCGCAGATTCGCTCGCGGATCCCCGGGTACTTCTTCTCCAGGTTCTCGACGAGCGAGGCGACGGTGTCGCCGGATCCTTGGACCGACTCCGACCCGGCGGTGAACTTGCGGAGCGGCGTCGGCACCTTGACGGTCACGGGCATGTCTCGAAATCCTCCTGGTTGAGCTGCTGGCCGATATTGGCGCCCGGGGTGCCTAGACGCAAGGTTTCGTAGGACCAGGCGCGTGAACCGAGCGAGCGAAGCGAGCCCGCGGCCTCGCAGGGAGTGGACTCCCCACCGTTTGTCAATGGGCCGCAAGCGGACCGTTGCGTCGCATGGGGTCGTAGCGGGTTTGTTCCCTGAGCATCGCGCAGGCGACGCGCAGCAGCCGGTCGGCGACGGCGCGCAGCGCTCGTGG
>DASRHG010000168.1:0-10730 GCA_035650655.1 Binatia bacterium | reverse complement strand
CGCGGCGAGCAGGCGGCCGGCCTCCGCGTCGTCGAGCGCGTCGCGGCGATGGAGCCGGCGGGCCGCATCGCCGAGCGCCAGCGCGTCGCGCACGGCGGCGACCGCGTCCGCCGCCGCGCCGCGACGGTACTTCTCGAGCTGGACGATCAGCGCGCCCGTGTCCGCGATCGCGGCCTCGAGGGCGCTCACGCGTGCCTCGTCCACACCCGCTTTTACAACGGGGCGACGGGTTTGCTAAGGGAAGCCCGAGGTGACGCCCTGATGCCCGCTCGCCCCCGTGCGCGGCGCGCGACGATTCGCGAGATCCTCGACACCGCGATCGAGCTCGAGAAGCGGACGATGGCGCTCTACGTCCGCTTCGTGCAGGCGTTCCCCCGCCCCGAGGAGGTTCGGAACTTCTGGTTCAACATGGCCCGGCACGAGGCCGGCCACTGCGGCGCGCTCGCGCTCGTGGAGAGTATGCTCGAGTCGGACCCGGAGCGGGCGGCGCACACGCGCGTCTGGTTCGACCCGAAGACCGTGATGCGCCTCCGCTCGCTGCTCACGGCGTATCTGCGCGAGGCGCGTGCGGGCGTGTCGCTCGAGCGGGCGTTCGAGATGGCGATCGACCTGGAGGCGTCGGAGCTGGAGGACGTCGTCGTCGACATGATGTCCGTCGTCCGGAACCCGCGCTGGCGCGAGCGGGCCGTGCAGCTCCTGATCCACGACCTCGGGGACCTCTCCTACATGATCGAGCGGCACACGAAGAACGAGGAGCTCCTCGCCCGCGCCGACGCGCTGATCGAGCGGCACGTGGGCGGGCTCGCCGGCCGGCGCACCGGGCGCGCCGCGCACCGGGGCTAGCCGGGACGATGGCACCCGCGTCGAACGGCCGCGCGTCGATCGTCACCGTGCCCGAGTACCTCGCCGCGGTGCGGACGATGCACGGCCTCGGAGTGGGCGACATGGCGCGCGCGCTCCGCGTGACGCCGTCGGTCGTGCGGCGATGGCGGCAGGGGACCCTCGTCCCGACCTGGCGGCGCGTGCAGAGCATGACGGCGCTCTGGGGCGGGGACGCGGAGCTGCTCGCCCTCGGGGCGGCGCTCCAGCGCTTCTGTCGCGCGACGGGGCTGCCGCTCGACGCAGCCGTCCGCATGGTGCGCTCGGGGAAGCGCACGGGCCCCGAGCGCCGCCCCGTCGTGCGCGCGCGCGACCGCCGGCAGCTCTCGCTGCCCGTCTGACGTCGACTTGCGCCGTCGCCGCCCGCCGACTATCGTCCCGCGCGCATGACGGACGACGGACGCGGCCTCGCGCCGAGCTGCCTGGTCGAGACGGCCGAGGGCCCGGTGACGATGCAGGAGACCCCCGGCAAGGGCTTCGCCGTGCTGACGCGCCTCCCCTCGGGGGAGCTCGGCTTCCGCCAGCTCCTCAAGGTGACGACGACCGACGCCGTCCCGCTCGTCCGTGTTCGCCTCGACACGGGGCACGCGCTCCTGGTCGCACGCGGCCACGTCTTCTACCGCGAGGGGATGGCGCCCGTGCCCGCCGCGCGCCTCGTGCCCGGCGACCGGCTCGAGACGGCCTTCCGCTATCAGGAGGGCTACGTCCCTGCGGGCGCGACTCGTCCGGTCCGCACCGCGGTCGCGGTCGCCGCCGTCGAGCCCGCCGGGGAAGGGCCCGTGATGGCGGGCACCGTCCGTGACACGCACACCCTCTTCCTCACCGCCGGCGTCCTCTGCGCCGAGTGACGCGGGCGACCGCCTCGACGCGCTCGAACGCCGCCTGACCCGCTGCCGCCGCTGCCCGCGGCTCGTCGCGCACCGCGAGCGGACGGCGCGCGAGAAGGTGGCGCGCTTCCGGGCCGAGACGTACTGGGGCCGGCCGGTCCCGGGCTTCGGCGACCCGGCCGCGCGCGTCCTCGTCGTCGGGCTCGCCCCGGCGGCCCATGGCGGGAACCGCACCGGCCGGATCTTCACCGGCGACGAGAGCGGCCGCTGGCTCTTCGCCGCCCTCCACCGCGCCGGCTTCGCGAACCAGCCGACCTCCGTGCGGCGCGACGACGGCCTGCTCCTCTCGGACGCGTTCGTCACGGCCGTCGTTCGCTGCGCGCCGCCCGGAAACCGCCCGACACCGACCGAGATCGGGACGTGCCGTCGCTGGCTCCTCGGCGAGCTCGCCCTGCTGGCGCGGCTGCGCGTCGTCGTCGCGCTCGGCAAGGTGGCGCACGACGGCTTTCTCGCCGCCGCGCGCGCCCGCGGCCGGGCCGTTCCCCGTCCGCAGCCTCGCTTCGCCCACGGAGCGGAGCACGTGCTCGCCGCGGGTCTCGTGCTCCTCGACTCGTACCATCCGAGCCAGCAGAACACGTTCACCGGGAGGCTCACCCGGCCGATGCTCGACGCGGTCTTCGCTCGCGCGCGGGCGCTCCTCGGCTGAGCGCGGCTCCGCGGCCTCGCGCGCCGGCCTCCCGGCGCGCGCGGCGCGGACCTCGATATGCCCCCTACGTTCCGCTCATGCCGCGGCGTGCGGGCGCGAGCGGGTGCCGAGCGCGGCGAGATTCTGCTCGCGTCGGACGCTCACGTGCACGCCGCGCTCCCCGAGCCAGGCGAACTGGTTCTGCAGGCGCGCCAGCCCGAGGTCGTTCGTGCTCGACGGCACGGAGATCTCGAGCCGGGCGCCGCGTCCTGCCCGGAGTGCGTCCTCGACGATCTCCTCGGCGGTGTACGGCGTGAGCCACCCGGTCCGCTGGAGGTCGCCCGCGCCGTGGTGCTCCGCGGGCACGACCTTCGCCCACACGAGGGCGGGCGGCGCGGGGGCGCGCTCCGCGCCGGCCGCCTGCGGCCGCTTGCGCGCGAGCGCGTACACCGACGCGACGAGGTCCCCGTAGGTCCGTACGCTCTCGACGACCCGCTCCGGGACGTTGATTCCGAACTCACCCTCGAGCGCGAGCGCGAGCTCGACGAGGTCGAGCGAATCGGCTGCGAGCGTGTCGATGAGCGACACGTCCGGGGTGAGCTCCTCCGGTCCGACGCCGAGATGATCTGCGACGATACGTCTTACGCGCGACTCCACGAGTTCGAACATGTGCCCCCACCTCCAGAGCGTCGGGAGACGGCGTGCTTTCGCCGACGGGTGCCGGCCAGGTTGTTCGGATTGCGCGAGATGTACCACGCGGCCTCGCGCCGAAAATACCCCCAACGGGTGGGATCCCGTGTTTGTTCGGGGGAGTCCTGCTCGCTCCGACGCGCCGCGCCGCGGCCCGATCCGGTGTCGTGTTTTTCGTTGGCCCGCGACCGACCGCGGTGGTACGAGGAACGTCGCGAGCGCCGGACGTCATCGTCTCTCTCGGATGTCGAACGCCGCCCGACGCCTCGCCGAGGCCGGCGATCCGTCAGGCGAGAGACGACGAGCCGCGCGCGATATTCGACGGCTCCGGGCCCGTGCCCCGACGTCCGCTCAACACCCGCAGAAGCGACGCGCGATCTCGACGTAGAGCTCGACGGCCTCCTCGACCCGCGCGACGAGACAGTACTCGTCCGTCTGGTGGGCGAGTGGCAGCTCTCCCGGCCCGAGGACGACGGTCGGAGGGCCGCCGAAGGCGGGCGTCAGAACCGAGGCGTCCGTGAAGTACGGAGCCGTGCGCCCGGTCGGCCGCGTGCCGAGGACGCGGGCAGCGACTTCGAAGACGTCCTGCACGAACGGCTCCGCCGGGTCCGTCCACACGCCGGGGACGTCGACGAACGGGGCCAGCGCCACGTCCGGGCCGAGATGCGCCTCGAGCACGCGCCGGACGGCCGCGTGCGGCTGGGAGGGGATCGTACGGACGTCGATGCCGATTGTCGCCGCATCCGGGACCGAGTTCACGTTGATCCCCCCGGCCACTCGGCCGACGTTGAGCGTGGGCGCGCCGAGGGCGGGGTGGGGCGCCGCGTCGAAGCGGAAGGCCTCGAGCCGCGTGATGGCGCGCGCCGCCTTGTAGACGGCGTTCACGCCGCGCTCCGGCATGGAGCCGTGGGCCGTGACGCCGGTGGTGCGCGCCTCCAGCCAGAGCGCACCCTTGTGGCCGACGAGTGGCTCGTTGCACGTCGGCTCGGCCACGACGACGGCGCCCGCGCGCCCGAGGGCGCCGGGCTCGCCGGCGAGCTGCCGGGCGCCGTCGCAGCCCGTCTCCTCGCCCGCGGTGACGACGAGCACGAGCCCCGGTGTGCCGGCGAGATGCGGCGCGAGCCGGACCGCGGCGGCGATGAACGCCGCGAGCCCGCTCTTCATGTCCGTCGACCCGCGGCCGTAGAGCCGGCCGTCGGCGATCTCGCCGGCATGCGGGTCGCGCGTCCAGGGGCGGGCGCCGAGCGGCACCGTGTCGGCGTGGCCCGTGAAGCAGAGCGGCGGGACGTCGTGGCGCCCGCCCGCCCGGGCGACGAGGCTCGTCCGGCCGGGCGCCAGCTCGTGCGTGCGCAGCGCGAAGCCCGCGTCCTCGAGCAGGCGAGCGAGCTGCGCGACGCACCGCGCCTCGGCACCCGGCGGGTTCGTGGTGTCGAAGCGCACCAGCTCGCGCGTGAGGGCGACGGCGTCGACCGCGGCTGGGGCGGACCGCATTCCCGCTCCTACCACGCACCCGCCCGCCGCGGGAATCCGCGCCCGCTCGCGCGCCGCGCCTCTTGACAAGGGAAAGAGCGCCGTGAGAGACGGCAATCCTTCACGTCACGGCCGCGTTGCAGGTTTTCCTCCACCCGCCGCGGAGAGGAGAGGACGATGATCAAGAACCCTGTCCCGTGGCCCAACGGCGCGCGCGTCGCCGTCTCGTTCACCTGGGACCTCGACGCCGACAGCCTGCTCCACATCATGCACCCGACCGACTCGCACCGGCGGGTGGCGACGATGTCGCTCATGAAATACGGCCCGGAGGTCGGCGTCCCGCGCATCGTCGAGATGGCGAAGCGCTACGGCGTGAAGATGACCTTCTTCACCCCGGGCTGGAGCGTCGAGCGCTACCCGAAGGCGATCGAGACGCTTCTCGCGGGCGGGCACGAGCTCGCGCACCACGGCTACCTGCACGAGAACCCGAACGAGCGGCCGCCGGAGGAGGAGCTCTACTGGCTCCAGCGGACGTCCGAGGCGATCCGGAAGGCGAGCGGACGGAAGCCCGTGGGCTACCGGGCGCCGTGGTTCAAGTACTCCGAGGTCACGACCGACTTTCTCGCCCAGGAGGGGTTCCTCTACGACTCGACGCTCATGGGCGACGACGTGCCCTATGTCCTCGAGTCGGCGAAGGGGCGCATCATCGAGCTCCCCTTCCACTGGGCGATGGACGACTACCCCCAGTACGTCCAGAACGACGACCTCAACTACTTCATGCCGATCAAGGCGCCGAACCAGGCGATGGAGGTCTGGCGCGCCGAGTTCGACGCGATGTGGGAGCACCGCGGGCTCTGGGTGACGGTGTGGCATCCCTTCAACTCGGGGCGGCTCGCGCGCTGCGTCGCCGTGGCGAACCTGATCGAGCACATGCAGAAGAAGGGCGGCGTCTGGTTCGCGACCACCGAGGAGATCGCGCGGCACGTGCAGAAGGTGATCGCCGACGGGACGTACGCCCCCCGCGTCGACCAGGTGCCCTACTACCGGGAGCCGATTCCCGAGCTGAAGCGGCCCTGACATGGCCACTTCGGTCGCCGACGCGAAACAGCTCCTCGAGGCGCACGGAATCCGCTTCGTCCTCGCGCAGTTCGTCGACATCCACGGCGTCGCCAAGACGAAGGCCGTCCCCGTCGAGCATTTCGAGGACGTCGTGCTGCGCGACGGCGCGGGCTTCGCCGGGTTCGCCGTGTGGGGGCTCGGGCAGGAGCCGCACAGCCGCGACTACATGGCGGTCGGCGACCTCGCGACGCTGACGCCGGTGCCGTGGCAGCCCGGGTTCGCGCGCATCGTCTGCGACGGGCGCGTGGACGACCGGCCGTGGCCGTTCGACACGCGCTGGGTGCTCAAGCAGCAGGTCGCGCGGCTCGCGCAGCGCGGCTGGACGTTCAACACCGGCCTCGAGCCCGAGTTCATGCTGCTCACGCGCGACGCGTCGGGCCGTCCCGTCCCCGCGGACGCGACCGACGTGCTCGACAAGCCGTGCTACGACTACAAGGGGCTCTCGCGGTCGACCGCGTTCATCGAGAGGCTCGTCGCGGCGCTGCGCGCCGTCGGGTTCGACGTGTACCAGGTCGACCACGAGGACGCGAACGGGCAGTTCGAGGTCAACTTCACGTACGCCGACGCGCTCACGACCGCCGATCGGATGATCTTCTTCCGGATGGCGGCGAGCGAGATCGCGCGCCAGTGCGGCGTCATCTGCTCGTTCATGCCGAAGCCGATGAGCGACCGCACCGGCAGCGGCATGCACATGCACTGCTCGATCGCCGACGAGCGGACGCCGAACCTCTTCCTCGATCGCACCGACCGGCGGGGGCTCGGCCTCTCGTCGCTCGCCTACCACTTCCTCGGCGGGCTCCTCGCCCACGCGCCCGCGCTCACGGCGCTCGTCGCCCCGTGCGTGAACTCCTACAAGCGCCTCGTCGTCGGGCAGACGTTCTCGGGCGCCACCTGGGCCCCCGCCTTCATCTCCTACGGCGACAACAACCGGAGCTCCATGGTCCGCGTGCCGTACGGCCGCCTCGAGCTGCGCCTCATCGACGCGGCCGCGAATCCCTACCTCGCCACGGCGGCGGTCATCGCCGCCGGCCTCGACGGCGTCGAGCGCCGCCTCGACCCGGGCGAGCCGCAGAACGTGAACCTCTACACGCTCACCCCGGACGAGCTGCGCGAGCGGGCGATCCGCCTCCTTCCGCAGAGCCTCGGCGCCGCGCTCGACGCGCTCGAGGCGGACCCGCTCTTCCACGAGACCCTCGGCGCGCCGCTCGTGAACGAGTTCATCCGGCTGAAGCGGATGGAGTGGACCGACTACCACCGGCACGTCTCGGACTGGGAAGTGAAGCGCTACCTGGAGTTCTTCTGATGTGCGGCATCGTCGGCGTGCTCGTGAAGCGTGAGCGTGCGCGCACGCAGCTCGGGACGCTCGTCGTCCCGATGCTCGCCTGCATGGACGCCCGCGGCCCGGACTCCGCGGGGCTCGCGGTCTTCCACGACGCGACGCCGGCGGGCGCGCGCCGCATGAGCCTTTTCGCGCCCGACCGCGCGTATCCGTGGTGCACGCTCGCCGACCGGCTCGGCGCCGACCTCGACGGCACGGCGACGATCGTCGCGCACGAGAACCTGGCCGTCGCGACCTCCTCGCTCGCCCCGACCGCGGTGCGCGCGTGGATCGAAACGCACGCGCCCGCCGTCCGCGTCCTCGGCGTCGGGCGGCGGATGGACGTCTACAAGGACGTCGGCCGCGCGCCGGACATCGCGCGCCGGTTCGACTTCGCGCGCCTCGCGGGCACGCACTGCGTCGGGCACACGCGCATGGCGACCGAGTCCGCGGTGTCCCCGGCGCACGCGCATCCGTTCACCGCGGGCGAGGACTTCTGCCTCGTCCACAACGGCTCGCTCTCGAACCCGCACATGATCCGCCGGCAGCTCGAGGCGCGCGGCATCCGCTTCGAGACCGACAACGACAGCGAGGCGGCGTGTCGCTGGATCGCCTGGCGCCTCGCCGAGGGCGACGACGTCGAGACGGCGCTCGGGCGCGCGCTCCGGGTGCTCGACGGCTTCTTCACGCTCCTCGTCGGGACGGCGGAGGGGCTCACGCTCGTGCGCGACGCGTTCGCGTGCAAGCCCGCGGTCGTCGCGGAGACCGACGACTGGGTCGCCGTGGCGTCCGAGTTCCGCGCGCTCGCGCATCTTCCCGGCATCGCCGACGCGGACATCTTCGAGCCGCGCCCGGAGCGGGTCTACACATGGGCGGTCGACCGCGAGCCGTGACGCTCGACGTCCGCGCGCTCGGCGTCCGCGGCGTGAACGCGTGGCTCCACGGCGAGGGCCAGGCGGCCGGCGGCGGTCGCGTCGAGATCGTGCATCCGGACGGCGCGCACAACCTCGCCGTCGGCCTCGACGCCGACCTCGACGTCGAGATCCGCGGCCACGCCGGCTACTTCGTCGGCGGCATGAACAAGCGCGCGCGCATCACGGTCGACGGCAGCGTCGGCTGGAGCGTCGCGGAGAACATCATGTCGGGGACCGTGCGCGTCCGCGGGAACGCGTCGGAATGCGCGGGCGCGTCCGGGCGGGGCGGGCTCCTCGTGATCGAGGGCGACGCCGCCGCGCGCTGCGGCATCTCGATGAAGGGCTGCGACATCGTCGTCGGCGGCGACGTGGGGCATGCGAGCGCATTCATGGCGCAGACGGGCACGCTCGTCGTCTGCGGCGACGCGGGCGCCGGCCTCGGGGACTCGCTCTACGAGGCGACGATCTACGTGCGGGGCCGGATCGAGGGGCTCGGCGCGGACGCCCGCGAGGAGCCGATGACCGCGAGCGACGTGACGCGCGTCGAGGCGCTGCTCCGCCGGGCGGGGTTCGCGCACGCGGGCGTCGAGTTCAAGCGCGTGGCGTCGGCGCGGACGCTCTACCACTGGCACGCCGGCCTCGGGCACGGAGCGTACTGACGATGGCCGACCGCGAGGAGAGCTTCTCCTTCAACCGCCACGTGCTCGCCTACATCCACGAGGCGGCGGCGGGCGGCCTCTACGACATCCGCGGGCTCGGCGCGAAGCGCGCCCTTCCGACGTTCGACGACCTCGTGTTCTTGACCGCCTCGCTCTCGCGCTACCCCCTCGAGGGCTATCGCGAACGGTGCTCGACCCGCACCGTCCTCGGGACGCGCTCCGCGAAGAAGCCGATCACGCTCGAGACGCCGATCACGATCGCCGGGATGAGCTTCGGCGCGCTCTCGGCGCGCGCGAAGGAGGCGATCGGGCGGGCGGCGACGGCCGTCGGCACGTCGACGACGACGGGCGACGGCGGCATGACGCCCGAGGAGCGCGAGGCCTCGAAGACGCTCGTCTACCAGTGCCTCCCGTCGCGCTACGGCTTCGACCCGGACGACCTCCGCCGCGCCGACGCGATCGAGGTCGTGGTCGGGCAGGGCGCGAAGCCGGGGGGCGGGGGGATGCTCCTCGGACAGAAGATCAGCGAGCGCGTCGCCGAGATGCGGACGCTGCCGGCGGGCATCGACCAGCGCTCGGCGTGCCGGCATCCGGACTGGACGGGCCCGGACGACCTCGCGATCAAGATCGCGGAGCTGCGCGAGATCACCGACTGGCAGGTGCCGATCTACGTGAAGTTCGGCGCCTCACGGGTCCGGAACGACGTGAAGCTCGCGGTCAAGGCGGGGGCGGACGTGATCGTCGTCGACGGCATGCAGGGCGGGACGGCGGCGAGCCAGCAGGTGTTCATCGAGCACGCCGGCATCCCGACGCTCGCCGCGGTCCCGCAGGCGGTCGAGGCGCTCGAGGAGATGGGGGTGCTCGGGACGGTGCAGCTCGTCGTGTCGGGCGGCATCCGGACCGGGGCCGACGTCGCGAAGGCGCTGGCGCTCGGCGCGGACGCCGTCGCGATCGGCCAGGCCGTCCTCGTGGCGCTCGGCTGCAACGCGGCGCACGCGGCGGACGGCGGGGTGCACCGGGACGTGACGGCCGACTACGAGCGGCTCGGGACGGCGCCCGGCTTCTGCCATCACTGCCACACCGGGCAGTGCCCGGTCGGGATCACGACGCAGCACCCCGAGCTCGAGCGCCGTCTCGATCCGGCGGAGGGCGCCCAGCGCCTGCGCAACTACTTGAACGTCCTCACCATGGAGCTCACGACGCTCGCCCGCGCCTGCGGCAAGTCCGACGTCCACCACCTCGAGCGCGAGGATCTGGTCGCGCTCACCGTCGAGGCCGCGGCGATGGCGAAGGTGCCGCTCGCCGGCACGAGCTGGATCCCGGGGGAGGGTCCCTGAATGACGAGCTATTTTCCGCGCGAGGAGTACCACGAGCGCTGGCGGCGCGTGCACGCGGCGATGCGCGAGCGCGGCTACGACACCGCGGTCGTGTGGAGCCGGTCGGGTGGGAGCTACGACCGCTGCGCGGACGTGCTCTACCTCGTCAACTTCTACTCCCAGGCGTCGGGCCAGGGCCTCGACACGGCCGTCTTCAACGCCCGCGGGCTGAACGCCGTCATCCTGCAGGAGGGGAAGGAGCCCGAGCTCCAGGCCGACGAGGCGTGGCCGCGGCGGGACCTCGTGGCGACCGAGCGCATCGAGTGGCACCACGATCCGGTGCGCGGCGTCGCCGACGCGCTCAAGCGGCGCAAGGTCCGTCGTGCGGTGCTCGTTGGCGCGAGCATCCTCCCGGCGAAGTACTGGCTCCAGCTCGAGGAGCAGACGCCGGGGATCGCGTGGAGCTTCGACGATGACCTCGTCCTCTCCGTCCGTCGGCGAAAGAGCCCGCGCGAGCTCCAGTGCATGCGCGAGGCGGGCGAGATCATGAGCGGCGCGCTCACCCGGCTCCTCGAGGGGCTGATCGCGGGCGAGCGCGAGACCGCGGCCGCCGCGGCCGCGGTTGCGAGGATCGTCGAGGCGGGCGGGGCGATCCACATGGCGCCCTGCAACCACGGCGACATGATCGAGATGTGGGTGCGCAACCAGCTCATGGGCTACAGCCACGACGCCCCGAAGCGCGGCGACGTGGTGCGCGGCTGGATGTACGGGCCCATCCGCGAGGGCTACTGGCTCGACCCGGGCCGCACGGCCGTGTGCGGGGGGAGGCCGACGCCCGAGCAGCGGGAGATGA
>DASRHG010000167.1:0-52881 GCA_035650655.1 Binatia bacterium | reverse complement strand
GAGCACCGGGGCGCGGACGTCGCGCGGGTCGAGGCCGGGGACGGCGGCGGGCGCGCTCACGGCGGTCACGCCCCAGACGAGGGCCAGCCGGCGCGCGACCCCCGCGTCCGGCGTGAGGGCGACGATCGGGACCGCCGGCCGCCGGCGGGCGACGTGATGCGCGGTCGCCCCGCTCCGCGTGACGACGACGATCGCGGCCGCGCCGACGCCTGCCGCCATGACGCACGCCGCGTCGGCGATCGCCTGCGCGACGTCGCCGCCGGCCGCCGCGGCCGGGGCCGGCCGGAGCCGCATCTCGGCCGCGCCGAGGATGCGCGACATGACGCGCACCGTCTCCACCGGGTGGCGGCCGATCGCCGTCTCCTCGGAGAGCATCACGGCGTCCGTCCCGTCGAGGACCGCGTTCGCGACGTCGGACGCCTCGGCGCGCGTCGGCCGCTCGCTGTCGACCATCGAGCGGAGCATCTGGGTCGCGGTGATGACCGGCTTCCCGTGCCGGTTCGCGAGCGCGATCAGGTCCTTCTGCACGATCGGCACGCGCTCGATCGGGATCTCGACCCCGAGGTCGCCGCGCGCGACCATGACGCCGTCGGCGGCGGCGACGATCTCCTCCTGCCGCGCGACCGCCTCGGCGCGCTCGATCTTGGCGACGACGGGCACGCCGCTCGCCTTCGCCTCGCCGAGGTCGGCGGCGCGGCCGACGAAGGAGAGCGCGACGAAGTCGACGCCCTGCGCGACGCCGAAGCGGAGGTCGGCGCGGTCCTTGTCGGTGAGCGCGGGGAAGTCGAGGCGCGAGGAGGGGAGGTTCACGCCCTTGCCCGCCGGCACGTCGCCGCCGACGACGACGCGCGCACGGCCCGCGTCGACGACCTCGAGCTGCATGGCGCCGTCGGCGAGGAGGACGGGGTCGCCCGGCCGCACGGTCGGCGGGAGCGCGATCGCGACGACGTCGCCCGGCTCGCCGCGGACGGGGTGCGCGAGCCGGAGCTTCGGGCCGCCCAGGTCCTGGAGGACCGCGACGGGCCGCGGCCCCGCGAGGCGGCGGACGCGCGCGATCGCGAGCGCGTGCTCCTCGTGCGTCCCGTGCGCGAAGTTGAGCCGGAAGACGTCGACGCCGGCGTCGAGCAGCGCGGCGATCGCCGCCTCGCCGGCCGTCGCCGGCCCGAGCGTCGCGACGATGCGGGTGCGGGGCATGGTGACGACAAAGCCCGAGGGCGGGCGCCGCGCAAGTCCCGGAGCCGGTCCTCGTTGGGAGCCGGTTCTCGTTGGACCGCTCCGGCGCCGCGTGCTACCCCGCTCGACGTGCCCGACGGACTCGACCGCGACCTCTTCCGCCGCATCCAGGACCGCGTCGCGATCGTCGGCATCGGCCAGCTGCCGTTCGCGAAGGACATCGGCCGGCCGATCTCCGACACGGCCGTCGAGGCGATCCAGCTCGCGCTCGAGGACGCGGGGCTCGAGGCCGAGGACGTCGACGGCATGTCGATGTTCGAGATGGAGTCGACGCACGAGGTGTCGATCGCGCGGCGGCTCGGCGTCCGCCAGCTCACGTGGTGGGACAAGATCGCCTACGGCGGCGGCGCCTCGTGCGCGACCCTCATGCACGCGGCCGCCGCGATCGCGGCGGGCCTCGCGACGACCGTCGTCTGCCACCGCGCCCGGAACCGCGGCTCGCCCGCGTCGCGGCCGTGGGCGCAGGAGCGGGCGCTCGTCCGCGACGACAAGGCGCTCCACGCACCGTGGGGCCTCGTCCGGCCCGTCGACGTGATCGGCATGTGGGCGCACCGTCACATGCACGAGTTCGGCACGAAGCGCGAGCACTTCGGCAACGTCGCGATCGCCGCGCGCAGGCACGCGAACCGCAACCCGCGCGCGATGATGTACGGCCGGCCGCTCGACATGGCGACCTACCTCGCGGCGCGGCCGATCGGGTGGCCCCTCCACCTCTACGACTGCTGCCTCGAGACGGACGGCGCGCTCGCGTGCGTCGTCACCTCGGTCGAGCGGGCGCGCGACCTCCGGCAGAAGCCGGTCCTGGTCCACGCGGTCGCGCAGGCGTCGGGCCCGAACCCGGTCCACCTCGCGAACTACAACGCCACGCCGGCGATGGAGACGACCGCCGCCTTCTGCGCGAAGCTCCTCTGGGCGCGCTCGCAGCTCCAACCGGCGGACATGGACTGCGCGCAGATCTACGACGCCTTCACGCCGCTCGTCGTCATGGGGCTCGAGGACTACGGCTTCTGCCAGCGCGGCGAGGGCGGACCGTTCACCGAGGGCGGGCGGATCGAGCTCGGCGGCGCGCTGCCGGTCCTCACCTCGGGCGGCGGCCTCTCCGAGGCGTACGTCCACGGCTTCAACCTCCTCCTCGAGGGCGTGCGCCAGATCCGCGGCACGTCGACGGCGCAGGTCCCCGGGTGCCGGGCGACGCTCGTGACCGGCGCGTCGGGCGTGGCGACCAGCGCCGTCGTCCTGCGGGGCGCGTGATGGCCGCCCGTCCCCCGCTCCATCCCGACTACCCGCTCCCCGACGTGGACGACCCCGTCATGCGACCCTTCTGGGAGGGCGCGCGCGCGGGGAAGCTCGTGCAGCAGCGCGACCGCGCGACCGGCGCCGTCGTCTGGCCGCCGAAGCCCATGTACTGGAAGGGCGGCGGGCGGCTCGAGTGGTTCGAGGCGAGCGGGCGCGGCCGGGTCTACACCTGGGTCGTCGCGCACGAGCCGTTCCTCCCCGCGTTCCGTCACCTGCTGCCGCTCGTCCTGGTCGTGGTCGAGCTGGCCGAGGGGCCGCGCCTCGTCGGCTACATGGTGCGGTGTGCGCCCGAAGCGATGGCGTTCGGGATGCCGGTGCGGGTTGCGTTCGAGCGCCTGACGGAGCGCGTGACGCTGCCCGTGTGGGAGCCCGACCGCTGACGCGCGCTCAGCGCGAGTCCGGCCGCTTCGCCACGTACTCGGCGACCCGATACGGCGCCGTCCAGCCGATGAAGCGCGCGATGTCCTCGCGGACGATGCGCTCGCCCTCGGGGGAGTCCCAGAGGCGTTCGCCCGCGTCGGCCTCGCTCGCGAAGCGGAGCTCGGCGAACCCGTCCCACGCCTCGCCCGTCGCCGAGACGCGCGCGTCGACGACGTTCGTCACGTACTCGACGAGCCCGGGATGGTGGGCGCGGGCGAGCGGCACGTGGGTTCCGAGCCAGTGGGCGACGAAGGCCTCGTGCCCGAGATCGGGCCGCCGGCGGAGCGGGCAGATGATCTTCACGCCGGGCGTGCGGGCGCCGAGCGACGCCGGCGCGCCGCGCGACGCCTGCACGTGCTCGGTCGTCGCGTACGCGTCCGCGGCGGCGAGGAAGCCCGCGACGTCGCGCTCGATCGCGGCGCGACCCGCGGGCGAGTCGTAGAGCCGCTCGCGAAAGTCCGCGAGGTCGTCGAACCAGAGCTCGCCCACGCTGTCGAGGTCGGGCGCGCCGGGCGGCACCGCCTCGACGAGGTTCACGACGTACTTCCGCATCGTCGGGTGATGGCGGAGCGCGAGCGGCACGTGGCCGCGGAGGAGGCGCTCGGCGTACTCGGTGCGGGCGAGCGCCGGACGCCGGCGGCAGAGGAAGACGAGCTTCACCACGGGCGAGGCTCCTCGACCCCGGCGCGCAGCGCCGCCGCGACCTCGGCCGCGCGCCGGGGCGCGTCGAACCGCGCGAAGAGGCGCTCGGCCGTCTCGAGCTCGCGCCGCCACGCCGCCTCGTCGCCCGCGGCGCGTGCGAGCGCCGCGCGCGCGACGCGGACGACGGGCTCCATGACGGCGCCGCCCGTCGCCTCGACGAGGGCGAGCGCCCGGTCGAGCGCGGCGCGCGCGCCGGCGCCCGACGCGCGCGCGTCGGTCTCGACGAGAACGCGGCCGAGGACGTACGCCGCCCAGCACTCGGCCCACGCGGTCTGCCGGCGGCGACTCGCCCGGACGGCGTTCTCCGCGTACGTGCGCGCGCCGGCGGCGTCCCCTCGTCCGAGATGCGCGAGCGCGATGCCGGAGAGGTAGGCGCCCTCGTCCGGGAGCCCCGTGCCCGTCTCGCGGGCGATCGCGAGCGCACGCTCGTAGTGGGCGCGCGCCTCGTCCCACTCGCGGCGTTCGAGGTGCGCGAGCCCGAGCGCCTCGTGCGCCTGCGTGCGCGAGAACGGGCTCTCGATCGCGTCGGCCAGCTCGAGCGCGCGCCGGGCGTGGGCGAGCGCCGCTTCCGCGTCGCCGCGGTACTGGTCGAAGAAGACCTCGCCCTGGTACGCCCCGCTCAGGAGCTCGAGCTCGCCGTGCCGCTGGGCGAGCTCGGCGGCGTCCGCGAGGTCGCGGGCGCCCTCGGCCGTTCGTCCGAGGAGGCGTCGCATCGAGCCGCGCATCTGGAGGAGGAGGATGTGCGGGCTGAAGCCGAAGACGTCCTTGCCGAGCGAGACGTCGCCCCGGCTCGCGGCGAGCGCGCGCTCGGCGAGCGCGAGACCGTCGCGAAACCGGCCCGCGAGGAAGTAGCCGAGCGCCGTGATGGCCTCGAGCGCGAGGCGGAGACCCGGGTCGCCGATCCGTTCGGCGAGCGCGAGCGGCGCCTGCAGGTCCTCGAGCGCCCCACCGACGTCCCCGCTCATCAGCCGGAGCGCCGCCGGGCCGCCGACGAGCCGGACGCGCATCCGGGGGTCGTCGCTCCCGCCGCGGAGCGCGGTGATCTCGGCGAGCGCCGCGTCCTTCTCGGCCTGCGGCGCGCCGACGCGGACGGTGAAGTTGAGGACGTTCGAGAGCGCCGTCATCCGGAGCTCGCGCGTCTCGGCCGTCTCGGGGAGGCTCGCGACGAGCGCGCGCACCTTGCGCCAGAGGTGGAGCCCCTCCGTGAAGTCGCTGATGCCGACCCACTCCGCGGCGCGTCGGCCCCAGCGCGCCGCCTCGAGGAGGTCGCCCGCGCCCTCCCAGTGATGGGCGAGGAGCGCGGCCTGCTCGTCGAGCTTCTCGGGGTGGAGGGCGACGAGCGCGCGCGCGACGTCGCCGTGCACGCGCGCGCGGCGGGCGCCGAGCTGCGAGCGGTACGCGACCTCCTGCGTGAGCGGGTGCGTGAACGCGTACGTGGTCGACGCGCCGTCCGCCTGCACGTCGAGGAACTCGGCGGCGGCGAGCGCCCGGAGCGACGCCACCAGCGCGGCCTCGGGAAGGTCGGCGACGCGCCGGAGGACCGCTTCGGGGACCTGCTTGCCGATGACCGCCGCCGTCTGGAGCACGGCTTTGTCGCGCTGCGCGAGCCGGTCGATGCGCGCCGCGAGGACGGCCTGCACCGTCGCCGGGATCGCGACGTCGGCGACCGGCCCGACGAGCCGGTAGCTCCCGCGCGTCCCTGCGAGCCGCCCGCTCTCGACGAGCGTTCGCACGACCTCCTCGATGAAGAACGGATTGCCGGCGGTGCTCGTCGCGACGTGGGCGGCGAGGGGCGCGACGGAGGGATCGCGCCCGAGCAGCTCCGCGAGGAGCGCCGTCGTCGCCTCCGCACCGAGCGGCAGGAGGGGCAGCTCGCGGTAGCGCGGGCCGGGGAGCCACGCACCGCGGTATTCCGGCCGGAAGTTCAGCACGAGGAGCATCCGCGTGTGGGGCAGCGCCTCGGCGAGGGTGTGCAGGAACGCCTCGCTCGCGCCGTCGATCCAGTGGAGGTCCTCGACGAGCACGACGGCCGGCTCGCGCGCGCTCTGCGCCTGCACGACCCGCCGCACGACGGTCGCGAGCTGGCGGCGGCGCTGCTCGGGGTCGAGGCGCGGCGCCGGGCGCGTCGGATCGGCGACGCCGAGGAAGTCGAAGACGAGCGGCAGCACGTCGCGCAGGCTCTCGTCGATGAGCACGAGCGTCCCGGCGATCTTCTGCCGCGCCGCCTTGTCCGTGTCGTCGGGCGACACGCCGAAGAAGCTGCGCGCGAGCTGGAGGGCGACGAGGAACGGCACCGACCGCCCGTGCGCGACGGCGTGCGCCTCGTGCACCGTGAAGCCGCGGGCGCGGCAGTGCTGGAGGAGCTCCCAGCAGAGCCGGCTCTTGCCGACGCCGGCTTCGGCGACGACGCCGACGATCTGCCCCTCGCCGGTGATCGCGCGGGCGAGCGCGGCCTCGAGCGCCGCGGTCTCCGTGTCCCGCCCGACGAACTGGGAGAAGCCGCGGGCCCGCGACGCGTCGAGGCGCGTGCGGTGCGTCCCGACGCCCTCGAGCGCCCAGACGCGCTGCGGCTCGCGGACGCCGTGGAGCGTGAAGAGCCCGAGGTCTTCGAGCCGGAACCACCCGGCGACGAGCGCCGCCGTGGCGTCCGTCAGGTACACCCGCCCCGGCTCGGCGATCTGCTCCATCCGCGCCGCCATGCCGACGGCGTGCCCCTGGGCGGTGTAGTCCATGCGGAGGTCGTCGCCGATCCTCCCGACGACGACCTCGCCCGAGTTGAGCCCCATGCGCACCGAGAAGGGGAGGCCCTCGGTGCGGCGGAGGTCGCGCGCGTACGCGGCGAGCGCGTCGGTCAGGTAGAGCGCCGCGTGACACGCGCGCTGCGCGTGGTCCTCGTGCGCGATCGGCGCGCCGAAGAGCGCCATGATGCCGTCGCCGGTGAACTGGTTCACCGTCCCCTCGAAGCGGTGCACGCCGTCGGCGAGGATCGCGAAGAAGCGATCGAGGATGCGGTGCCACGCCTCCGGGTCGACCCGCGCCGCGAGATCCATCGACCCTTTCACGTCGACGAAGAGGACGGTCACCTGCTTCCGCTCCCCCTCGAGCGCGCTCCGCGAGGTGAGGATCTTCTCCGCCAGGTGCGGCGGCGTGTAGCTCCGCGGCGCGTCCTCGCGGGCGGCCGCCAGGGCGGTGCCGCAGCTCCGGCAGAACTTCGCGCCGGGCGGGTTCGGCGTCGCGCACGCGGGGCAGGTCGCGTCGAGCCGGGCGCCGCACTCGGTGCAGAAGCGCGAGTCGGGGAGGGTCGGGGCGCCGCACGTGGGGCACGCCATCGGCCTCGCCTCTACCACGACGTCCCGCGTCGTGCCCACGGCGCTCACGCCCCGCTCGCGCGCTCGAGGCGCGCGAGCCAGCTGCGCCCGTACGCCCGGCGCTCGCCGACGACGAGCCCGGGCGGCAGGGCGGGCAGATCCGCGCCGCGCTCGCCGCGGATCACGAGCCGCCCGCCGGGCGCGAGGCAGCGCGCGCCCAGGCGGAGCAGCGTGGCGATCCGGGCCGCGCCGCCCGCGTACCAGGGGAACGGCGGGTCGGCGAAGAGGAGGTCCACGTCGCGGAGCTCCGGGAGGACCGCCTCGAACGGGCGCGCGTGGAGGACGAAGCCGGGCGGGTTCCCGAGCTTCGCCGCGTTCGCGCGCAGCACGGCGACGGCCGCCTTCGCCGGCTCGATGGCGTCCACACGCGCGGCGCCGCGGGAGAGCGCCTCGAACGCGAACGACCCCGACCCGGCGCAGCAGTCGGCGACGACGAGCCCGTCGAGCCGCTGCCCGAGCCAGTCGAAGAGGGCCTGCTTCACGCGGTCCGGGAGCGGGCGCGTCGCGAGCCCGGGCGGCGCGGCGAGCCGCCGTCCCTTGAGACTCCCCCCGATGATCCGGAGCCCGCTCACGGCGCCCGCACCGTACCTCGTGCGCGTGCGAAGGGGAACGTGCTAGGCGGTGCCATGGCGTACGACGGATACGCGGGGCTTCGGGTGCGCGCGGACGGCGGCGTCGCGTGGGTGACGATCGACCACCCGCCCGTGAACCTCTTCGACTGGCCGCTCATGCAGGACATGGACCGCCTCGGCCGCGAGCTCGAGGCGGACGACGACGTGCGCGTCGTCGTCTTCGAGAGCGCCGACCCCGAGTTCTTCATCGCCCACGCCGACGTCGCGCTCATCCAGCGCCTGCCCGAGACGCCGCCGCCGAAGCCGACGGCGCTCGGCTTCTTCCACGCCATGGTCGACCGCTTCCGCACGATGCCGAAGGCGACGATCGCGAAGATCGAGGGCCGCGCGCGCGGCGGCGGCAGCGAGTTCGTCCTCTCGCTCGACATGCGCTTCGGCGCGCTCGGGCGCGCCGTGCTCGCGCAGCCCGAGGTCGCGCTCGGCATCATTCCGGGCGGGAGCGGCACGCAGCGCCTCCCGCGTCTCATGGGCCGCGGCCGCGCGCTCGAGGTGATCCTCGGCTGCGAGGACTTTCCGGCCGACGTCGCCGAGCGCTACGGCTACCTGAACCGCGCGCTCCCGCCCGCGGAGCTCGGCCCCTTCGTCGAGCGGCTCGCGCGGCGGATCGCGTCGTTCCCCCCCGCCGCGATCGCGCTCGCCAAGCGCGCGGTCGCGGCGGCCGAGCTGCCGACGTTCGCGGGGCTCCTCGAAGAGGCCGACTGCTTCAACCGGTCGGTCGCGTCGCCCGCCGCGCGCGCGCGGATGGCGGCGTTCCTCGAGGCGGGCGGGCAGACGCGCGCGATCGAGCGCGACCTGGGAGCGCTGGTCGAGCGCCTCGGCTGACCGCGCCGGCGTTCCGCCCGGCGCGCGGCGTCAGCGGCAGTAGGGCGGGTAGAACCAGGGCGAGTAGGGGTCGCAGTACGGGCTCAACCAGTACGGGTACGGCGGAGAGGCGTAGTACGGGAATCCGAACGGAACGCCGAAGACGAAGATGCTGCTGCCGAATCCGTGGTGGTGGAACCCGTGGCCGTGGTGGAAGGCGAAGTGGCGGTCGCCGAAGCCGTGCCCGTGGCCCGGAAAGCGACCGAACCCGCCGCCGAACCGACCGCCGAAGTGTCCCGGCCCCGAGCGCAGGCCGCCGTGGAAGCCGCCGTGGCCGCCGTGGAAGCCGCCGTGGCCGCCGCCGAAACCGTGCCCGCCGCCCATTCCGGCGGCGAGCGCCGCCCCGGCGGAGAGGACGAGCGCCAGCACGAGCGCGAGGCCGCACGTGATGAGCCGACGCGCGCGCGAGCGAGGCGCGCCGGTCGTCGTGGACTCCATGGCGCGAGTTTCGTCGCCTCCCGGGACGCCGTCAATGGAGGTCTCGGCGATCGGGGAGCGTTGTCGCGCGCGGATCCGTCAGCGGCGCCACGGCTCGACGAGGATCTTCGCGTGTGCGTCCGGCCGCGCGAGTGTCTCGAACGCCTCCGCGACGCCCTCGACGCCGACCTTCCCCGTGACGAGCGGCGCGACCGCGATCCGGCCGTCCGCGATCGCGGCGAGGGTGTCGGCGAACTCGTCCGGGCGGTACCCGAGCACGAACTGCACCGACAGCTCCTTGTTGATGCCGAGCATCGGGCGGATGCGGTCGTCCTCCATGCAGACGCCGGCGACGACGATCCGCGCCTCGCGCGGCGCCTCGCGCATCAGCCGGCCGAGGAGGCCCGGGACGCCGACGCACTCGAACACGACGGCGGGCCGCGCGCCCGCGGCGCGCCCAAGCGCGTCGACGCCGCGCTCGACCGCCGGGTCGACGACGACGTGGGCCCCGACCGTCGCCGCGAGCGCGCGGCGCGTGGGCGAGAAGTCGGCGGCGACGATCGGCTCGACGCGGCGGAGGCGGAGCGCCGCGACGACCGCGAGGCCGACGGGCCCGCAGCCGACGACGAGGGCCGCGTCTCCCGGCTCGAGCCGTGCCTTGGCAACCGCGTGCAGGCCGACGGCCATCGGCTCCGTGAGCGCGGCGTGCTCGGTCGGAAGCCCGTTCGGCACGGGGAGCAGCATCGGCTCCGAGAGCAGCATCAGCTCGCCGTAGCCGCCGGGGTACTCGTTCGAGTAGCCGACGCCGTGGAGCCCGCGCGCGCCGAGGACGAGCGGCATGGAGACGACGCGCGTTCCCGGCTTCACCGTCCGCTGCGTGTCGCGGCCGAAGTCGACGACCTCGGCGCAGAACTCGTGTCCCATGACGACGTCGCGCGCCGGGTCCATCGTGAACGGCATGTCCGCCTCGCGCGCCGCCTCCGCGAGCTTCTCCGCGTGGCGGAGCGCGTGGAGGTCCGAGCCGCAGATCCCGCACGCGAGCGTCCGGACGAGGACCTCGCCGGGGCCCGGCTCGGGATCGGGAAGCGTGTCGACGACGAGGGCGGACCGACGCATCACCGTGGCGCGCATGGCGGGCACTCTGCCACGACTCGTCGGTCCGGGAACAGCGGTGATTTGACCTACCCGACCGCGGGCACTAGAGACGCCCGGGGTGGTCGAGCTCTTCGTCCCGGGCCGGCTCTGTCTCTTCGGCGAGCACGCGGACTGGGCGGGCGCGCTGCGGGCGGCGACGCCGTCGCTCGCACCCGGGCACTGTCTCGTCACCGCGACGACGCAGGGGCTCGGCGCGGTCGCGGAGGAGGCGGTCGGGCTCTTCGAGATCTCGACCGTCCTCCCCGACGGCTCCCGGATCGGCCCGGAGCGCTTCGCCGCCGAGCCCGCGGACCTCGAAGCCGCGGCGGCCGCCGGCGGCTTCTTCGGCTACGTGGCGGGCACCGCGGCGGAGGTGCTTCGCCGGCACACGGCGGGCGGCCTTCGCGTCCGGATCACGCGCGCGGACCTCCCCGTCGGGAAGGGCCTCTCGTCCTCGGCGGCCGCGTGCGTCCTCGTCGCGCGCGCGTTCAACTGGGTGTACGCGCTCGGGCTTTCCATCCGGGAGGAGATGGAGCTCGCGTGGGCCGGCGAGCGCCGCGCCGGGTCCGCGTGCGGCTTGATGGACCAGGCGTGCGCATTCGGATCGACGACGCTCCTCCTCACCTTCGACGGCGACGACGTCCGCATCGAGTCCGTCCGCCCGGCCGCACCCTTCCATCTCCTCGTCGTCGACCTCCGCGCGGCCAAGGACACGCGTCGCATCCTGCGCGATCTCCACGCCTGCTTCCCCGCGACGCCGGGTCCCGTCGCCGCCGGCGTCCGGGAGGCGCTCGGTCCGCGCAACGCGGTGCTCGTCCACCGCGCGCGCGACGCCGTGCGGGCGGGCGACGCGGCAGCGCTCGGCGCGCTCATGCGAGAGGCGCAGGAGGTCTTCGACCGCCTCGTCGCGCCCGCGTGCCCCGAGCTGGCGGCGCCGCGTCTCCACGCGGTCCTCGCACATCCCGCGGTCGCCGCGCTCGCCTTCGGCGGGAAGGGCGTCGGGTCGCAGGGCGACGGCACGGCGCAGCTCGTCGCGCGCGGCGCGGCGGAGCGCGACGAGCTGGCGGCGCGGCTCGCGCGCGACCTCGGCGTCGCCTGCCTGCCCCTCACGCTCGCGTCCCCGGGCGCTCCGCGGTGACGGCGGGCGACGTCACGCTCCACGCCTTCGCGTGCGGCTGGCTCACGGCGTCGCGCTCGGCGTTCGTCGCGCGCGCGACGGGGCGGCTCCGCGTCCCCGTGCCGAGCTTCCTCGTCCGCCACCCGAAGGGCACGGTGCTCTTCGACAGCGGCCTCCACCCCGAGACGGCGGCCGCGCCCGCGGCGCGCCTCGGCCGGCTCGCGCGCTGGTTCGAGGCGGCGCTCGGCCCCGGCGAGGACGTCGCCGCCCGCCTGCGCGCGCTCGGCGTCGACCCGGAGCGCGTCGACTGGCTCGTCACCTCGCACCTCCACTTCGACCACACGGGCGGGCACGCCGCGGTCCCGAACGCCCGACTCGTCGTCCAGCGCGCGGAGTGGGAGGCGGGCCGCGACGCCGAGCAGCGCGCGCGGCTCGCGTACGACCCGCACGACTTCGACTGCGGCCACGCGCGGCTCCTGGTCGACGGCGAGCACGATCTCTTCGGCGACGGCCGCGTCGTCTGCCTGCCGACCCCCGGCCACACGCCGGGCCACCAGTCGCTCCGCGTGCGGCTCGCGGGCGGCGACGTCGTGCTGACGGCCGACGCCTGCTACTTCCGCGACACGCTCGACACGCTCGCGCTGCCGCGGTTCGCCTGGGACCGGGACGCGATGCTCGCCTCGCTCGGGCGCCTCCGCGCGCTCCGCGACGCCGGCGCGCGCCTCGTCTACGGGCACGACCCGGCGGACTGGGCGACCGTGCCGCAGGCGCCCGCTGCCGTCACTTGCTGATCGCGCCGACGAGACGCGCGCCCGCCGCCTCGTCCACGTCGATGCGCGTCACCTCCATGAGCCGCGCCATCGTCATGTAGAAGCCGATCGCGAGGACGAGCTCGACGATCTCGCGCGCCGAGAAGTGGCGCTGCATCTCGGCGAAGAGCGCGTCCGGGACGCCGACGCGCTCCACCACCTCGGTCGTGAAGCGGAGGACGAGCCGCGCGACGGGGTCGAAGCAGCTCGCGCCGGCGTCGTCGCGGGCGAGCGCGTCCACCTGCGCGTCGGAGACGCCGACGGCCTTCGCGATCGGGACGTGCTGCGTCCACTCGTACTCGGCGCCCGAGAGCCGGGCGACGCGGAGGATCGCGAGCTCGCGGAGCGTCGCGGAGAGCTGCTGCTCGGTCAAGATGCTCGTGCCGAGGCGGAGGAGCGGGCGCGCGTTCCGCTCGGCGTGGGCCACCATGCGGAAGATGTTGAGCCGCACCGGCAGCCCTTCGAGGAGCTCGCGCACGGGCGCCGGCGCGGTCGCGGGGTCGACGTACGGGAGGCGCGCCATCGTCAGCGCGCTACGCCGTCGCGCAGCGCCGCGGCGGCGTGCTCGACGGCCGCGCGCCCCTGCGGGAAGATCGTCTCCATCGCGAAGAAGCCGTGGATCATGCCGTCCCAGCGGCGGAGATCGACCGGCACGCCCGCGGCCCGGAGCCGCGCCGCGTACGCCTCGCCCTCGTCGCGCAGGGGATCGAACTCGGCGGTGATCACGGTGGCGGGGGGCAGGCCGCGCAGGTCCTGCGCGCGGAGGGGCGAGGCGAGGGGACTGCCGCCGTCGCGCGCGCCCCCGAGGTAGAGGTTCCAGAACCACGCCATCATGTCGCGCGTGAGCCAGTACCCGTCGGCGTTCTCCCGCATCGACGCGTGCTCGAGACCGGCGTCCGTCGCCGGGTAGACGAGGAGCTGGTGCGCGAGGCGCGGGCCGCCGCGGTCGCGCGCCATGAGGCTCACGACGGCGGCGAGGTTGCCGCCGGCGCTGTCGCCGCCGACGGCGACGCGCCGCGCATCCGCGCCGATCTCCCCCGCGTGCGCCGCGACCCACGCCGTCGCCGCGTAGGCGTCCTCCGCCGCCGCCGGGAACTTGTGCTCGGGCGCGAGACGGTAGTCGACCGCGACGACGACGGCGGGCACCGCGCGCGCGAGCGAGCGGCAGAGGGCGTCGTGCGTCTCGAGGCTGCCGAGCACCCAGCCTCCGCCGTGGAGCCAGACGAGGACCGGGAAGGGCGGTGTCCCCTCCGGCGTGTAGATGCGGATCGGGATGGCGCCGGCGGAACCCGGGATCGAGCGGTTCTCGACCTTCGCGACCCGCGCCGGCTCCTCGGGCGCCACGAGCAGGCTCGCCAGGAGCTGCCGCGCCTCCGGCACCGGAAGCTCGTTCAGCGGCGGCGATCCGAGCGCGGCGAGCTGATCGAGAAGCTCCCTGGCCTTCGGGTCGAGCGGCATGGCGGCACGCTACCCGGGCGACGTGCGCGGCGTCAACGCGGGTGGAGGCGGACGACGGTGGCGCCCGCGCCGCCGCGCTCGGGCGTCGCCTCCCGCAGCTCGGCGACGAGGGGGTGGCGCGCGAGGAGGGACCGCACGCGCGCCCGCTGCACGCCCTTCCCGCGGCCGTGGATCACGCGGACCTCGACGAGCCCCGCCGCGGCGGCGGCCTCGAGGTACGACTCGACGACCGAGAGCACCTCGGCCGGCGCGAAGGGATGGAGGTCGAGGGCGTCCTCGATCGGGATCGCGACCGGCGGGTCGTCCTCGCGCGCCATCGCGCGACCTTCGCGCCCCTCGCGTCCGCCGTCAACGCGGCGGCGACCCCGCTCGGGGCGGGGCGCCGATCACTCGCCGCGGAAGCGGGGCGCTCGCTTCTCGAGGAACGCGCGCACGCCCTCGGCGTAGTCGGCGCTCTCGAAGCAGTCCGCGATCATCCGCGCGACGGCCGCCGCGTCCCGCGCGGCGGCGTCGCGCTGCACCTCCAGGATCGCGCGCTTCGCGGCGCGGATGGTGAGCGGGGCGTTCGCCGCGATGCCGGCGACGTAGCGTGCGGTGAAGGCGCCGAGCTCCGCCTGCGGCACGACCCGGTTCACGAGCCCCAGGCGGAGCGCCTCCTCGGCGCCGTACGCGCGCGCCGTGAAGAACATCTCCGCCGCCGCCGACGGCCCGACGAGCGCGACGATGCGCTCCACGCCCGCGAGGTGGTAGCCGAGCCCGAGGCGCGCGGGCGGGAGCGCGAGCTTGGCGTCGTCGGCCGCGAGGCGGAGGTCGGCGGACGCCGCCAGCGCGAGGCCGCCGCCGATGCAGACGCCGTGGATCATCGCGACGAGCGGCTTCTCGAAGCCGAGGAGCGCCGCGAAGGCGCGCGCCGTGACGGCCTCGTACGCCGCCGCCGACGCCGCGTCCTTCCGGTGGGTCGAGAACTCGGCGATGTCGGCGCCCGAGGCGAAGGCGTCGGTGCCGTGGCCGGCGAGGACGACGACGCGCACGTCCCGGTCGGCGGCGAGCCCGGCGAGGAGGTCCGGGATGGCCTCCCACATCTCGAGGCGCACGGCGTTCAGGCGCTCCGGGTTCCGGAGCACGAGCCGCGCGACGTGCGCGTCGGGCCGCTCGACATCGACGCCGAACTCGCTCATGCGGCGGTTCTAGCGGCCGGGGCGCGCGCGATCCAGGGCGCGCGCCGCGGGGCGGCCGGCGCCCGCGCGCCGCGCGCGAGCCCGGCGCCGGTGCGGCGGTGCGCGTGCCGCGGGCGGGGGCGGATGTGCTCGTGCGGGACCGGAAAATGGTGATTGCCGGGTCGCAGCCCGCGGGGAAAGCAGTCTCGGGAGGCGTCGCGATGACCGGAACGAGCGCGTCGTGGTCGCTCGCGGCGGGCGCCGCGGCCCTGGTCGCGGTCGCGGGCTGCGGGCACGGGCCGCGCCCGCCGCGCGAGGACCTCGCGAAGGCCGACCTCGCCGTCCGCGAGGCGCAGGACGGCGAGGCGGCCGAGCGCGCGCCGCTCGAGCTCCGGCTCGCGGAGGAGGAGCTGGCGAACGCGAAGGCGGCGATGGACGACAAGGAGTACGTCGACGCGCGGCGGTACGCCGAGAAGGCGCTCGTCGACGCACAGCTCGCCGCGACGAAAGCGCGCTCCGAGAAGGCGCGGCAGGACGCGCAGGCGTTGCAGCAGACGATCCAGACGCTCCGGGGCGAGTCGGAGCGCCACATCGGGCAGGAGCCGTGACGATGATGCGAAGCGACCGCACGACCCTGCTCTTCGCCGCGGCGCTCGTGTGCGGCGCGCTCGTCCTCGCAGGCTGCGGGACGCGGCAGAATGCGGCGCTCGACGCCGCGAAGAACGCCTACCGCGACGCGGCCTCCACCCCGGACGTCACCGCCAACGCCCCGGTCCAGCTCCACGAGGCCGAGGCGGCCGTCACGCGGGCGGAGGACGCGCTCCGCCGGGGCGAGAGCGACGACGAGGTCGACACGCTCGCCTACGTCGCGCAGAAGCGCGTCGAGATCGCGCGGACCCGCGCGGAGCAGGAGCGGGCCGAGGCGGACGTGAAGCGGCTCGATGCCGAGCGCTCGCAGGTCCTCGTCGGGTCGCGAACGGCCGAGGCCGAGCACTACCGGGCCAAGGCGTCGCAGCTCGAGCGCGAGCTCGCGTCGCTCAACGCGCGCGAGACGAAGCGCGGCGTCGTCGTCACGCTCGGCGACGTGCTCTTCGACTTCAACAAAGCGTCGCTCAGGCCCGGCTCGATGCAGCAGCTGAATCGCCTCGCCGCCGTCCTCCGCGAGCACCCCGACCGCCAGGTCCTGATCGAGGGACACACCGACGCCGTCGGCTCGCCGTCCTACAACCGGCAGCTCTCCGAAGCGCGCGCCGAGGCGGTGCGCGACTACCTCACGAGCCAGGGCATCGCCGCGGACCGCGTCGTGACGCGCGGCTACGGCGAGTCGTACCCGGTCGCGTCGAACGCCTCGCAGGCTGGCCGCCTCCAGAACCGCCGCGTCGAGGTCACGATCACCCCGCCGGGCGCGAAAGCGTCGGCGAGCGCTCGGGCCCCCGCGGAAGGCGGCGGGGCGACGTCCGGCACCCGCTGAGCGGGCGGCGGACGCCGCGCGCGCGGCACGGCGCCGGTCACGGCGCCGGCGGTGCGTTCCAGACCGGCGACGCGACCGCGTCCGGCAGCCGCGCGGGGTCGAAGAGCGCGTCGGGGAGGTCCGGATCCCAGCGGACGTTCGTCGTCCGGATCTCGGAGCTGCTCCCCTGCTGGACGTCCTCCATCCGGATGCGGAGCGGCGTCGGCACGCCGTCGACGCGCGTCACGTCGCCGAGCTCCTCGACCTTCCAGAGCGCGTTCGCGGCGTCGTAGTACTCGCGACGCCTGGGGAGCCAGGTGTCCGCCGCGACCTGATCGACGACGCGGGCGTAGTACCAGCGCGCCCGCGGCACCTCTTCGAGACGGTAGACGCGCACGCCGTCGCGTTCCTCGCTCCCGAGCAGGCGGTAGTGCGCGCCGCGGTCGGCGAAGCCGAGGTCGGCGTAGGTGAAGTCGCTCCCGAGGAAGGGCTCGCTCCGGAGCGCCGGGACGATCGTCCGGACGCGCCGAACGCCGGGCAGGTACAGGCGCGCGACGTCGGTCTGCTCCGGCTGCTCCTCGACCAGGAACGCGAGCCCCCGGACGCCGGCGGGGGCGAGCAGGACGGTGAGGACTCGCCGCGCGCCGCCGGCGATCTTCCGTGCCTGGCCCGCCCGCCAGTGCGTCGACTCGCCCTGCTCGGCGCTGACGACGATGTCGAGGTCGCGCGCGCTCGAGCGCGCGGGCTCGAGCGCGGCCTGCATCCGCGTCGCGACGGTGGCGGCGTCCGGCGCCGCGGCGCGTGCGACGGCGGTCGAGGCGAGGGCGAGCGCGAGGCCGAGAGCCAGGGGACGGAGGCGCGTCGGCTGCATGCCCGAGACTTTACGTCGGCCCGCGGATCGGTCCATAACCTGGCGATGCCGCCCCGCACGAGCCGCGCCGTCGTGCAGACCGCGCCGCGGACGCTCGAGCTTCGGGAGCTGCCCGTTCCCGCGATCGACGCGGACACGGCGCTCCTCCGCGTCGAGGCGTGCGGCATCTGCGGCAGCGACGCCGAGCAGTGGGCCGGCACGCTGCCCGTCGCGCTCCCGCTCGTTCCCGGCCACGAGCCGCTCGGCGTCATCGAGGACGTCGGCGAGCGCGCCGCGAAGCGCTGGGGCGTCGCGCCCGGCGACCGCGTCGCCGTCGAGGCGGCGATCCCCTGCGGCCACTGCCGGACGTGCATCAACGGCCGCTACCACCTCTGCCGATCGCGCGGCGGGCTCTTCGGCCACGGCTACGTGCCGCTCGCGCACCCGCCCGGCCTCTGGGGCGCGTTCGCCGACTACATGCACCTCGACGCGCACTCGATCGTGCACCGCGTGCGGAAGGACGTCCCCGCCCCGCTCGCCGTCATGTTCAACCCGCTCGGGGCCGGCTTTCGCTGGGGCGTCGAGATCCCGAGGACGGGACCGGGGGACACCGTCCTCGTCCTCGGCCCGGGTCAGCGCGGCCTCGCGTGCGTCGTCGCCGCGCGCGCGGCGGGCGCGGACACGATCATCGTGACCGGCCTCGCGCGCGACGCGCCGAAGCTCGCCGTGGCGCGGGCGCTCGGAGCGGACCATACGATCGACGTCGAGCGGGAGGACGCGCGCCGGCGCGTGAAGGAGCTGACGGGCGGCCGCGGCGCCGACGTCGTCATCGAGGTGACGGCGAACTCGCCGGAGCCCGTCGCGGAGGCGCTGCACCACGTCGCCGTCGGCGGGCGCATCGTCCTCGCCGGCGTGAAGGGGCTCCGGGCCGTTCCCGACTTCGTCTCCGACCTCGCCGTGCTGAAGGAGGCGACGATCCTCGGCGCGTTCGCGGTGACGACGCGCGGCTACGACGCGGCGATCCGGCTCATCGAGTCGGGCCGCGTGCCGCTCGAGAAGATGCACACGCACGACTTCGCGCTCGAGGACGCCGAGCGTGCGATCCGGACGCTCGCCGGCGAGGTGCCGGGCGAGACGAGCATCCATTCGTGTCTCCTGCCGGGGGGGCGATGACGGCGCTCGCGACGGCGCAGCTCCGGGACTTCCGCGACCGTGGCTGGTTCACGCTCGGGCGCGTCTTCGACGACGCCGAGCTGGCCGAGATCGGCGCGGCGTACGACCGGGCGCTCGCGCATCCGCTGAAGCTCGGCGAGCGCGGCAAGGGGCCGTTCGAGTACGCCCCGCTCCTCCACCTCCAGAGCCCCGTCCTCTGCCGCTACGCCGCGTCGCCGAAGCTCGTGGCGCCGATGCTCGCGCTGCTCGGTCCGAACGTCCGCCTCTACTGGGACCAGGCCGTCTCGAAGCCGCCGGGCGCCACCTCGGACGTCCCCTGGCACCAGGACAACGGCTACACCCCCGTCGAGCCGGAGGAGTACGTGACCGTGACGCTCGCGCTCGACGCGATGACGCGCGAGAACGGCTGCCTCTGGATCCAGCCCGGGAGCCACCGCTTCGGGACGCGCGCGCACCGGCCGACCGACTACTTCTTCCAGGTGGGCTACGAGGGCGACGCGACGGGCGAGCCCGTCGAGCTGGCGGCGGGCGAGGTGCTCTGCTTCTCCTCGCTCACCATGCACCGGACCGGCCCGAACCGCACGGCGACGCCGCGGCGCGCGTGGATCATCCAGTACTGCCACGCCCACGCGCGCCAGCGGGAGACCGGGGTCCCCTTCGACGACCGTCTCCTCGTCGCGCGCGACGGCGCCGTCCTCGCGGAGCCCGTCCGCGAGCGGCCGTTCGACCTCGCGGCGCTCGCACGGAAGTACGCCGCCGCGCCGCTCGCCCGGGGGCGCCGGTGACGGGCCGCTTCGCGCCGCTCGCCGCCCGCGTCGAGGACGCGCCCTACCCGCGGGCCCTCGGCGTGCGCGTCGAGGCGGTCGACGAGGCGGGCGCGCGCCTCCGCGTCCCGTACAAGGACGAGAACTCGAACCCCGGCCGGGCGCTCCACGGCGGCGTGCCCGCCTCCGCGATCGCGATCGCCGGCGCGCTCGCGGCGCGCGCGGGCCTCGAGGACGGATCGGGCCTCGAGACGGCGGTCCTCGACCTCGCCGTCGACTACCTCGCCGCCGCGATCGGCGAGGACATCGTCGCCGAGGCGGCCGTCCTCCGCCGCGGGAAGGAGCTCGTGTACGTCGACGTCGACGTCCGCACCGACGCCGGGAAGCGGATCGCGAAGGGCCTCGTCACCCATCGCGCCGCGCCGCCCGCACCGCCCGACCGCCGGCTCGCCCGCGCCCCGGCCGACCTCGACGCCGGCGCGGGCGGCGACGCCGTTCCCGAGCTGGCGCGCTTCATCGTCGCGACGCCGTTCATGGCGCGCCTCGGCCTCGCGATCGCCCACATGCACGACGGCCGGGCGCGCGTCGCGCTGCCGCAGCGGTCCGAGCACGGCGACGGCGAGGGGGCGACGCACCCGGGCGCGCTCGCGGCGCTCCTCGACACGGCGGGCGCCATGGCGTCGTGGTCGGTCGTCGGGCTCGACCTCCGCTCGAAGGCGGCGACGGTCGGGATCACGGCGAGCTTCCACGAACGGACCGGCGCGGAGGACGTCGTCGCGCACGCCCGGACGCTCCGGCGCATCGACGAGATCTTCCTCAGCACGGTCGTCCTCGTCGGCCGCGACTCGGGCCGCGTCGTCGCGACGGGCGGGGTCACGTACCGGATCGTCGTGCCTCGGTGATCGCGCGCTCGGTCGGGTTCCCCCGCACCGGAGCATCGCCGCCGCGCTTCGTTCACGACGCCGGCCGTGCGACGATCACGATCTCCGGCGGGTCGCCGGCGAACGGCCGCCGGTGGAAGTCGCCCCAGAGCGCGTCGACCGCGAAGCCGGCGCGCGCGAGGAGATGCTCCAGCTCCCAGCGGAGGAACCAGCGGAGGCGAAACTCCTCGCGCTCCTCGCCGACGATCACGCCGTCGCGCCGATGCTCGTAGCGGAGGCGGAGCGTCATGACCTGCCGCGCCCGGTCCTGGCGCCGCGCCGCGAAGCGGACGGTCTCGACGCCGTCCGCGGCGAAGCGTGCGTCCTCGGTCTCCGCGTCCGAGTCATCTGCGATGCGCGCGAGCTGCGGGTTGAAGACGTCGAACGCGAAGCGCCCGCGGGGCGCCAGGTGGCGACGGACGCACGCGAGGCACGCGAGCTGGTCGTCGACGTCGAGGAGGTGCTGGAAGGCGCGGAACGCGGAGAAGACGAGCGCGAAGCGGGCCCCTCCGAGGTCGAAGTGCTCCATCCGGCCCCGGACGAGCGCCAGGTTCGGCGGCGGCGTCATGCCACGGAGGATGGCGAGCATCTCCGCCGACGCCTCCAGACCGGTGCACGGGATCCCGTCGCGGGCGATGGGCAGCAGCACGCGGCCCGTCCCGCAGCCGAGCTCGAGGACGGGGCCTCCGGCCTCGCGCGCGAGGGCGCGGTAGAAGTCGACGTCGCCCGACGGCGTCCGGAGAAGCGCGTACGTCGCGTCGTAGTGCCGCGCGCTCAGCCGGTACTCCTCGGGCGGCGCCGCCATCCGCGGCATCTCACCCGAGTGCGCGGCCGCGTTCAAGCCGGCCTGCGGGGCACCGTGACGACGATCGTCGACGTGCTACGCGTGGGCGGCGCGGATCGCGTGGTACACGCGCGGCGCGAGCGCCCCCTGGCGGTTCCGGCTCCCGGGGCGCACGTGCGCGCGATAGACGGCGTCGCGGCAGAGCACGATCCGCGCGCCGTCCCGCGCGCACCGGAGCCAGAGGTCCCAGTCCTCGTACATCGGCAGGCGCGCGTCGAAGCCGCCGAGGCGCAGGAGCTGCGCCCGCCGGACCAGCGTGCCGATCACGAGGTAGTTGCGCTCGCGGAGGTCGAAGGGGCCGAGCGCGCAGGGCGGCGGCTCGGGGCGGCCCGGCTCGAGCCACACGACGCGCGGGTAGCGGAGATCCCCGTCGCCGGCGAGCATGGCTTCGACGTAGCGCGGGTCGAGCTCGTCGTCGGCGTCGAGGAAGCAGAGCCACTCCGTCCGCGCGGCCTCGGCGCCGGCGTTCCGGGCGGCGGCGAGCGAGTCGGCGTGGACGTGCAGCACCTCGTCGGGCCGGCGCGTCTGGCGCGCGCACGACGCGACGGCGCGCGCCGCGAGCGCGCCCCACCGGGCGGCGTCGCCGAACGTGCCGATGACGACGGCGACGCTCACGTGCCGGAGTCGGCGCCGCCGCCGGCGAGCACGTGGCGGACGATCCGCGGCGGGCGCGGCGGCAGCGTCGCGAGGTTGTGGCGGGCGGCCTCGTGGCCGGGGTCCGTCCCGAGCGCGCGCTCGAAGCAGGCGCGCGCGCCGTCGACGTCGCCGAGGAGCTGCCGCGCGACGCCGAGGTCGTTCTCGGCCGTCGCGCTGTCGGGCCGGAGGGCGCACGCCTTCTCGAGCCACACGGCGCCGTCCCGGGCGTCGCCCCGGGCGAGGCTCAGCTGCCCGAGCCGGTAGTGTGCCTCGAAGCAGTGGGGATCGAGGTCGAGCACGGCGCGGAAGTGCGTGCGCGCCGCGTCCGTCTCTCCGCGCGCGAGGTGCGCGAGAGCGAGGCGGTAGCGGAGTCCGACGTGGTCGGGCCGCGCGCGCACGCCCTCCTCGAGGCACGCGACGAGGGCGTCCCGGTCCCCGAGGCCCTGGAGGGCCACGGCGAGGTTGAGCCGCGTCGCCGGCTCCGCGGGGTCGACCGCGAGCGCCCGCTCGAAGAGGCCGCGGGCCGCTTCGAGGTCCCCGCGCGAGAGGCAGAGGGAGCCGAGGTTGTGCAGCGCGAGCTTGTGGTCGGGGACGAGGGCGATCACCGCTGCGTAGCGCGCGGCCGCGTCCTCGAGGAGCCCGAGGCGCTGGCAGAGCGACGCGGCCGAGAACGCGAGCCCCGGATCGTCGGGGGCGTCGGCGCGCGCCTGCTCGTACGCCGCGAGCGCGCGCTCGTCGCGTCCCTCCGCCTCGAAGCAGAGGCCGAGCCCGTGGCGCGCACGGACGCTCGCGGCGTCGAGCCGAAGCGCCTCGGTGAAGCAGGCCCGGGCGCCTTCGGGGTCGGACACCTCGAGCAGCGCCTCGCCGCGGTCGACGAGCTGCTGCACGCGGGCGCGGCGGTCGGTCGTCAGGGCGTGATCCATGGCTCTCGGACCTCCTTCCCGTGGTCGCCGAGCGCGGCGACGAGTCGGGCGATCTCCGCGCTCGCGGGCGCGAGCCGGCGGGCGCGCTCGGCGGCGGCGCGCGCGCGCGCGCGGGCGCCGAGCGCGGCGTGGACGAGCGCCAGCTCGGCGTGCGCGAGCGGCGCCGCGCCGAGCGTCGCGAGCTGCGGAAAGCGCGCGGCGGCGTCCGGGTCGGCCGCGAGCCGCTCCCGGTCCGCGAGGAAGCGCGCGAACGCGACGATGGCCTCGCGCGGCCGCCCCGCGCGCCGCTCGAGACGCCCGAGGAGGAAGCGCGCGTCGATCCAGTCCGGGCGGAGCGCCAGCGCCGCCTCGCAGAGCCGGCGCGCGCGGGCGTCGTCGCCGGCCGCGGCCGCCGCGCGGGCGAGGACGTGGAGGGCCGCGAGCCGGAGCTCGATGGCGTCGGGCGGAGCGGCCGCGAGGGCGGCCTCCGCCGCGCGGGCGGCGGCGGCGTGGTCGTCGAGCCCCAGGCAGGACGCGGCGAGGAAGTAGCGCGTCTCGGGGTCGTCGCGCTCGGCGAGCATCGCCTCGAGGAGCGCCCGGTTGCGGGCGAGCTTCGCGCGCAGCGCCGCCGGATCCGCGTAGCCGTGGTGGACGATCGGGAGGCCGACGGCCGCCGCCGGCGCGACGGTCGGCCGCTCGTGGACCCGGCCGACGAAGCGGTGGCCGGGGCGCCGCGCGAAGAGCCGGAGCGCCAGATGCACGCTCGACGGGCAGCCGTCGGCGGCGAGGTTGTAGACGGGGAGGCGGAGCCCGGGCGTCCGAACGGCCGCGACGACGTCGCCCAGCGCGGCCGCGGTCGCGGCCGGGAGCGCCTCGTCGGCGTCGAGCGACAGGACCCAGGCGGCCCGCGCGCGCGCGAGCGCGACGTTGCGCGCCGCCGCGAAGTCGTCCGTCCACGGCGCGTGGACGACGGTCGCCCCGTGGGCGCGCGCGATCGCCGGCGTGTCGTCCGTCGAGCCGGTGTCGACGACGACCATCTCGTCGACGGCGCCCGCGGCGCTCGCGAGGGCGCGGCCGACGTCCGGCGCCGCGTCCCGGGCGATCATGCAGAGCGCGATCGACGGGCGGGCCGGCCGCGACGGACGGGACGCCGGCGGCCGCCACTTCGCCTCGTACGCCCGCTCGTTCGCGCGCATGAGGGCCGCGTGGTCGACGCCGTTCGCGCGGAAGGAGAGGCTCCCGTGGTGATGGACGAACGACTCGCGCGCGACGAGGAGCGTCCAGCCGGCCGCGCGCGCGCGCCGGCAGAGGTCGTCGTCGTCGTAGTTGCCGAGGCCGAAGCGCTCGTCGAGGAGCCCGATGCGCGCGAGCGCCGCGCGGCGGACGAGGAGGCAGAAGCCGACGAGCTTCTCGACCGCCCGCCGCTCCCCGCGATGCGCGGCGGCCCAGCGTGCCGCGAACGCGTCGAGGCCGGCCGCCGAGTCGTAGGGCGGGCGCGTGACGAGGCTCTGCGCGACGCTCCCGGCGTAGTTCGTCATCGGGCCGACGAGGCCGACGCGCGGGTCCGCCGCGGCGGCGAGGAGCGGCTCGAGCCAGCCGGGCGTGACCAGCACGTCGCTGTTGAGCAGCACGACCCAGCGTCCGCGCGCGGCCCGGATGCCCTGGTTCGTCGCCCGCGCCCAGCCGAGGTTCTCCGCGTTCCGCAGCACGGTGACCGGCACCGGGCCGGGCGTCGCGGCGAGCGCGGCGACGGCCTCGGCCGACCCGTCGGTGGACCCGTTCTCGACGACGAGCACCTCGGCGGGCGGGCGCGTGTGGCGCCGCACGCGCTCGACGCACGCGACCGTCACGTCACGCGTGTTCCACGACGGGATGACGACGGAGACGCGGCGGGCCGGGTCCCGCGCGACGCGGCGACGGGTCAAGCCGCCGACTCCGGGTCAGGCGCTTGTCCCGCCCGCGGCCGCGGGCCGCGCGCTTCGGGAGGCCGAGGCATGCGAAAGCAACGGCCGTGCCCGAACGCGTCCGTGGGCGCCTGAGCCCGCCGGCTCCCGGAGCGCCGCGAGCTCAGGTGGCGCCGCACGCGCCGTCCGGCGCACGACGCACGACGACCGCGATGCCGCGCCGGGCGAGCCACGCAAGGCGCGCCCGGACTGCCTCCACGTGCGCCCCGCCGCCGACCGCGACGTCGAGCTGCGCGCCCGGCCCGGCGCGGAGCGCGTCGTCCGCCAGCACCTCGACCGCGTAGGGCGAGAGCGCACCGACGCGGACCAGGCGGGGCGTCCCGGCCGCCGTGCGGACCACGCTCGAGAACGTCATGCGCCCGAGCATAGCGGCGGCGGGTTGCGCGGGCGTCGCGCGCGCGTGAAGCGTCGGCTACCGTCCCGTGAGGGGGACGACGACCGACAGCGCGATCTCGGCGGCGATGAGCGCGATGATGATCCACTCGAGGAGCTCGAGCCGCCACGTCGCCGCGAAATCCGACATCTTCTGATAGATGCTCTCGAGCGTCTCGAGCTTCCGGAGAATGCTCGCGTCCCACTCGGCCAGATGGAACCGCTCGGAGACGAGCCGGTACACCCGCGCGAGGTACTGGTCGCCCAGGAGCTTCAAGGCGTTGTTGACGCCCTCGAAGAGGATCGCCGCGTCGACCTGGAGCTGACCGATTCGGCGCAGATCGGCGCGCGCCGAGCCGGGGAGGATGCTCCATCGCGTCGTCCGGCGCGAGAGGGCCTCGTATGCCTGGTCGAGCGAGGAGTCGAGGCGCTGGTCGAGATAGCGCATCTCGAGGAGCTCGACGTTCGCGAACTCGAGCACGGCGCGGACGTCGTCGGCCTCGCGGTCGAAGAGGAGCGCCGCGTCCCAGTCGATGATCGCCACGTCGTCGGGTCCGAACGCGATCCGCACCGCGGTCGCGTCGTGCACCTCCTGGTCCGAGAGCGCGTCGCGCTCCGACCGCAGGAGCTGCGCCACGTCGTGCGCGTACGTCGTGTAGAGCGCGGCGGGCGGGCACGGCGTCGCGAACTCCTCGATCTGGAAGATCGAGTAGGGCTCGACGACGTTCGCGATCTGCGAGCGGGTGAGCGCCCCCTGCACGTCGGCGAGAAACTCCTCGACGCGCCGCCGCGAGTCGGCCAGCAACGCGGCGTTGTCGTAGAGTGCGTCGGCGAGCGCCACCAGGTTCGCGAGGGACCCGGAGAGGGGGATCGCATAGCCGACCGAGATCGCACCGAAGTCGTAGATGACGAGCTCGACCGACCCCGTCGTGCGCCAGTCGCCGACGGCGATCGGCCGCGAGTCCTGCATCACGCGAAGGGGGGCCGGATCGTAGTCGAAGTAGCGGGGGGCGCGCCGCTTGTGGCGGATGGTCGCCCGCTCGGTCGCAGCGGAGATGCGGCGCTCCGCCTCGTCGAGGTCGATCGACATGGCAACCTCGTAGGCGAGGAGCACGTAGCAGATGCCACGGGCGACGATCGGGCTCGTTCCGGGCGCGAGGAGGGTCTCGGGTTGCGACATGGCACACGCCTTCGGGGGGAGAGTACCGTGCCGCGCGCCGGGTCGCCATCGGCCGCGGAGCCGGCGACCACCTCGGCCCGCAGACGACCCTGCCTCGGGGGACGTTCGCCGTCCTCCGGCGCACCGATCTCCGCGCCATCCTCCCCTCCGGGTTCATCCCGGTCGTGAACGAGCCGTGCGTCGCACAGGGCGGGTCCCGGGCGCGAGCGGACCGGCCGCCGACGGCGACGGCGACTACGAGTGGGGTGACTCCTCTGTGCCTCGGCTCAGCTGTCCGTCGCCGGCGTCCCGACCAGGTTCACGCAGGGCGGGGTGGTGCGCGGCACCTGCTCGCACCCGTTCAGCTCGGACACGTCGTTCAGCTGGCTCGTGTTGTCGTCGACGAGCGTCGCGCCGGTGAGGGTGATCGTCGAGCGCGTCTCGTCCGCGCAGAGCTCGATCTCGCCCGGCTTCGCGAAGTCGTTCCGGAGCGACGCGTCGGTGACGTCGATCGTCGCCGGAACGCCGGCCGCCTGGCTCGACGGCGCGTTCGGGTCGCACGCGTCGCAGGCGCCCTCGTTGCCGAAGCTCGAGACGCCAGAGCGGAGGCAGATGAGCTCCGCGACCAGGACGTTCGCGCCGGCGGCGTCGATCTTCCCGAACGCGCGCACGAAGAGGTTCCCTTCGTTGCCGCTGACGAACGTGTTGCCGCCCCCGCCGCCGAAGCCGCAGCAGTCGCCCTGGCCCGAGGACGGCCCGGCGCCCAGGTTCACGTCCCCCATGAAGGACGTGATGCGAATCAGGTCCGTCGGGCTCTGCGTCACGACCTTCGTCTTCGAGAGCGTGACGTTCCCCACGCCCTCGACGCGGATGTGGCGCCCGGTCAGGTTCGAGTCGGCGATCGTCACCGTGCACTTCGGCGAGCCGCCGGTGCACTCGATCAGCATGAGGTCGCCGCCGCTCTGCACGTTGCCGGTGGTGACGTTCGAGTTCGTGATCGACACGTCGCCCGTCGCCGAGACGAGGACGCCGCCGTTGCCGTTGGTCTGCTCGATCGTCGCGCCGGCGGCGGTGAACGTGCCGGTCGCCGTGATCTTGTTCGCCTGCGTGCTGTTGCCGGTGATGCTGCCGGCCGGCCCCTGGATCGTCACGTCGTGGCCGTCGACGATCACGTGGTCGGTGCCGGGAAGCGGCGCGAGCGCGCAGGCGAGGACGAGGTCGTCGCTGCCGACGTCGAGGTGCGTCGAGGCCGAGACCGTCGAGAGATGCGGGTCGGCCACACAGTCGGTCACGGTGACGACGGCCGCGGGCGCGGTCCGGAGGAAGGCGGCGAGCACGAGGAGGGGGAAGAGTCGCGTCATCACATGTCCACCTTGGGCGTCCCGACGGTGTTCGCGAAGCCCTCGTGCGGGAGCGTCTCCCGGCCGTTCAGGCTCGAGACGTCGGGGCCGTGGAAGTCGTCGTCGATGAGCGTCGCCCCCGCGATGTTCACCTGGGAGCTGCCGTTCGCGGCCGTGACGACGATCTGGCCCTGCTTGCCGAAGTCGTTGTTCAGCGTCGCGTTCCGGAGGTTCGTCGGGCCGCTTCCGCCGAGCCCCGAGGCGATCGTGATGCCTTCGGCGCGGTTGATCTCCGTCGACGTCAGGTCGATCTCACCGAACGCGCGGATGAACGTCGCGCTCTCCGTCCCGCCGCCCATCTGATTGCAGCAGAGATCGGCGTCGCCGCGCAGCGCGCGGACGTCGATCAGGTCGCGCCCGCCGCGCGTCACGATCGTGTTGAAGACGGCGGTGATCGTCCCCGAGATGCGGACCTTCACGGAGTGCCCGAGCACGGTCGAGTGGAGCATCGTGAGCGGGCAGCCCGGCGCGCTGCACTCGATGACCGTGCTCCTGCCGGCCTTCGTGGCGTCGCCGGTCGTGAGGACCGCGTGCTCGATGTCGAGCCCGTTCTGGGCGCGCAGGCGGATGATGCCGTTCCCGTTGCTCGCCTCGAGCGACGCCCTGTCGACGACGATCGTGTCCGAGGCGCGGACGTCGACCGCGTTCCCCTTGCCGTCCGCCGCGATGCCCGCGTCCGGGCCCTGGATCGTCACCCGATTACCGACGACGCGCACCCTGTGCGTCGTCCCGAGCGGAGCGAGCGGGCAGGCGAGGACGAGGTCGTCGGTGCCGACGTCGAGCACCGTGCGGCCGCCGATCACGTGGACGTGCGGATCGGGCGTCGTGCAGTCCGAGACGGTGACGACCGCCGCGGCGGCGATGCGCCCGGCGACCGCGAGGACGCCCACGAGCAAGACGGTTCGCTTCATCGGTAGCCCCCCTGCGAACGCGATGCATAGGGGAAGGCCGGACGCACCGTCAATGCATAATCGACCAATAGGCAGCCGCCGTGCGGTCCGCTATGCAGGCCGGGTGCGGCTCGCGGTCGTCCTGCTGGCGATCTCGCTCGCCGGGGCGGCCGGCGCCGCCGCGCCCGACGGCGCGCGGCTCTACGCGGACGCGTGTGCCTCCTGCCACGGCGCCGACGGCCGCGGAGCGCCTGCGGGGAGCGGCCTCACGGTCCCGCTCCCCGACTTCACGGACTGCAACGTCGCGACGGCGGAGACGACCGCGAACTGGGCGGGTCTCGTGCGTGGCGGCGGGCCCTTCCTCGGCATGTCGCCCGAGATGCCGGCGTTCGCCGGCGTGCTCGACGAGGACGAGATCGCGGCCGTGCTGGCACACGTCCGGGGCTTCTGCCGCGATCCGCGCTGGCCGATCGGCGACCTCAACTACCGGCGGCCGGTCTTCATGGACAAGGCGTTTCCGGAGGACGAGGTGGTCGCGTTCTTCGAGGCCGACACCGCACGCCACGAGCGCGCGTACGCGGGCCAGATCTCGATCGAGAAGCGGATCGGGCCGCGCGGGCAGCTCGAGCTCGTGCTGCCGGGCGAGGTCGTCGATGTCGACGGGGCGGCGACCGTCGTCGGCGGCGGGGACCTCGCCGTCGCCTACAAGCACGTGCTCGCCGCCGGCGTGCCGCCGAGGACGATCGTCTCGGCGGCGCTCGAAGTGTCGGCGCCGACGGGGAACCGGCGGCACGGCGTCGGCAGTGGAACGACCGTCGTCACCCCGCAGCTCCTCTCCGGCCACGCGATCGGGCCGCTCGACGTGCAGGCGCTCGTCGAGGCGAACCTGCCGGCCGACCCGGACCGTGCGGATCGCGCGATGCGCTATCGCGTCGCGGTCCAGCTCCCGCTCGGGCCGTACCGGCGCTCCGTCGCCCCCGGGGTCGAGCTCGAGCAGTCGCACGCCCTCGCGAGCGACGTCCACGCCGCGACGCTCCTCGGCCCGGCGCTCTACCTGCCGCTCAGCCGCCGCGGGCACGTCGCGCTCGGCGTCGCGGGGCAGGTGCCCGTCGCGGGCAGATCGCCCTTCGACTGGCGTCTCGGCGCCTTCCTCCTCTGGGATTGGGCCGACGGCCCGTTCTGGGCGTGGTGACCCGCGGGGCCGCCGGTCGGGGCGCTCAGCGGAGACCCGCGACGAGCCCGAGCTGCCCCAGGTGGTAGGTGACCATGATCGGGAGCGGCGCCCAGGGAAGCCGGCGCACGAAGCGGTCCCAGGCGATCAGCGAGTCGGAGACGAGGAAGAGGACCGCGCCCGCCGCTGCGGCCGCCCGGCTCGAAGCGATCGCGGCGGCCACCATGAGCGAGACGGCGAGCATGTAGAGCGCGAGGGCCCGGCGGAGGGGCGGCTCCGCGACCGCGCCGAGGACGGGGCGCGCGACCGGGGCGGAGGCGAGGACGACGGCCGCGAGCCAGAAGAGCCATACGCCGGGCGGCGCGGCGAACGCGGCCACGTAGCAGAGGTGCGCGGCGAGGAAGCTCGCGAGCCCGGGGAGGAACGCGTCCACGGGAAGCATGAGGCAGACGTCGCCCGCGAGCGAGAACGCGAGCGCGAGCACGAGCGCCGGGCCGGCGTGCGGGCCGGTGGCGGCCCAGGCGAGGAGCGCGCCGAGCGCCGCCGGCTTCGCGACCCACTCGAGCGCGCGCCGGCCGGTTGCGACCGCGGCCCAGTCGGCGAGGGCGAAGGCGCCGAACGCCCCGAGGAGCGCCGTCATGCGGCGCACACGAAGTCGCGCGTCTCGACGAGCCCGAGGCGCGCGAGGGCGGCGCGGATCTCCGCGCGCGGGCCCGCGCCCGCGACCGAGGCGACCAGGGGACGGCGCGGCAGCCGCCCGAGCGCCTCCACGCCGACGACCGGCGCGCCGCCGATCCGCTGTCCCACGCGGCGCGGGTGCACCTCGACGACGTGCGACGGCCGCTTGCCGTGCGCCGCGAGCGCGCGCCGGAGGGCGCGGCCGGTCGCGCCGTGGCCCCAGAGCACGTACTCGTGGCCGCCCGCGAGGAAGCCGGCGGCGAGGAACGCCGCCTTGCAGGCCGTGAAGCGCGCGAGCGCGTAGCGCGGATGGGTCCGCGAGAGGCGGCCCGGGCCGTCGCGCCAGGCGAGGAGGGGCCGCGGGACGACGCCCACCTCGTGCCCCGCCGCCAGGAGCCGGAGCACGAGGTCGTAGTCCTCCGGCCAGCCGACGTCGCGGTAGCCGAACGCCCGGAGGACCGAGGTGCGCGCGACGAGCGTCGGGTGCGCGACGGGGCACTCGACGAACGCCTCGGCGCGGACGGCGGCCGGCGAGGCGATGGCGTTGAGCCACCGCTCGTACGCGCGCATCCCGTCGCTCGGCGGGAAGAGCCGCACGTGGCAGCCCACCGCCGCCACGCGAGGCGCCGCGGCGAGCGCCGCGAGCTGGGCACGGAGCCGATCGGGGTGCATGACGTCGTCGGCGTCCATCCGCGCGACGAAGGGCGTCGTCGCGCGCGCGAGGGCCGTCGTGAGCGCGGCGACGAGGCCGCGGTGCTCGGTCGCGACGACCTCGATGCGCGGGTCGCGGGCCGCGAACGCGCGCGCCCGAGCGAGCGTCGCGTCGCGCGAGCCGTCGTCGACGAGGATGCAGCGCCAGCGCGGCTCGGTCTGCGCGAGGAGGCTCGAAAGACAGGCGCCGAGCGTGCGCTCGGCGTCGAAGGCGGGCAGGAGGACGGTGACGACGGCGCGCCGGCCGGGCGTCATGGCCACGAGACCATCACGCCCGGTCGGGCGCCGTCAACCTAGCGGGCGAGACACTCGAGGGTCAGGTGGTCGGTGTCGAGCTTGCCGTTCATCGCCTGCGCGCGGACCGCGAAGCGCTGCCGGACGCGGCCGTGGAGGGTCACCGGCGCCGGGATGGTCAGCTCCGAGATCGGGGAGCAGACGTCCTTCCCCTTGAACGCGAGGCCGGGGGTCACGACCTGTCCCTTGCGGACGACCTCGAGGCCGAGGGCCGACGCGACGCCCTCGAGGCGCGCCGCGTTCTGGAGCCCCCGCGGCCGCATCACCTCGAGCTTGGCGAGGTCGCTCGCCGCGCAGCGCGGGAAGCGCGGGTCGCGGTTCGCGACGCAGATGCTCACCATGAAGGTGCACTTGCCGTCGACCGTGGCGTCGCGGTCGCAGGCGGGATCGCCGTCGTGGCAGCGGAGCAGGTTCCGGACGCGGCGGAGGTTCCTCGTGTAGAGCACGGGCCCCGGCGTGTTGAACTCGACCAGGCAGTCCGTCCGGCGCGCGCCGCCGCCGGCGAGGCAGCGGCCCGGCGCGCCGAGGTTGCACTCGCAGGCGTCGCCGACGCCGTTGTGGTTCAGGTCGGCCTGGTCGGGATTCGGGACGTTCGGGCAGTTGTCGTGCGCGTCGGCCACGCTGTCCCCGTCGACGTCCGCGGCGGGCGCCACGGCCTGCTCGCAGGCGTCGCCGACGCCGTTGTGGTTCGCGTCGGCCTGATCCGGGTTGAAGGCGGCGGGGCAGTTGTCGATCGCGTCCGGCATGCCGTCCCCGTCGCCGTCCGGCGCGTCGCACGCGTCGCCGACGCCGTCGTGGTCCGCGTCGGCCTGGTCGGGGTTCGCGGCGTTCGGGCAGTCGTCGATCTCGTCCGGCACGCCGTCGCCGTCCGTGTCCGCGACGACCTGGGTCTCGCAGACGTCGGCGAGACCGTTGTGGTTCAGGTCCGGCGAGCCCTCGGGGGCGGTGCAGGTCGACACCGTCATGTGGCTCGGGCGGCCCTTGTTGTCGAAGACGAGCTTCAGGGTCGCGGGCGAGCACGTGGCGTCGATGCCGACGAGGACCGTGAGCCGCAGGCGCTCGGTCTTGAGCGTCGTCGTCCGCGCGGCGTCGTCGAAGCGGAAGGGCAGCGCGATCGAGTTGAAGCCCGGGTTGAGCGACGCCTTCTGGAGCGACGTCTTCGCGATCTCCGTGCCGCTCGCGTCACCCTGGACGGTCACCTGGAAGTCGAGGCAGCGGTTGAGCTTCCGCTTCGAGCGGAGGTAGCGGATGTAGAGGAGGACCGAGCCGTTCGTGATCTCCTCCGCGTTCACGTGCTGCGCGGCGAGGACGGTCTCGAGCGGGTCGGTCGTGCGGAAGACCTGGAACGGCACGAGCGGCCCGCCGGGCGTCGGCGCGAGCGAGTCCTGGGCGCGGCTGCGCGCCACGGGCACGGTCGGGACGAGCGAGTGGTCGCTCTTGAAGAAGAGGTCGTACGCCTGCTCGGACGGCAGGATCTCGGCGCGTGCGCCGGCGGCCGACATGGCGAACGCTGCGAGGAGGATGAACGACAGTGCGCGCTTCACGGCTGGCCCCTCTCGTGTGCTGGCCCGCGCGGCGTTGCGCAGGCGACTCGTGCGTGCCGGCGAGAGCACGCGACGTGCCACGGACGGCACGCCGGCGGCATGGCTTTTCGCCGCCGAGCCATGAGTGAAAGCCAGCATGCTTGCACGAACCTGGTCGCGATGATGCAACCTCCGCAGGCGCACGTCAGGCGCCGGTGCGGAGCCTCGGGCGCGCGACGCGCGACGTGCGTGGACGGGTCGCACGGCGCACGGCACCCCGGATGCTGCGGCACGAGGACGTCGGCCGCGGCAGCCGCGAACCATCGACCCGGGAGCGTGAGGGCTCCCCCGTGCTCCCGGACGAGGTGGGTGCGACTCGCACCGTGACCCACCACCTGCCGGTCGCGGCGCTTCCCGCCGCGGGTCTTGACTCGCGGTGCGCGGGCGGCAACCTTCGACGGCTCCAGCAGCGCGAGGAGACGAGATGGCGATCAAGGAAGGGAAGGCCGCGCCCCCGTTCACGCTGAAGGACGCGCGCGGGAAGGACGTGTCGCTCGCCGACTTCGCGGGGAGGCACGTGATCCTCTACTTCTATCCGAAGGACGACACGCCGGGATGTACGAAGGAGGCGTGCGGCTTCCGCGACGCGTGGAAGGAGATCGGGAGGCTCGACGCCGTCGTGCTCGGCGTGTCCGCCGACGGCGAGGAGTCCCACCGGAAGTTCGCGGCGAAGTACAAGCTGCCGTTCCCGCTGCTCTCCGATCCCGAGCGCAAGGTGATGAAGGCCTACGGCGCGTACGGCGAGAAGATGCTGTACGGGAAGAGGACGGTCGGCGTCATTCGCTCGACGGTGTGGATCGGTCCCGACGGGACGGTCCGGAAGCACTGGGCCCGGGTCGCCAGCGCCGCCGAGCACCCCGAGCAGGTCCTCGAGGCGCTCCGCGCCGAGCGCGCCGCGTGACCCGGCACCGCCCGCGTCGCCGCCTCGCGCTCGCGCTCCTCCTCGTCCTCCCCGCGCTCGCGCGCGGATCGGACTGGACGATCGACCCCGCGCACACGAGCGCCGGGTTCGCCGTCCGGCACATGATGGTGTCGACGGTCCGCGGGACGTTCGGGACGGTGCGCGGCAGGGTCACGCTCGACCCGAACGACCTGACGAAGTCATCGGTCGACGCGTCGATCGACGCCGCCACCATCGACACCCGGAACGAGAAGCGGGACGCCCACCTCCGCAGCGCCGACTTCCTCGACGTCGAGAGGTACCCGACGATCGGGTTCCGGTCGACGAGGGTCACGCCCGCCGCGGGCGGCCACTGGCGCGTGGAGGGCGACCTGACGCTCCACGGCGTGACGAGGCCCGTCGTGCTCGACGTCGAGGGCTCGCCGACGCCGACCGTCGACGCGCTGGGCAAGCCGCGCCTCGGCGGCTCGGCCTCGACGAAGATCAGCCGCAAGGACTTCGGCGTCGTCTGGAACAAGGCGCTCGAGACGGGCGGGGTCGCGGTCGGCGACGAGGTCGCGATCACGATCGACGTGGAGCTGGTGCCGGCGGGCGACTGAGCGTCGTCCCCGTATAGTGTCATTCTATGCAGCGTCTGGAGGCTGCGATCCCCTTGCGCGAGTCCCGCCGCCGACCGTAGCGTGGGCCGCATGGACGGCGCGCGCGCGGGGGGACGGCGGCACCCAGCCTCTCGTCTCGCCGCGCTCGCGGTGACGCTCGCCGGCGCCGCGCCGGCCCCCGCCGCGACCTTCGCGTTCCTCCACGGCGTGCCGGGCGACTACGTCGGCGGCGGCGTCGATCGGCGGCTCGACGGCGCGTTCACCGCCTCGGCCGACGTCGGGCACGTCCGCGTCGACGCGTCGGGGAGCGGGCACACGGCGTCGTTCGACTTCGCGGCGCCGGACGGCCAGGCGCTCGCGCCCGGGGCGTACGAGAACGCCGCCGCCATGCCGTCCGCCGGCGTGCCGGGCCTCTCCGTCGTCGTCGACGGCCGCGGCTGCGCGGGGATCACGGGGCGCTTCACCGTGCTCGACGCGGCGTACGACGGCGGCGGCGCGCTCGTGAGCTTCGGGGCGAGCTTCGAGCAGCACTGCGACGGCGGCCCGGCGCTCACCGGCCTCCTCCGCTACCATGCCGGCGACGCGGCGTGCGCGACGAACGGCGCGCCGTGCGACGACGGCGACGCGTGCACGCAGTCGTCCGCGTGCCAGGGCGGCGTCTGCGCGGGGACCGACCCGGCCGCGTGCCCCGGCGCCGAGGCGTGCCGGACTGGGCCGTCGTGCGACCCGCTCACCGGGGGCTGCCTCGCCGGTACGCCGAAGCCCGACGGTCTCGCGTGCGCCGAGCCCGAGACGTGCGCGGCCGCGGGCACGTGCCGCGCCGGCGTCTGCGAGGCCACGCCCCTCGGCAACTGCTGGGACGGGAACGCGTGCACCGACGACGTGTGCGTGCCGGGGCCGCAGTGCGAGCACCCGCGCATCGCCGGCTCGTGCTGGACGCTCGAGGGCACGACGACGTTCACGGCGACGGTGCGCGGCGCGACGTGCTCGTGCAGCCAGCGCTTCCGCGGCGTCCTCGCGCTCCGCGACGACGGTCGCTTCGCGATGCCCGGCGGCGTCGCGAATTGTCCGAACGGCGCCCAGGTGGTGGTCCCGGACGAGGTCGGCACGTGGACGCGGGAGGGCGGGCGGCTCGCGCTCCGCACGACGAACCTGGCGGAGCTCACGTCCGCGAACGGCGCCTGCGCGAGCGCGCCGCTCCGCGTGAAGGGCTACCGCACGACGCTGAAGGTCCTCCGGCACGGGAACCGGCTCCGCGGGCGGCACGTCGAGCGCGACCACGTCGTCGGGCAGCCGATCACCCTCGGCGTCTCGGCTCGCTTCAGAGGCGTGCCGGGGAGCGGGCTCCCGAAGGCGAAGAAGCCGAAGGCGAGCTGCGGGCGGATCCTCTCGAACTGCCTGCTCGACAAGCTCTCCTGACCCGCCCGCGCGGACCCGCGGCTAGTGGAAGAAGTGCCCGCCGTTCGCGTCGATCGCCTGGCCGGTCACGACCGACGACAGGTCGGAGGCGAGGAAGACGACCGTGCCGGCGATCTCGGCCGACGTCGGGATGCGGCCGAGCGCCGTGCGCGACGCGATCTCGTCGCGCACCGCCTCGAACGTCGTGCCGCGCTGCCGGGCGATCGCGCGGAAGTACGCGGCGAGCTTGTCCGACCAGATGTAGCCCGGGACCACGGAGTTGACGCGGATGTTGTGGGCGCCGAGCTCGCGCGCGAGCGTCTGCGTCGCGGCGAGGAGGGCGCCCTTCGACGCCGCGTACCCGCCGAAGCGCGGCTCGATGATCCGGATCGACATCGAGCTCACCATGACGATCGATCCGCCGCCCGCGGCCTGCATGTGCGGGACGACGGCCTGGGTGAGCTGCACGGACCCGAAGAGGTTCACGTCGAAGATGCGCCGCCACTCCTCCATGCTCGCCTGGGCGACGGGCGCGGACGGGCCGCCGAGGAAGGCGTTGTTCACCAGCACGTCGATGCGGCCGAGCTCCGCGTGCGTGCGGTCGGCGAGGCGGCGGCAGTCCTCCGGCTTCGCGACGTCGGTCGGGACGGGAAGGGCGCGGCGGCCGAGCGCGCGCACCTCGGCGGCGACGGCGTCGAGCGCCGCCGCGGTGCGCGCGCCGAGCGCGACGTCGGCGCCCTCGCGCGCGAGTGCCAGCGCGACGTCGCGCCCGAGGCCGGGGCCGATGCCGGAGACGATCGCGACGCGGCGGTCGAGGAGTCCCATCAGGCGTTCACGTGCGGCGCCACCTCGGCGGCGAAGGCGGCGATCTGGTCGACGAGCTCGTCGCACGAGCGCGTGCGGAAGCGGACGCCGCAGTGGGAGACGCCGAGCGCGCGCAGCTCGCGGAGCGACGCCGCGATCGCCTCGCCGCCGCCCGTCCGCGTGCCCGGCGGGACGTCCCAGCGCGGCGTGCCGACGTACAGCCACTCGCTGTTCGCGCCGATCTCGATCGGCGCCTCGCCGCGCACGCGGCGGCGGTGCGCGCGGATGAGCGCGATCTGGCCGGGCAGCCGGTCGCGGAACGTGCCCTGCGGGAGCCACCCGTCGCCGCGCGCGGCGGCGCGGCGGAGCGCGCCCGGCGTGCTGCCGCCCACCCAGATCGGCGGGCGCGGGCGCTGCACCGGCCGCGGGCGGAGCCCCACGTCCCGGAAGCGCCACGTGGGCCCCTCGTGCACCGGCCACTCGTCGGCGAGCGCGGCGGCGACCGCGTCGATCGCCTCGTCGAGGAGCCGGCCGCGCCGTGCGAAGTCGACGCCGAGCGTCCGGAACTCGCCTTCGAGGTGCCCGGCGCCGACGCCCAGGATGACGCGCCCGCCGGAGAGCGCGTCGAGGGTCGCGAACGCCTTCGCGGTCGCGAGCGGGTGGCGATAGGGCGCGACCCAGACGTAGGAGAGGAGCCGGACGCGCGCGGTCGCGGCGGCGACGAAGCCGAGCGTCGCGACGGGGTCGTACCAGACCGTGGACATCGCGGCCGCCTGCGCGCGCGGGACGCAGACGTGGTCGCAGACGGCGACGTAGAAGAAGCCGTGGCGGTCGCACGCCTCCGCGACCCGACGGACGTCCGCCGGGCCGGCCTCGGCCTCCCACGGCTGCGCGAACACCGTCGACTGCGCGGCGACGGGAAGCTGGAGCCCCCAGACGAGCCGGCCGGGCGGGACGATCTGGACCGCGTCGGCCGGCGCCGTCATCGCCGCGCCGCCTCGCGCATCCGCGTCGTCGAGTGGACGGGATCCCGGTCGAAGCGCGGGATCACGTGCTCGCCGAAGAGCGTGACGGAGCGGAGCGCCACGTCCTGCGGGAGCGTCGAGGCGAGGACGCCGAAGATGAGCTGGTCGCAGCCGATGTCGGCGTACTGCTGGACCGCGGCGGCGCACTCGTCCGGGTCGCCGACGACGCGCTGGCCGGACCGGATGCGCTCCTCGAGCTCGGCGGGCGTGGGCTCCGGCACGAGCGCGGGCCACGGCGGGATGCCCGCCGGGCGCGGGAACGTGTCGAGGTACCGGAAGACGAGGCTCGTGTGGTACCCGCTCCCCATGGCGCACGCGATCCGGCGCGCGCGGGCGCGGTCCTCGTCGCAGACGAGCGCCGTCACGCACGCGACGTTGTCGTTCACCCACTCGCCGACCGGCTCGGCGTGCCGGACGTGCTTCTTGTAGACCGCGATGAGCGGCGCGAAGTCCTTCGGCGCGCCCAGGGTGAAGCAGAGCGCGCCGAGGCCGAGGCGGGCCGCCTTCTCGAACGTCGACGGGCTGCCGCACGCGACCCAGAGCGGCGGATGCGGCTTCGTCCAGGGCTTCGGGAGGACGTTTCGCGGCGGCATCGTGAAGAAGCGTCCCTCGTGGCGGTAGGAGGTTTCGCGCCACATGCGGAGGATCTCGCGCAGCGACTCGTCGTACATCGCGCGCGTCGTCTCTCCGTCGGGGATGCCGAAGCCCCGATACTCGATGGACGACGAGCCGCGTCCGGTGCCGAACTCGAAGCGGCCCTCGGAGAGGTGGTCGAGCATCGCGACGCGCTCGGCGATCCGTGCCGGGTGGTTCACGGGCGGCGTCAGGTTCCAGATCGCCGAGCCGACGTGGATCCGCGTCGTCCGCGCCGCGATCCACGGGAGGAGGACCTCCGACGCCGAGAGGTGCGAGTACTCCTCGAGGAAGTGGTGCTCGACCGACCAGACGTACTTGAAGCCGTGCCGGTCGCACGCCTCTGCGAGCTCCACCTCGCGCAGCAGTCGCGCGTGCTCGGCGCCCTCGGGATCGGCCTCCGTCTCGTGGCGGGGAACGTGCGCCTGGACGAAGAGGCCGAACTCCATCACTCGCCCCAGCCGCTCACGTCAACGCCGAGGGCGCGGATGCCGTCGATGATGCGCTGGGGATGCACGGAGTCGGGGCGCCGGTCGTACTGCCACATGCGCGCGGCCGCCGTGCCCGCGACGAACTTCCGCGCCTGCTCGAGCGTGAACACGACGCCGCGCCGGCCGATCTTCCGCTCCCAGCGCTCGGCGTGCTCGCGGTCGTGGACCCAGTTCATCGCGTCGCACATCGCGACGATGTTCGTCGTGTTCCACTCGCGCGGCGAGAGGCTCACGTGGATGAGGAGCGTCGCCGGCGTCTGCTCGAGCGTTCGGTCGTCCTTCGTCCGGAGCGTGACGGGCGCGAGGCAGCACGCGCAGTACCCCTCGATCCGGAGCTCCTTGCCCGCGAACGGTGGCATGCGGCCGATCGCGAGCGCCTCCATGGCGCAGCCGGCCCAGCAGTGGAAGCGGCCGCCCAGGTGCACGGCGGCCTGCGTCGGGTAGCTCGAGAAGGGCGGAGCCTTCAACACGTTCGCGTTCTGCGTGTCGAGGTCGACGACGCACATGACGCCCAGGTCGAGCTCCCGGTACGCCGCGACGATCCGCTCGCGCGCGAGCCCGGTCGCCTCGTGGACGGTGCGGAGGTTCGGTGCGGTGCCGTGCGCGCACCAGTGCTCGTAGAGGAACTGCCGGACCTTCAGCGCGTCGGCGCCGAAGACGAACTCGGGCACGTTCTGCGGCATCGGCGACCTCATAGGCGCTCGCGGGTCGGGCGTGCAAGCCGCGTCGCCTTGCACGTCCGGGCCGCTCCGTGCTTTCAGCGCCCGGTGCGCTCGCCCGCCCTGCTCGCCGCCGGCCTCGTCCTCCTCGCCGCCTGCTCCGAGAAGATCGAGGGCACGATCCCGGTGCCCGCGGCGCCCGTGCCGGCGGGGACGTTCCGGGCGGGCGCCGCGAAGGTCGACCTGACGCCGCCACCCGGCTTCCCGATGGGCGGCTTCTCGATCGTCGGGCGGACGGCGCGCGGCTGGTGGACGCGGCTCCACGCCCGCGCCGTCTACCTCGAGGACGCCGACGGCGCGCCGCTCGCGCTCGTCGCGTGCGACCTGTGGGCGGTGCCGGCGGGGCTCGTCGACCGCGTCGCCGAGCTCCTTGGCGCGGACGGCGAGACGCGGCACGTGGGCCGCGACCGGCTCGTCGTCGCGGCCACCCACACGCACCACAGCCCCGGCAACTTCTCCTCCTCGCGCCTCTACAACGCGTACGCGTCGCCGCGCGCCGGCTTCGACCGCGACCTCTTCGAGTTCCTCGCGCGCCGGATCGCCGCCGCGGTCCGCGAGGCGGCGCGGCGCCGCCGTCCGGCGACCGTCCGCCTGGCGACGCTCAGGCTCGCCGGCGTCGCGCGCAACCGGAGCTTCGATGCCTTCGCGCTCGACCCCGAGCGCGACGCGCTCCTCGCGGAGAACGCCGCCCTCCCGGTCGCGCCGGCGCCCGGGTGGGACGCCGACGCCTACCGCGCGGTCGACCCGACGCTCACGGTGCTCCGCGTGGACGCCGTCGGCCGGCTCGGCGCGACGATCGCCGTCGCGGCGTTCTTCGCGGTCCACGCAACGGCGATGGGGCCCGCGTCCGAGGTCTACTCGAGCGACCTCTTCGGCGTCGCGACCCGCCTCGTCGAGGAGCGGCTCGCGGGCTCCGTCGTGGCACTCTTCAACGGCGCCGAGGGCGACGTCTCGCCCGACTGGCTCGTCCAGGACCGGCGGAGCGCGCTCGCCGTCGGGCGCCGCCTCGCCGACGGAATCGCGCGCGGGATGGCGGAGGCGGGGCCGCCGGCCGAAAGCCGGCTCGAAGCGGCCTTCGACCCGGCCGTCGCGCTCGCGGGGGCGACGTTCACCGACGCGCGCGGCGTCGCGCACCGGACGGCGGCCGACGCGCGGATGGGCGCCGCGGCCGTCGGCGGCGCCGAGGACGGGCGGACCGCGCTCTTCGCCGCCGGCTGGCGCGAGGGCGTGCGCGGCGAGCGGACGCCTGGGCACGGACCCAAGCAAAACCTCCTCGACCCGTGGGGGCTCGAGCTCCGCCCGCCGATGGCCGGGCTCCTCCGCTGGCTCGCGTCGCCGCCGGAGGGCCCGCGCACGGTCCCGCTCGGCGTATATCGGATGGGTGGGCTCGTCCTCGCGACGCTCCCCGGCGAGTTCACGACCGTGCTCGGGCGGCGCATCGCCCGCGGCGTCGCTGAGGCGGCCGGCGGCGCGCCGCGGGTCGTCCTCGTCGGGCTCGCCGGGGAGTACCGCTCGTACTTCACGACGCCCGAGGAGTACGACGCGCAGGACTACGAAGGCGGCTCGACCCTCTACGGTCCCGAGTCGGGTCCGCTGGTCGCGCACGCGCTCGCGCGCCTCGCGTCGACCCTCGCCGCGCCGGCGCCGGCGCCCGCTCCGCGGCGCTTCGCCTACGACGCCGGCCGCGCGCGGCGCTTCACGGTGGACGACGCCGGCGAGGCGCCGTCCCTCCCGGACGCGGGCCTCGCCGACGTGCTCGAGGACCCGGCGACGGGCCGCCCCGTCCGCACCTTCCCGTGCTTCACGTGGGACGACGTCGAGCCGATCTGGTCGGCCGAGCGTGTGACGCCGACGGCCGGGATCGAGGCGCGCGGCCCGCGCGGCGAGTGGGCGGCGCTCGCCGCGGGCGGCGTCGAGGAGTCGGACGAGGGCCTCGACTTCGTCACGGTCGCGCTCGACCGCGCGAGCGGCGGCCGCCGGCGCTGGGCCGTCTTCTGGATGCCGCCCGACAGGCTCCCGCCCGACGCGAAGGTCCGCTTCCGGGTCTGGGCGCTCGACGGCTCGACGCGGCGCTCGCCGCCGTTCGACCCGAACGACGGCCGGGTCGCCGGCGACTGCCTCGCGGCCGACGCGCCGTAGGCCCGCTGCGTACATCTATGGTGGGTGCGCGCGGCGCAGACCGCGCGCTTTTCCTTGCCCCGCGCGCGCCGGCGCGCCTACGGTCCGGCCGATGGGGGACGACGCGCTCGCGTACTGGGCGCTCCGCAGCCACGTCGTGACGGGGACGGTCGCGCTCGTCATGGGCGCCGTCGCGCTGGTCGCGCGGAAGGGCGGCCACTGGCACCGGCACTGCGGTCGCGTCTACGTGTGGTTCATGGCGCTCGTCTGCGCGAGCGCGGTGGTCGTCGCCGTGCACGACCACGAGCCGTTCCTCCTCGACCTCGCGCTCTTCGTCTTCTACCTGGCGTTCTCGGGGCGCCGCTCGCTCGCGCGCAGGCGGGCGGCGCCGCGGCCCCGTGCGGCGTGGGTCGACTGGCTCGCGGTGGCGACCGCCGCGGGCGCGACGGTCGGGCTCGCGGGCCAGGCGCGCGCCGCGTCCTCGGCCGACGTGCGCGTGATCTCCGCGTGCTTCGCGACGCTGTCGGCGTTCGTCGTCGCGGCCGACGTCTGGGAGATCGTCGGCGTGCCGCCGCTGCCGCGCCCGTGGTGGTGCTTCCACATGCTGAAGATGGTCGGGTCGTTCATCGGCGCTGTCACCGCCGTGATCGTCGTGCAGGTGCCGTCGCTGCCGTTCATTGTCCGCTACGTCGGGCCGCCGCTCGTGCTGATCCCGCTCCTCCTCGCGTGGATGGCGTACTACTGGCTCCGCTTCCGCCGCCCGACGAGCGCGCAGCGCCCGGCGGTCCGGGCGCTGCGCGCTGCCGCGGGCTAGAGACGCCCCGAGCGCCTCGTGCCGTGGCGGCGTCGCTGCCCTGCACTCCAGCGGGTGCCCGCCGCGCTGGGGGGCAGGGCGCTCGGAAGCTTGACGCGTCGCGCGGCTTCCGAGTACGTCTTGCGCGCCGCGTGAACCTCGACGAGCTCCTGAAGCGTCCGAAGGCCAAAACGTTCGAAGCCGACTTCATCCACGCGAATCCGCCGTTCAAGGTCTCCGACGAGGGCCGTGACCGGGCGCGCGCCGACGAGTGCTGGAGGTACGGCGCGCCGCTGGCGGACGGCTTCCAAAGCGAGCGCCGACGGTGAACGGGAGCCGCGAGATGAGCGATGCGGCAGCACTCAGCCCGGGTCAGGTCCTGACCGGCCCGCTCTTCAGCGAGCCGATGCGCGTCGAGACCGTCCAGCCGAACGGCCCCGCGAGCTGGGTCGTCGGGCTCGTCGGCGTGCAGTCGGAGCGCTTCCGAAGGGTGACGCTCACCGCCACCGACCTCGAGCGGCTCACCCTCCTGCGCGCCCGGCACTCGTTCGACGGCGACGGCCGTCTCCTTCGCCTCGGGCTCCAGGCCTACATGCTGGGCATCGCCTACGAGTTCGATCCGTACTTCGGCCTCTCCATCTCCCGCGTCGATCCGCTCCCACACCAGCTCGAGGCCATTTACGACTATCTGATGAAGCTTGCGCGCGTGCGCTTCCTGCTCGCCGACGACGCGGGCGCAGGCAAGACGATCATGGCCGGCCTGCTCATCCGCGAGCTCGAACTACGCGGCCTCGCCGAGCGGATCTTGATCGTCTGCCCGGCCAATCTGGCATTCCAGTGGCAGCGCGAGCTGAAGGAGAAGTTCGACGCGAAGTTCCTGGTCATGAAGGGTCAGGACATCCGCGAGCAGTTCGGCGTCAACCAGTGGATGGAGAGAAGCCGTGTCATCACCTCGCTCGACCTCGCGAAGCGCGGCGAGATCCTTCCGGGCCTGCGGCAGGTCCACTGGGACCTCGTCATCGTGGACGAGGCTCACCGCATGTCCGCGTCGGACGAGTCGCACAAGAGCCTGCGCTACAGGCTCGGCGAGCTGCTCCGGGACACCTCGGACCACATGCTGCTGCTCACGGCAACGCCGCACAAGGGCGATCCGCAGAACTTCAGCCTGTTCCTGCAGCTCCTCGACGCGGACGCCTACGCGGACGTCAAGTCGATCCGCGAGGCGATGAACCGGCGCCGGGCGCCCTTCTATCTGCGCCGGACGAAGGAGGCCATGGTCTACTTCCCCGAGCGTCGCGCGGACGGCTCCTGGGCCGCGCGGCCGATCTTCACGAAGCGCATTCCGCATACCGTCGACTTCCAGATCGACGGCGCCGAGCTCGAGCTCTACCGGAACGTCACGCGCTTCGTGAAGCGGGAGAGCGCGCGCGCGGCGGCGGAGGGCGAGGACCCGCGTGCCCGCGCGATCGGCTTCCTGATGTCCCTCTACCAGCGCCGCCTCGCGTCGAGCACGTTCGCGATGCGCCGGTCGCTGGAGAATCGCGCGCGACGGTTGGAGGAGGGGCTCGAGCGCGCGCAGGATCTCGTACGTTTGGCGCCCCCCGATCTCCCCGACCCCGAGGAGCTGGAGGAGATGGAAGAGGGCGAGCGTGAGCGCCTCGAGCAGATGCTCGAAGCGGTCACGCTCGCAGCCAACGCCGATCAGGTCCGGCACGAGGTGCAAGAGCTGCGCCGTCTGGCCGCGGAGGCGCAGGCGGTCGAGGATTCCGGCGCGGAGGCCAAGCTCTCGGAGCTCAAGGCGCTCCTCCAGAAGGAAGGCTTCTTCGACCACTCCGAGCAGCGCCTGCTCCTCTTCACGGAGTTCAAGGACACGCTCGACTATCTGGTGGAGCGCCTGAAGCAATGGGGCTTCCGGGTCGGGTTCATCCACGGCGGCATGAAGCCGGGCTCACGCGACGAGCCCGGCACGCGCCTCTGGGCGGAGCAGCAGTTCAGGGAGGGCGCCATCCAGGTGCTGGTCGCCACCGAAGCCGCCGGCGAGGGCATCAACCTCCAAGTCTGCAACATCCTCTTCAACTACGACATTCCCTGGAACCCGAACCGGCTCGAGCAGCGCATGGGGCGCATCCACCGCTACGGCCAGCGCAAGGACTGCCTGATCTTCAACTTCGTGGCGACCAACACCATCGAGGGCAAGGTGCTTCAGCGCCTGCTCGAGAAGCTCCAGGAGATCCGCGACGCGCTCGATGACGACGCCGTGTTCAACGTGGTCGGCGAGGTGCTGCCCGCTGCCCGGGTCGAGCGCGTGCTGCGCGACTACTACTCGGGACGGCTCGGCGACGCCGACCTCGAGGATCGCCTGCTGCGCAACGTGGACGAGCAGCAGTTCCGCGCGATCTGCCAGAACGCGCTGGAGGGCCTGGCGAGCAAGAAGCTCAATCTGGAGATGCTGATCGAGCGGCGCGCCCGCGCGCAGGAGCGGCGCGTCGTGCCGGAGACCATCGCACGCTTCCTGCGCGAGGCGGCCGAGTTCGTGCCGTGGACGCTGAAGCCCGTGCCGACGGTCCCCCACGCCTTCGAGCCGGCGCGCACGCCGCCGGTGCTGCGCCAGTACGAGCAAGAAGCCGATTGGAAGCTGCCCGCCCTCGCGGACCGCTACCCGCGCTGCTCCACCGATCGCGACACGGCCGAGACGGAGAAGCTCGAATGGGTGACGCCCGGTCATCCCCTCTTCGAGGCCGTGCGGCGCCACACCCAGGCGCGTGCGGCGGCCGAGCTCGGCAAGGGCGCCACCTTCCATTCCCTTCAGCACGAGGCCCCGGCGCGCATCGACTTCTATCGCGCGCGCATCGTGGATGGGCTCGGCCACGTGGTGCACGAGCGGCTCTTCGCCTTGGAGATCGGCGAGCGGGGCGAGCCGCGGCTCCAGGAGCCGGGGCTGCTGGGCAACTTCGTTCCCGCCGAGGCGCCCGCCGAGCTTCCCCCGGTTGCGCAGCTTCCCGAGGCCACGGCCTGGCTGCACGAGCACGCGCTCGCCCCGTTTCTCGAGGAGGCACGTGCCGACCGGCTGAGCGAGGTCGAACGGATCGCTGCGCACGTCGAGCTGTCGCTCACGGAGCTGCTCCAACGCGCCGACGAGGAGATCGGGCGCGCGGCATCCGACGTCGAGCAGAAGCTCGCCGGCGCCGAAGGCCGCCTCGCGATGGCCGAGGCGCGCCACGCGGAGCTGCTCGCGCGCCGCGAGCGGCGCCGCGCCGATCTCGAGCGCCAGCGCGCGCTCACGCTGCAGGCCGTCGAGCGGCTCACCAGCGTCCTCGTGCTCCCGCACCCCGAGCGCGAGGCGCCCGACGTGCGCCGGCTCAAGCCCAGCTTCGAGACCGAAGCCGTCGCGATGCGCGTGGTCATGGAGCACGAGCGGGCGCAGGGCCGGCAGGTCTACGACGTCTCCGAGAAGAACCTCGGCTACGACGTGACCAGCCTCGACCTCGCCTCGGGCGAGCTGCGCCTAATCGAGGTGAAGGGTCTCGGCGCCGCCACGGGAACGGTGCTGCTGACACCCAACGAGCGCCGCGTCGCCGAGGACCGCCGCGACTGCTTCTGGCTCTACGTCGTCACGAGCTGCGACACGACCCCGGTGCTCCAGGAGCCGATCCGCGACCCGGCGCGGCTCGACTGGAACGAGGTGACCAAGGTCGCGCATTACTACCTGTCGGTGGACGCGATGAAGCAGCCGATGCAGGTCCGCGAGGACTCGCCGCCGTACGGAGGCAAGGCATGAAGATCAGGAAGATCACGCTGAAGAACTGGAAGAACTTCGCCCAGCTGGATGCGGAGATCCGCGATCGCGTCTTCCTGGTCGGCCCCAATGCGTCGGGCAAGTCGAACTTCCTGGACGCGTTTCGATTTCTCCGAGACCTCGCGTCGACCGGTGGCGGCTTTCAGGCGGCCGTCGGCCGACGCGGCGGCGTGACCGCCATCCGGTGCCTCGCGGCGCGACGCTACCCGGATGTCACCATCGCCATCACGGTGGAAGACGACACGGATCGATGGGACTACGGGCTCTCGTTCTACCAAGACAACCAGCGCCGGCCGATGGTACGAACGGAGCGTGTTCGCCGTGGGAGCCAGAGTCTACTCGAGCGGCCGACGGACGAAGACGCGGACGACCCGACGCGGCTCACGCAGACGTACCTCGAGCAGGTCAACGTCAACCAGCCGTTCCGCGCGCTGGCGTCGTTCTTCGCGAGCATCCGTTACCTACACATCGTGCCGCAGCTCGTGCGGGAGCCCGATCGCTCGGTCGGGCGCACGAACGATCCCTTCGGCGGCGACTTCCTGGAGCAGGTTGCGAGGACGCCGGAGCGTACTCGGAAGGCGCGGCTCGAGCGGATTCAGGAAGTGCTGCGTGTCGCGGTGCCGCAGCTCGAGGAGATCGAGCTGACTCGCGACCCGCGCGGGACGCCGCACCTGCGCGGCAGGTACCAGCACTGGCGTCCGCGGGGTGCGTGGCAGACCGAGGAACAGTTCTCCGACGGCACGCTTCGTCTGATGGGGCTCCTGTGGGTGGCCATGGACAAGGAGGGACCGCTGCTCCTCGAGGAGCCGGAGCTTTCACTGCACCCCGACATCGTGCGCGTCCTGCCGCAGATGCTGGCCCGCGTCCAACGCCGAACGGGACGCCAGATTCTTCTCAGCACGCATTCTCCGGACTTGCTTCGAGACGAGGGAATCGGGCTCGACGAGGTTCTGCTCCTCGTTCCCAAGAGCGAGGGCACCGAGGTCACGACGGCGGGCTCGCATCGAGACATCCGCGACCTCCTCGAGGGTGGGTTGTCGCTGGCCGACGCCGTGATTCCGAAGACCCGTCCGGCGGAGGTCGGACAACTCACCCTGTTCGGAGATGCGTGAGCATGCCCGAACCGGTGATCATCTCCGCAGCTGTGGAAGGGATCGTGGACGAAGCCGTTGCACGTCGGCTCATTGCCCACGCGGGTGGTAGTCCCGGTGCGGTCTATGGCAAGCAGGGCAAGTCCGCGCTGCGCGACAAGATCGGCGGCTACAACAAGGCAGCCCGGCACGCACCCTGGTTCGTGCTGGTCGACTTGAACGGAGACGCAGACTGCGCGCCACCGCTGCGGGAGAGCTGGTTGGCCGCGCCGGCGCCTCAGCTCTGCTTCCGTGTCGCCGTGCGCCAAGTCGAGGCCTGGCTCATGGCAGACCGAGAGGCGCTGGCGAAGTACCTTGGCATCGCGCAGAGCCGGGCTCCTGCCGACCCCGAAGCTCTCCAGAACGCGAAGGTCGAGATGGTCAACCTCGCGCGCAGATCGCGACGGAAGGACGTCCGCGCGGACATGGTGCCGCGCGAGGGCAGCGGTCGCTCCGTCGGTCCCGCGTACGCCGCACGCCTGATCGAATACGTCGAGAGTCACTGGCGTCCCGAAGTAGCCGCGCAGGGAGCCGAGAGCCTGCGTCGAGCGATCGCCTGCCTCCAGCGGCTGATCGAGAGCGCCGCATGATCCCCAAGGGCTGCAAGCGCCTCGCCGAGGTGGACTTCCCGATCGCCGAGGTGAGCAAGCACGCGGCGCGCGAGAAGTCGATCCGGCACGGGCATCCGTCGACGCTCCACCTGTGGTGGGCACGGCGGCCGCTGGCATCGAGCCGGGCGGTGCTCCTCGGCCTGCTCTGGCCGGACCCGTGCGATCCCTTGTGTCCGGCGGAGTTCAAGGCCGAGGCGCGCAGGCGACTCCGCGAGGTGGGCGGCTGCAATCCGGGGACGACGGACGCGGAGCTGCGGGCGGCGCTCTTGCGCTTCATCGGCGACTTCGCGAACTGGGACCTCGCCGCGGACCGCACGTATCTCGAGGTGAGCCGGGCGCTGGTGAAGGCGGCGCACGCGCCGGCCGACGGCGGCACGTACGAGCCGCCGCTGGTGGTGGATCCCTTCGCGGGCGGCGGGTCGATCCCGCTCGAGGCGCTGCGGCTCGGCTGCGAGGCGTTCGCGAGCGATCTCAACCCGGTCGCGTGCCTGATCCTCAAGGTGATGCTCGAGGACATCCCGCGGCACGGGCCGAAGCTGGCCGACGAGCTGCGCCGCGCCGGGGCGGAGATCAAGCGGCAGGCGGAGCGGGAGCTCGCCGACCTCTACCCGAAGGACCCGGACGGTGGGACGCCTATCGCCTACCTCTGGGCGCGCACGGTGCGCTGCGAGGCGCCGGGCTGCGGCGCGGAGATCCCGCTCGTGCGCTCGTTCTGGCTCTGCAAGAAGGCGAGCCGCAGGCGGGCGCTCCGCCACCGGGTCGAACGGCCCAACGGACAGTCGCCACGTGTCGAGTTCGAGGTCTTCGAGCCGAAGACGGAGAAGGAGGTGCCCGGCGGCACGGTGACGCGCGCCAAGGCGACCTGCCTCTGCTGCGGCGCCGTGCTGCCGCCCGAGCGCGTGCGCGCGCAGCTCGCCGCCGAGCGCGGCGGGGCGGACGTGATCTTCGACGCCAACGGCCGGCGCACGGGCGGGGCGCGGCTCCTCGCGGTGGTGACGCTCCGCCCGGGCGAGACGGGGCGGCACTACCGGCTCCCGACCGAGCGCGACTACGCGGCCGTGCGCGAGGCGCAGGCGCGCGTGGCGGCGATGCTCGCCGAGTGGGAGCGCGGCGGGAAGCAGGGCCTCTGCCCGGTGCCGGATGAGCCGACGCCGGCCGGTGGCGGCTCGGGGGCGGGCCGCGCGTTCAGCGTGCAGCGCTACGGCATGCTCCAGTGGGGCAACCTCTTCACGGCGCGGCAGAAGGTGGCGCTGCGAACTGTAGCCCGAGCAGCGCATGACCGGCCCCAAACTGGAGATGACGCCATCCGCACGACCACCGCCATGGTCGTCGGGCGGTGCGCGGACTACGGGAGTGCGATCGTCAGCTGGGCTCAGTCCGGGGAGTTCGTCAGGAGCACCTTCGGCCGCCAGGCGTTGCCGATCGTCTGGGATTTCGCCGAAGCGGTGCCGTGGTCGGACGCGTCAGGGAACCTAGACGGGGCAATCGACTGGACTGCGCGGGTCGTGGAGGCGTGGCCGGGATCGCGTAGCGGGCAATTGCAGGCCGCCGACGCGACTGATCACCCACTGCCGGACGAGACGGCCCACCTGTGGTTCACGGATCCTCCGTACTACGACGCTGTTCCCTACGCCGACCTCTCCGACTTCTTCCTCGTCTGGCTCAAGCGCGCGCTGCCAGGTCATCCGCTCTTGCGCGACCCGTACGACCCGACGAATCCCCTGACGCCCAAGAGGCGCGAGGCGGTGCAGGACGAGACGAAGAAGGACGACGGCCGCGCCAAGGACCGCGACTGGTTCGAGGAGACGATGGCCCGGGCGTTCGCCGAGGGCCGTCGCGTCCTGCGCGAGGATGGTGTTGGCTCGGTCGTCTTCGCCCACAAGACCACCGAAGGCTGGGAAGCGCTCCTCTCCGGCATGATCCGCGGCGGCTGGACCATCGTCGGCTCGTGGCCGATCGCCACCGAGCGGCCCGGCCGCCTGCGCTCGCAGGAGTCCGCAGCCCTCGCCACCAGCGTCCACCTCATCTGCCGCCCCCGCCCCGACGACGCGCCCGTCGGCGACTGGGCCGACGTGCTCCGCGAGCTACCGAGGCGCGTGGGCGACTGGATGGAGCGCCTCCAGGGCGAGGGCGTGCGCGGCGCGGACCTCGTCTTCGCCTGCATCGGGCCGGCGCTCGAGGTCTTCAGCCGCTACGCCAAGGTCGAGACCGCCGAAGGGCGGGAGGTCAGGCTCGACGAGTATCTGGAGAAGGTCTGGGAGGTCGTCGGCCGCACCGCCCTCGAGAACGTGCTCGGCACCGCGGAGGCGCGGGCTCGGAACGGCGTCGCTGGCGCGCTCGAGGAGGACGCGCGCCTCACGGCCCTCTTTCTCTGGACGCTCCAGGCCAGCGACGGCGAGGCCGCGGACGACTCGGGCGGCAAGGACGAGGACGAAGAGGCGGCCGACGACGAGGACGACGACGGCGGCGCGCGCGGGAAAGCGAAGGGCTTCACGCTGGTCTACGACGTCGTGCGCCGCTTCGCGCAGCCGCTCGGCGTCGATCTCGCGAAGTGGGAGACGCGCGTCGTCGAGACGAAGAAGGGCGTCGTGCGTCTCCTGCCGGTGGCCGAGCGCACCACGCAGCTCTTCGGTGAGGACGGCGCGCACGCGGTCGCCGCGCGCCTCGAAGAGGCCGCCGCGCTCGGGACGATTCCACTCCAGGGGACGCTCTTCCCCGAGATGGCGGCGGCGCCCAGGCTGCGCGGCCGCGGCGGGCGCGCAGCACCCGACGTCGCTGGCGAGAGCCTCGCCGCGGCGCGCGAAGCCACGACGCTCGACCGCGTGCACGCCGCGATGCTGCTCCAGGCCGGTGGCCGCACCAACGCGCTGCGCGCGCTGCTCGAGGCCGAGCAGGACCGCGGCCCCGACTTCCTGCGCCTCGCCAACGCGCTCTCGGCGCTCTACCCGAAGGGGAGCGAAGAGAAGCGCCTGCTCGACGCGATGCTGCTCGCGGTGCCGCGGTGAACGACCGGAGGATCTAATGGAACCCTGGTACAAGGTCGCCACGCCGCGCAAGGAGGTCCGCGAGGGGCGCTCCTTCAATCCCGACGAGTTCGCCATCGCGCTCGAGCAGGTCGTGAACGGCATGGCGCCCGACGACTATCGCAACCCCGAGCCGTTCTTCGCGCGCACCTGCTTCACGCGCGCGCTCCTCGCGCACGCCGGAATGGTGCTGCGGCGGCTCTCCGGCCGCACCGACAACACGGCGCCGGTGCTGACGCTGATCACTCAGTTCGGCGGCGGCAAGACGCACACGCTCACGGCGCTCTACCACCTGGCGAAGAACGGCGACGCCGTGGCCGGGATGAGCGGCGTGGCGGATCTGGTGCGCGAGGCCGGGATTTCGTCGGTGCCGCAGGCGACGGTCGCCGTGTTCGTGGGCAACGCGTGGGACCCGGAGCCGGGACGCGAGACGCCGTGGATCGACATCGCCCGGCAGCTCGCGGGCGACCGGGGCGTCGAGGCGCTCGGTCCCGCGGCGAAGACCACGCCGCCCGGGACGGAGTCCATCGCCCGGGTGTTCCGGGCCGCGGGGGCGCCGGTGCTGCTCCTCTTCGACGAGGTGCTGAACTACTTGAACCGCCACCGGGCGGGCGCGGAGTCGTTCCACGCCTTCATCCAGAACCTGACCGTGGCGACGACGGGCACGACGCACGGCGCGTGCGTGATCTCCCTGCCGCGGAGCCAGGTCGAGATGACCGAGTGGGATCAGGAGTGGCAGGACAGGATCGCCAAGGTCGTGCGGCGCGTCGCCAAGGACCTCATCGCGAACGACGAGACGGAGATCAGCGAGGTGGTGCGCCGCCGCCTTTTCGAGGACCTCGGCAGCGAGAAGATCCGGCGCAACGTCGCCAAGGCCTTCGGGGATTGGTGCTTCGAGCGCCGCGCGCAGCTCCCGCCGGAGTGGACGGCGGTGGACTCGGCTGCGACCGAGGCCAAGGCGCGCGAGTTCCTGCAGCGGCGCTTCGAGAGGTGCTACCCGTTCCACCCGGCGACGCTGTCGGTGTTCCAGCGGAAGTGGCAGTCGCTCCCGCAGTACCAGCAGACGCGCGGCACGCTCGCGATGCTGGCGCAGTGGATCTCGCTCGCGGCGCAGGACGCCTTCCGCAAGGCGCGCACTGAGCCGCTCATCACGCTCGGCTCGGCGCCGCTCGAGGAGCCCGGCTTCCGCAGCGTCGTGCTGGGTCAGCTCGGCGAGTCGCGGCTCGTCGCGGCGATCGACACCGACATCGCCGGCGAGCAGGCGCACAGCAAGGCGCTCGACGCCGACACGAAGGGACCGCTGCGCGACATCCACCGCCGCGTCAGCACGGCGATCCTCTTCGAGTCCTCCGGCGGGCAGACGGACAAGGTGGCGCACCTGCCCGAGCTGCGCTTCGCGCTGGGCGAGCCGGAGATCGACACGACCTCGATCGACAACGCCGCGTTCGCGCTCGAGGATCGCTCCTACTTCGTACGCAAGGTGGGCTCGGACGGCTTCCGCATCGGCTACCAGCCGACGCTGAAGAAGGTGGTGAGCGACCGGCGCGCCTCGCTCGACGACGAGACGGAAGTGAAGCCGGCCATCCGCAAGCTCGTCGAGGACGAGTTCCGCCGCGGGGCCAGCATCCCGGTCGTCGCCTTTCCGCACGATGGCGCCGAGATTCCCGACACGCCTCGGCTCTCGCTGGTCGTCGTGGACCCGGAAGCGGAATGGTCGGGTGGCGGGACTCTGCGCGTGCAGATCGCGGAGTGGACGAAGAACCGAGGCAAGTCGCCGCGGCTCTACCCGGGCGCGCTGGTCTGGTGCCTGAAGAAGCCGGGGCGAGATCTGCGCGAGAAGGTCGAGACGTCGCTCGCCTGGAAGCGGGTGGCGCGGGAGGTGGCGGAGGGCACGCTCGGCGGGGAGTTCGACAGGAGCGACCGCGCGGACCTGCAAGCCAAGGTGCGCGACGCCGAGGAGGCCGCAAAGGACGAAGTGTGGGGAGACTTCCGCTTCGCGGTCGTCGCGGATGGGCAGGAAGCCGACGGCCTCAAGGTCATCGATCTCGGCGCCGGCCATTCGTCGAGCGGCGAGACGCTGTGCGGGCGCGTGCTGGCGGCGCTCAAGTCGGAGGCGTTGCTCAACGAGTCGGTCGGGGCCGGCTACATCGAGCGCAACTGGCCGCCCGCGCTCGAGAGCGAGGGTGCCTGGCCGCTCGCGAGCCTGCGACAGAGCTTCCTCAACGGCTCGCTCACGCGGCTCGTCGATCCGGACGCGGTGCTCAAGAGCAAGATCGTCGAGTTCGTCGGGCGCGGGGATTTCGGGCTCGCATCCGGGAAGAAGGCCGACGGCACGTTCGAGCGCGTGTGGTTCCTGGAGAACGTTGCTGCCGACGAGGTGGCGTTCGAGGCGGGTGTCTTTCTTCTGAGAAGGGCGGCCGCCGAGGCGCTCAGAGCCGCGTCGGCCGTGCCCACAGCGGAGTCGGAACCGGCGCC
>DASRHG010000166.1:0-4424 GCA_035650655.1 Binatia bacterium | reverse complement strand
GACGGCGGGCTTGCCGGCGCCGAGCGCCCGCTCGAGCGCGGGCCGGATCTGGTCGGGACGCTCGACCCACTCGCCGTGGCCGCCGAGCGCCTCGACCATCAGGTCGTAGCGGCTCGGGGCGAGCTTGCACGCCGGGGTGCGATCGGGACCGTACATCTGCACCTGCCCGCGGAGGATCTGCGTCCAGGCCGCGTCGTTCCCGATCACGCCGACGATGTTGATCTTCTGCCGGATGCAGGCCTCGAACTCCATCATGTTGAGGCCGAAGGCGCCGTCGCCGTACATGATGATGACGTCGCTCTTCGGCGACGCGAGCTTCGCCGCCATCGCATAGCCCGGGCCAGCGCCGAGGGTGCCGAGCGGGCCGGCGTCGAGCCAGTGGCCGAAGCCGCGCGGGCGGAGCACGTTCGCCGCCGACCCCACGAAGTCGCCGCCGTCGCCGATCACGATCGTGTCGGGCGTGAGCAGCTTGTCGACCTCGGCGCAGAGGCGGAGGGGGTTCACGGGCGCGGCGTCCGAGGTGAGCTCGGGCGCGAGCTTCTCCCACTTCTTCTTCTCGAGTCCCCGGAGCTCCGAGACCCAGCCGCGCGACAGCGCCGGCGTGAAGCGCGTCTCGCGCGCGCAGGTCGTGAGCGCCTCCATCACGAGCCCGGTGTCCCCGATGATGCCGACGTCGGCGCCGCGGTTCTTCCCGAGCTCCTTCCCGTCGAGATCCACGTGGATGAGTTTCGCTTCTGCGTTGATGTGCGAGCCCCGCCCGTAGCCGATGCGGAAGTCGAGCGGCGTGCCGAAGATCATCACGACGTCGGCGCGCTTGAGCGCGTCCTTTCGTGTCTGCAGGAACCAGTGCGGATCGTCCGGATCGAGGCTGCCGCGCGCCTGCCCGTTGACGTAGACCGGCATGCCGAAAGTACGCACGAACTCCGGGTAGGCCTCGCGACGCCGCGACCAGAAGAGCTGGCTCCCGACGAGGCAGACCGGCCGCTCGGCACCGCGCAGCAGCTCGAACGCGCGCTCGACGGCGCGCGGATCGGGCGCGACGCCCGCCTCCGTCCGGTAGTTCTCGTACTCGACGACCTCGCTCTCCTCGACGTTGTCGAAGAGGAGGTCGAGCGGCATCTCGAGGAAGACGGGTCCCGGGACGTTCGTCGTCGCGACGCGGAAGGCGGTCTGCACGTACTCGCCGAGCCGGCGCGCGTGCGGCACCGATACCGCCCACTTCGTGATCGGCTTCATCAGATCGACGTGCGCCATGTCCTGGAGCCCGCCCATGTCCTGGAAGAACCGCGGCGCCTGCCCGCCGATCACGACCATCGGGATGTTCGCCCGCCACGCCGTCGCAACGCCCGTCACCGCGTCCGTCAGCCCCGGCCCGGCGGTCACGATCGCGACCCCTGGCTGACCTGTCACCCGAGCCCATCCGTCCGCCGCGTGCGCCGCCGACTGCTCGTGCCGCACGTCGATGATCCCGACCCCCTCATCCAGACACCCATCGTAAATCGACATCACGTGCCCACCACACAACGTGAACACGTACGGCACCCCTTCCCGCCGAAGAGCGCGCGCAACGACTCGACCACCATGCATTGCCATGAAGGGAGGCCCTTTCTTCGGGTTCTAGGAGAATGCGGCAAAACACGCCGCGAAGTCACGTACGGGTCGCGCGTTCTCCCGCATTCGCCTACGCCCCGAACTCGATTTCCTTGATGTCGGGGATCCGCTGGCGCATGAAGTCGGCGAGCCGCTTCTTCACGCGCGACTCGATCTGCCGGACGCGCTCGCGCGTGATCCCGAAGTCGTCACCGATCTCCTGCAGCGTCACCGGATCCTCGTCCCGCATGAGGGGCTCGAGCCGCCGCTCGAAGATCACCAGGTCCTTGCCCTTGAGGGTCTGCTTGAACTCGTCCGCCGTCCGTCGGACGAGCCGATGATACTCCTCGTCGGCAACGGTTTCGGCAGTTTGCTCGGTGCCCGGCAGGAAATCAAGGAGTGTCGCCTCCTCGCCCTCGGCGATCGGGTTGTCGACCGAGACGTCGCGCGCCGCGAGGCGCTGCTCCATCTCGACGACCTCCTTCTCGCGGACGTCGAGGCGCTGCGCGATGAGCTTCGGCGTCGGCGAGAAGCCCTCGCGCTCGAGCCGCTCGCGCTCCTTCGCGAGGTTGAAGAAGAGCTTCCGCTGCGCCTGGGTCGTCCCGACCTTCACGAGCCGCCAATTGTTCATGATGTAGCGGATGATGTACGCGCGGATCCACCAGACGGCATACGACGGAAACCGGATGCCGCGGTAGGGATCGAAGTTCTTGACTGCCTCGAGCAGCCCGACGTTCCCTTCCTGCACCAGGTCGAGGAGCACGTGGAACGCGCGCTGGTACTCGCGCGCGATCATCACGACGAGCCGCAGGTTGGCCGTGACGAGGCGCCATGCCGCGGGGCGATCGCCCTGCTCGTGCCACTGGACGGCGAGGTCGTGCTCCTCCTCGCGCGAGAGGATAGGGATCCGCCGGATCTCCGCGAGGTAGCGCTGGAGCGAGTCGGACGGGACGAGGCTCGCACGGTCGCTCACGGCGCCGGCGGCGGGGCGCGCGTCGGCGGGCTCCGCCGGCGGCGACGCCGCCTCGGGCGCCGATCGCTCTCCGGAGGCGTCGGGCTCGGGCGGGGGGGCGCCCTTCGGCCGCCTAGAGCGCGAGGTGGGCCCGCGGGTTTTCTTCGTACGCGCCCTCCAGCGCCTCGACCGCGTCCTTCAGGCGGTCGGCCGTGCCGTTGCGCGGCACCTGCACCATGAGCCGCACGTAGAGATCGCCCGGCGTTCCCCCCTTCGGATCGGCGACGCCGCGGCCCTTGAGCCGCAGCCGCTGTCCGCTCTGGCTGCCCTTCGGCACCTTCAGCCGGACGGGCCCGTCCGGCGTCGGCACCGCGATCGTGGCGCCGCGGATCGCCTCGCCGACGGTGACCGGGACCTCGATCGTGAGGTCTTTCCCCTCCCGGCGGAGGAGCGGGTGCGGACGCAGCTTCACGATGAAGTAGAGGTCGCCCGGCTGACCGCCCGGCGACGCGCCGCCCTTCCCGCGCACGCGGACGCGCGCACCGTCGCCGACGCCGGGCGGGATCTTCACCGTCAGCTTCTCGCGCTCCTCGGTCATCCCCGTTCCGCTGCAGCGCGTGCACGCCCGCATGCCCTGCCGCCCGGTTCCTCGACACTGCGGACACGGCACCGGACGACGCACCGTCACCGGCATCGTCGTCCCGCGGAGCGCGTCCAAGAAGTCGACCTCGACCGGGTACTCGATGTCGCCGCCGCGGGGGCTCGGCTGCTCGGCCGCACCACCGCCGCGCCCCCCGAACATCCCCTCGAGGATATCGGCGAAGCTGCGCTCGTCGTCTGCGGCCTGGCGGCGCCGGCGCCCCCGCGTGCCGCCGCCGAACTCGAAGCTCTCGTATCCACCCGCGCCCGGGCGGAAGGAGAATCCCTGCCCGCTCTCCGCCCAGCGCCGGTACTCGCGGGCACGCCCGGCGTCGAAGCCGGGCTGAAGCCCTTCGAGCCCGAACTCGTCGTAGAGCTTCCGCTTGTCGGCGTCCGTCAGGACGTCGTGCGCGACCGAGATCTCCTTGAAGCGCTCCTCGGCCTGCTTGTTGCCGGGGTTCAGGTCGGGGTGATGCTTTCGGGCGAGCTTCCGGTAGGCTTTCTTGATCTCCTCAGCCGTCGCGGTCTTCGGGACGCCGAGGACGGCGTAGAGATCCTTGTCCTTCGCCATCGCCGCGAGGCCGACGCATCACGCGTCGTACTTGAGTCGCACCGTGTCGGCCGCAACCTCGCGGAGCGCGGTCACGATCTCCTTGTTGTCCGACTCGACGAGCGGACGCGCGCCCTTCAAGAGCTGCTTCGCCCGGCGCGCCGCCAGGAGAACGAGCTCGAAGCGATTGGGAACGCGCTCCAGGCAATCCTCGACCGTGATCCGTGCCATGCGTCTGTGCGACCTCCTCGCGCATGTCTAACGGAAATCGACCGGCAAGGGAATCGGCGAGAATCGCTTGACTTGCCGCGAGGTGACCGGTACGAGCCTCGCGCGCATGAGCCTCCTGTCGCGCCTTTTCGGGACCGACGCGGCCGCGCGCGACGTGCTCGTCGACCTCGCCGAGGACTACCGCGCCGAGGCGACCCAGGCGGCGCTCCTCCGCGCCCAGGCCGACCGTGCGCGCTACCCCCAGGCGGCGGACGCGCTCCGCCGGCTCGCCGACATCGAGGACCGTCACGCCGGCTGGCTGCGCGACCGGATCGTGAACCTCGGCGGCCGCGTCCCGACGCTCGAGGCACCGACCGTCAGCGGCAACAACCAGTGGGCCCGCACGGTCGCGGCGGCGCACGTCGCGCAGGCGAAGCGACGCCGGCTGATCGAGCAGATCGCGCACTGGGATCCCGACGAGCC
>DASRHG010000165.1:0-3725 GCA_035650655.1 Binatia bacterium | reverse complement strand
CGTGCCGAGCTCGCGGTTCATGCGGGCGAAGAGATTCCGCGTGAACGCGGCGCTCCAGCCCGCGGCGTCGTTGTACGCGGCCTCGATCGTGCGCACGTCCTTCACGAGGTCGATGCCGAGGAGGAAGTGGTCGCCGGGCGCGAGGCTCGCGGACACGCGGTCGAGGAAGCCGGCGGTCTCCTCGGGATTCAGGTTGCCGATCGTGCTGCCGAGAAAGACGAGCACGAGCGGCGAGACCTCGCGGAAGAGCGGGAAGGCGCGGTCGTACGAGGCCGCGATGCCGCGCACCTCGAGCCCCGGGTGCTCGGCGGCGATCGCCGCGCACGACCGGGCGAGCATCGTGCGGCTCACGTCGACGGGCACGTAGCGCGCGGAGCCGGCCGCCGTCCAGGCGCGGAGGAGGTGACGGGTCTTCGTCGAGCTGCCGGAGCCGAGCTCGACGAGGGTGGGCGCCGGCGCGCGCCGGCGGATCTCTGGCGCGTGCGCGTGCAGGAGCGCCGCCTCGGTCCGCGTCTGGTAGTACTCCGGCTGCTCGCAGATGCGCTCGAAGATCTCGCTGCCCGTCGCGTCGTAGAGCCAACGGCAGTCGAGCCAGCGCGGGTGGTCGGAGAGGCCCCGGACGACGGACTGCGCGAAGCCGCCGTTCGACTCCTCGAGCGCGTCCACCTCCAGCTCGAAGGTGCGGTGGCGCTGCCGGCGGAAGCCGGCGAGGGGGTCCGGCCGCGTCACGCGGCCAACTAGGCGCGCCCGGCGAGCTGCGTCAACCCCGTTCTCGCGCTACGTGAGCCCGAGGTCTCCCTGGTGGTCGCCCGCGGCGCGGCGGATCGCCGCGCCGATCTCGGCGAGCGGCCGGGAGGCGTGGCGGGGGAAGATCGTGTGGATGCTGCCCGCGCCGTCCCCCGTCCGGCGGGGGACGATGTGGACGTGGACGTGCGGGATCGCCTGCCCCGTCGCCTCGCCGTTGTTGACGCCGATCGTCGTGCCTTCGGCGCGGAGGGCCTCGCGTACGGGACGCGCGAGCCGCACGACTTCCCGGAAGAGGTCGTCCGCGTCGGCCGGCTCGAGGTCCTCGACGGCCGGGACGTGCGCGCGCGGCACGACGAGCACGTGGCCGTCGGCGAGCGGCTGCACGTCGAGGAACGCGACGACGGTCGGGGTACGCGCGACGACTTCCGCGGGCACCTCGCCCGCGACGATCCGGCAGAAGATGCAGCTCATGACGTCCTCCCTCGGGGCGGATAGTAGCGGGGAACGCGGCCGCCTGTCAGGGGTGGGCGAGCGCTCGCACGCTACTCCGGGACGAGCCGCAGGACGAGCGGATGGCTCATGTGCCGCACGAGGACGTCGGTCCAGTACTTCCGCCGCATCTCTTCCCCGACCCGCGCCGCCATCTCGGGCGCCGGCTCGCCCCGCACGCGGTCGAACTGGACGCCGCCGAGCCGCACGCCGAGGTAGGGCTTGCGGACGTTCTCCTCGACGCGCCGGGCCGCCCGGGGCCCGAGGCGCACGTAGACCTGGCCGTCGATCACCGCGAGCCACACCCGGAACCAGTGCGGCCGCTCGCCCGCCGCCTGCGTGCGAAGCTCGAGCGTCCGGTCGCTCGCGTGCGCGGCGGGCCGCCACTCGGCGGCGGTGGCGGGAGCGACGAGCGCCGCGAGCGCGAGGGCGGCGAGCACGCGGGTCGACATGGCGGCCTGCTAGCGCGCGGGGCGCCTCGCATGCAAGCGTGCTGGCCGACGTCAGGCGAGGGCGGCGAGCAGCGCGCGGGTCGCCCGTCCCGGATCGTCGGCGGCGAGGATCGCGCGGATCACGGCGACGCCCGCGGCGCCGGCGCCGGTGAGGTGCGGGACGCGGGCGGCGGTGACGCCGCCGATCGCGAGCACGGGGAGCGCCGTGGCGCGCACGGCCGCGGCGAGCGCCGCCTCGCCCTGCGCCGCGGGCTTCGACGGTGTCGGGAAGACCGGGCCGAAGAACGCGAAGTCGGCGCCCGCCGCCGCGGCGAGCTCCGCCGGCGAGTGCGTGGACACGCCGACGAGCGCGCCGGGCGGGAGGAGGGCGCGCACGGCGCCGGCGGGCATCGACGCCTGCCCGAGGTGGACGCCGTCGGCGTCGACGGCGAGCGCGACGTCGACGCGATCGTTCACGAAGAGAAGTGCCTTCCGCGCGGAGGTCGCGGCGCGGAGCCGCTCGGCGAGCGCGAGGAGCTCGCGACCGGGCAAATCCTTCTCGCGGAGCTGCACCGCGGGGAGGCCGGCGTCGAGGGCGAGCGCGACCGCGGCGAGGAGGTCCCGTCCGCCCGTCGCCCCGCGGTCGGTCACCAGCACGAGCCGCGGCACGGTCACGGGAGGAAGGCGACGATCCGGAGCGGCGCACCCGTCCCCCCGCCGATCTTCATCGGGAGCGCGACGACCGCCGCCCCCGCCTCCGGCAGGCGGTCGAGGTGCGCGACGTTCTCGAACCCCGGCACGTTCGCCGCGCCGACCGCCCGGTGCACGGGGAAGTCCGCCGACGGTCCGTGGTCGATGCTCGGCGTGTCGACGCCGATCGCAGCCGGGCGCCGCTCGCGGAGGAGCCACTCGGCGGCCTCCTTCGAGAAGCCGGGGAAGTGGAGGTGCGCCGTGTCGCCGGGCGTCGCAGTGCCGAGATAGCGCGCCTTGTCGGGCCAGAACCGTCCCCAGCCGCTCCGCATGAGGACGATCGCGCCGTCGGGGATCCGGCCATGGGCGTGCTCCCAGCGCGCGAGATCGTCGACCGCGAGGCGGTAGTCGCGGTCGCGCGCCGCCGCGGCGGTCACGTCGACGACGACCGCGGGCCCGATGCCGGCCGCGAGCGGCAGCGCGTCGACGGTGAGGCCGTGCTCGGCGAAGTGCTGCGGCGCATCCAGATGCGTGCCGCCGTGCTCCGGCGCGGAGAAGCGGTTGGAGGCGTAGAAGAACCCGCCCTCGGTCACGCCGCGGTGCTCGACCTCGAGCGCGAAGGGCTTCTCCGTCGGCCAGTAGACGGTGGCGGCGTCGAAGGTCCACGTGAGGTCGACGGCCTTGGCCGGGTCGAGCGGCCCGGCCGCGAGCCCGATCCGGGCGACGAGGACGGCAGCGAGGACGACGGCGCGCATCATGGCGCGCGACCATAGCGCGGGATCGGGTCCCGCGACAGCGGGCCGCAGGCGTTCCGGACGCCGCCATGGCCCCGACTCGGCGCGCGAGGGATGCGACGCGGTCCGGGTCGAGCCCGCCGGCGCGGTCGCGGTCGACGTGCGGCGCCGGTGGCCGGAGCCGGGGGGCGGCTCTAGCGGATCAACCCCGTAAGCGGGCTCGACGCCGTCGCGTAGAGCTTCGGCGGGATCCGCCCGGCGAGGAACGCCTTCCGCCCCGCGTCGACCGCGAGGCGCATCGCCTCGGCCATGAGGATCGGGTCCTTCGCGCCCGCGATCGCGGTGTTCATGAGGACCGCGTCGCAGCCGAGCTCGAGCGCCTCCGCCGCGTGCGACGCCGTGCCGACGCCGGCGTCGACGATCACGGGGACGCGGCTCTGCTCGATGATGATGCGGAGGTTGTACGGGTTGCGGATGCCGAGCCCCGAGCCGATCGGCGCCGCGAGCGGCATGACGGCCGCGCACCCGATCTCCTCGAGCCGCTTGCAGGCGACCGGGTCGTCCGTGACGTAGGGGAGCACCTGGAATCCTTCCTGCACGAGCACGCGCGCCGCCTCGATCGTCGCGGCGACGT
>DASRHG010000164.1:0-12350 GCA_035650655.1 Binatia bacterium | reverse complement strand
CGCGGTCTCCGAGAGGAAGAAGTCGATCACGACGAGCGGGTCGAGCCGCTCGAGCGCGCGCGCGACGACGGCGTTGTCGGGGAGCGAGACCATGAGGTTCGAGCAGAGGACGAGACAGCTCTTGATCGCGCCGTCCGCCATGAGGCGGACCATCTCGGTGGCGGCGGCGCCCGCGGGCGGGATCTCCGCGGCCGGGATGCCCCAGACGCGCGCGACCGCCTCGCGGTCGGCCGGCACGTCGATGTGCCGGTAGCCGGGCAGCTGGTTCGCCTTCTGCCCCACCTCGCGCCCGCCCTGGCCGTTGCCCTGGCCGGTCAGCGTCATCGTGCCGCCGCCCGGGCGTCCCACCTGGCCGCGCGCGAGGGCGAGGTTGATGCAGGCGAGGCAGTTGTCGACGCCGTGTGAGCTGTGCTCGATGCCGCGCGCGTGCATCACGAGCGACGTGGCGGCGCGCCCGTAGAGCCGCGCGGCGGCGACGATGCGCGCCGCCGGCACGCCCGCGATCCGCTCGGCCCATTCCGGCGTGCAGGGCTCGACCGCCTCGCGCACGGCGGCCCAGCCGGTCGTCCGGGCCGCGAGGTACGCCTCGTCGACGAGCCCGTCGTGCACGAGCTGCCGGAGCATCGCGTTCAGCACGGCGAGGTCCGTCCCCGGGCGGACGGGGAGCCACAGGTCCGCCGTGCGGGCGAGCGGCGTCTCCCGCGGGTCGAGCACGACGAGCCGCGCACCGCGGTCGCGCGCGCGCCAGAGCCACTGCATCGCGACGGGGAAGCACTCGGCGACGTTCGCACCGGCGACGAGGATCGCGTCCGCGAGCGCGATGTCCGGCATCGGCACGGGCGCACGGTCGATCCCGAACGCCGTCGCGTACGCGACCGCGGCCGACGACATGCAGAGCCGCCCGTTGTAGTCGACGTGCCGGGTGCCGAGCCCGACGCGCGCGAACTTCCCGGCGAGGTAGCACTTCTCGTTCGTCATCGACGAGCCGCTGTAGACGGCGATCGCGTCGCGGCCGTGCGCCGCCTGGATCGCCCGCCAGCGGGCGACGACGAAGTCGAGCGCCTCGTCCCAGCTCGCGCGCTCGAGCCGGCCGCCCTTCCCGCCGCGGCGGATCATCGGATGGCGGAGCCGCTCGGGGTGCGCCTGCTGCTGGTACGCGACGACGCCCTTCGGGCAGAGCGCGCCCCGGTTGTGCGGGAAGTCGCGCGGTTCGACGCCGACGACGCGCCCGTCCGCGACGCGGAGCTGCATCGCGCACTGCACCCCGCAGAACGGGCAGTGCGTCGGGACGAGGCCGTCGGGGACGCGCTCGGCCGCCTCCCACGCCGCCCGGTCGCGGCCGGCGGACTGGAAGTCGTAGTTGAAGTCGCGGCGCGCGAAGAAGTCCTTGTTGACGCTCATCGGGTCACAGGAAGCGACGCCCGAGGAGGGCGTAGTACGCTTCGCCGCGCAGCACACGCTTGCACGTCGGACAGTAGTCCTGGAGGACGCCGCGTCCGGCGCCGAGCGCGTAGCGCTGCCCGAGGTCCTCCAGCGTCGCCTTCACGTCCTCGACGAAGCGGCGCGAGGGGAGCGCGCGGCCGCACCGCGCGCAGACCGCGCCCCCCTCGTGCGCCGGGTCGCGATTGACGGTCTGGTAGAGGTTGATGCCGATCGTCGCCGGCCGCTCGACGATGTGGAAGAATTTGCCGAAGGGGAGCGACACGAGCCAGGCGACGACGACCACCTGGTGCGTGAGCGAGATGAACCAGTAGAAGCGGCCCTCCCAGAAGAGCGAGGAGGCCGTGAGGGCGAGGCCCGTGAGCGCCACCGCGACGAGGAGGACGAGCGGCACGAGGTCGAAGCCGAACCGCTGCGTCGCGAGGAACCCCTCCTCCGTCGTCCGGCGCCAGAGCGCCACCGCGAGCCCCGCGAGGAGGAGGAGCGCCGTCAGATCGAGCGCGTGGAAGGCGAGAAACGCGAACGCGCCGCCCAGCGGGAAGCGGAGGAGGGGGACACCGAAGAACCAGAGCTGGTACGCCTCCGGCGGGACGAGCGTGAACCGGAGCCAGCCGAAGGTGAGCGGGAACGTGATCGCGCAGGAGAGGACGACGCCCCAGAAGATCGCCATGTGCGCCGCCCACCGGACGGCGCCGCGCCGGAGGAGGAAGGTCTGCGCGAGGATGTCCGTCCACCACGCGCGCGGCACGAGCGTCGCGTAGCGCCGGAAGTTCCGCCAGGAAAGGAACTCGCGCCACCCGGCGCGGAAGTAGCGCCACGTGGGCGGCCGGCTGATCCAGAGGGCGTAGCGGTACGTGATGCCGGTGGCCGCGACGACCGTGCCCACCGCGTAGCCGATGAGCGCCGAGTCGAAGTCCGCGAGCCCGCGCGAGCCGGCCCAGATGAGGAGGACGAGGACGATGCCGACCCCCGCCGCGAGCGTCGCCGCTGGAAGTTCGCGTCGCAACCGCGCCCTTCCACCACATCGGGGCGCGACGCACAACGGGCCGGCCGCGGCGCCGCCGCACACCGGGCGACCCGTCAGAAGCCGCGGGGGAGATCGGTGATCGACTTCGCCGCGAAGCCGTCGTCCTCGATCCGGAGCGCCCGGTTGATCCGCGCGCGGAAGTTCTCGAACGCCGCCTGCGAGAGGACCTCGACGATCTCGCGCTCGTCGAGGTGGCGGCGCGCGTCCGCGAACATCTCGTCCGTGAGATCGTTCGGCGAGATGGTGACCATCTCGGCGAGCGCGAGCGCCGCCCGCTCGCGCTCGGTGTACGCCGGATGGCGGGCGTAGTCCGCCAGCGCTTCGAGCTTCGTGTCTCCGATTCCGCGCTTCCTGCCCACGGCAGTGTTGATGTCCAGTCAAAAGACGCAGCCGACGATCTGCGCGACGCGGAGGTGGATGAGCGTGCGCAGCTCCGGCCCGATCGTCCACCGCCCCGTGCCGAAGATCGCGTTCATGACCATCGCGCCGGTCGTGACGCGCGGCGCGCGGGCGAGGATCGGATAGGGCCGGAGGACCTTCCCGAAGAGCCGCCGCTGGAGCCAGAACTCGAGCCGAGTCCGCCAGGAAAGCGCGTGCACGTCGAGCGGGGCGAGGCGCGCCATGGTCAGCGGCCCTTGAAGGGCTGGTTCCCGTACCGGTCGACGTGCACGACCTCGCCGACGGGGCGTCGCGTCGTCGGCCCGTAGCGGCCGCGCGGCCAGCCGAGCGGCACGACGGCGCACGGGGTGACGGTCCACGGAAGGCGGAGCGCTCGCCGCGCGAGGATCGTCGACCAGAGGGGGAGGGTGACGAGCGCCGCGCCGAGGCCCGCGGCGCGCGCGGCGAGCAGGAGGTTCTGGACCGACGGGTAGATCGACCCGTAGTAGCTCGTGGCCGCGACGGGGGGCAGCCATGGCCGCGGGCCCCGGAGGCACGCGACGACGAGGACGGGGATGTCCGCGAAGTGGTCCGCCTGCCACTGCACCGCGTCGAGGATGCGGAGCATCGCCGGGTCGTTCCGCGCGAGCCGGCGCCCGAGACCGCCGTAAAGGCGCCAGGCGCCGCGGTTCAAGGTGCCGAGCCGCTCCTTCACCGCCCGGTCCCTCACGAGGACGAACTCCCAGTTCTGCTGGTTGCTCCCGGTGGGCGCCTTGAGCGCGAGCTCGACGAGCCGGAGCACGAGCGCATCGTCGACGGGGTCGGGCCGGAGGCGGCGGATGGCGCGCTGCGTCCGCATCGCCTCCTCGAGCGGCATGGTGAGCGCCGGGGGGACGGACGGGGGGGCGCTCTCCGCCATGACGGTGCATGAAAGCATGCCCGACGGGCTCGTCCAACCCTTCCGCCCCGGATTGCGGCGGGGGGAGGAGCCGTCCTCTGGTCCGCGCCGGGACCGCATACTGTGTCCTGCTTTCGGCTGCGCGCCGCCGGAGAGCGAGTCGCGGCAGGCGGCGACCGGGTCCCCCCCCGCGCGACGGATCCGCGCGGCGGACCTCGACGAGCTGCGCCTCGGCGAGTCCACCGCCGCGGACGTCGAGCGGCTCTTCGGCACCCCGGACGTGCGCACCCCGGACGGCGCGCTCGTGTACGGCACGGGCCCCGCCGCGCCCACGGTCACGTTCCGGTTCGAAAGCGGCCGCGTCGCGCGGATCTGCCGGGCGCGCCCGTAGCGCCGGCGTTGCCTCCGGCCGGGGCGGCTCGCTATGAGGCCCGGATGGCCGCTCCCCTCCGCGACCGGGTCGCCGTCGTCGGCGTCGGCTGTACGCGGTTCGGCGAGCGGTACGAGGAGCGCACCGAGGATCTCGTCTGCGCGGCCGTCGACGAGGCGCTCGCCGACGCCGGCTGCGAGCGGGAGCGCGTCGAGGCCGCCTGGGTGGGGACCGTCCTGTCGCCGTTCGGCGGCGACGCGCTCGCCGACGCGCTCAAGCTCTTCGGCCGGCCGGTGACCCGCGTCCACAACTACTGCGCGTCGGGCATGGACGCCTTCCGGGGCGCGTGCCTCGCCGTGGCCGCCGGGCAGCACGACGTCGCGCTCGCGGTCGGGGTCGAGAAGATGCGCGACGGCGGCTTCGCGCGGCCGAACCGGAGCCACCCCGTCCTCGACTTCGGGGAGCGCGCTCCGCACGTCTTCGCGCTCTCGGCGCACCGCTACTTCGCGCGCTTCGGCGCGACGAAGAAGACGCTCGCGGCCGTCGCCGTGAAGAACCACCGTCACGGCCTCGCGAGCCCGAAGGCGCACCTCCGGATGGAGGTGAGCGAGGACGCGGTGCTCCGGGCGCCGATGGTCTACAGCCCGCTCGGCCTCTACGACTGCTGTCCGACGACCGACGGCGCGGCCGCCGTCCTGGTCTGCCGCGCCGACCTCGCGCGCTCGTTCCGCGCGACTCCCGTCTGGCCGCTCGGCGTCGGTCTCGCCGTCGTCTCCGGGCAGCCATACTGGAAGCCGAGCGCGGGGTTCGTCGGCTTCGAGGCGACCGTCCGCGCCGCGGCGCAGGCGTACGCGCAGGCCGGGGTCGGGCCGGCCGACGTCGACTTCGCCGAGGTCCACGACTGCTTCACGATCACCGAGATCCTCACCTACGAGGACCTGGGCTTCTGCCGGCGCGGCGAGGGCGGGCGGTTCGTCGAGGAGGGCCGCGCGTCGCTCGGCGGGGAGAAGCCGGTCAACCCCTCCGGCGGCCTCAAGTCCTTCGGCCATCCCGTCGGCGCGACCGGCGCCCGCATGATCTGGGAGGTCGTGACCCAGCTCCGCGGCGAGGCAGGGGCGCGGCAGGTGCGGAACGCGCGCATCGGCCTCGCCCACAACCTGGGCGGCCCCGGCGCCGTGTCCTGCGTGTCGATCCTGACGAACGCCTAGCCGACGCGCGCCCCGTCACTCGCGGAGGAGCACGTCGAGCGCGAACCGGACCCGCTTCAGCACCCGGCCGAGCGCATTCCGGTGGATGTTCCGCCGGAGCGCCACGAGCGCCTTCCGCTCGAGCCGGTAGCGGAGGGGCGCGGCGGCGCGCGCGGGGACCGGCGCCCCCTTCGCGGCCTCGAGCTGCGCCACGATCTGGGCGCGCGGATAGCCGAGCATCTCCAAGTCGGCGGGGTCGAGCTCGTCGAGGAGGCGCGAGACGAGCGCGAGCGTCGGGGCGTCGTTCGCGATCTCCGCCGCCCACCTGCTGACCGACGTCGTGACGGGCCGTGTGTGGCGCCCGACGCCGATCGGGTCGCCGAGCCCCTTCGGGGCGTCGCCTCGCTCGCCGTACGCGATCGCATCGGCTTCGAACGGGACGCCGAGGTGCTCGCACACGCGGCGGAAGTGCGTCTCGGGGTCGCGCACGAGCTCCTCGTAGCGCACGTGGACGCAGGGCACGGGGCGGTCGCGGAGGAGCGCGGCGAGCGCGGGGACGTAGCGGGCGAGGATCGGGTTGTGCGCCGTCGCGACCTCCCAGTCGCCGTCGAAGAACGACTCGACGTAGGAGGAGAGGACGGCGAGCGGGTGGCGCGTCAAGACGACGTAGCGCGCCTGCGGGTAGAGCTTCACGAGGAACGGGAGCACGAGCGCGTACGCCGGCGTCTTGTCGAGGAAGAAGCGCTTGCCCGCCGCGCGCGCCATGATCCGCTCGTACATCGTGTCGGTGTAGGCCCGGAGCGCCTCCAGGTAGTCCGCCTCGCCGCGCGGCAGGTCGGCGACGAACTCGTGGATCGCCTGGTCGACGTTGTTCGGGTCGTACGGGGCCTTCTGGACCTTGCCGTAGTACCCGAGGTGCGCGATCGGCGTGATGAGGTGGGGCTCGGCGCGCTGGTAGATCATCGAGTGCGCGCCGAGCATCCGCGCGAGAAGCGTCGTCCCCGAGCGCGGCGCGCCGATCAGGAAGATCAGACGGTCTTGCATGTCCACTGCTCTCTCAGGATCGCCTTCTGCACCTGGCGGGTCGAGGCGGTTCGCGGCAGCGCGTCGACGAAGCGGACGGCGCGCGGCTTCTTGTAGCCCGCGAGCCGCGCGCGGACGTGCTCGATCACCTGCGCCTCGTCGAGCGCGGCGCCCGTGCGCCGCACGACCGCGGCGACCGCGATCTCGCCCCAGTGCGCGTCCGGCACGCCGAAGACCGCGGCCTCGGCGATCGCCGGATGCTCGAGCAGGCACCGCTCCACCTCGACCGGGTAGATGTTCTCGCCGCCGCACTTGATCATGTCGGTCACGCGTCCCGCGATGTGGAGGAAGCCCTCGTCGTCGAACGTCGCGAGGTCGCCCGTGCGGCACCAGCCGCCCGCGAGCGTCCGCGCCGTCTCCTCCGGCATGCGCCAGTAGCCCAGCATGACGAACTCGCTCCGGCAGACGACCTCGCCCGTCTCGCCGACCGCGACGTCGCGGTCGGCGGCGTCGACGACGCGCACCTCGACGGTCGGGACGGGGCGGCCGACGGACGTGGGCTTCCGGAGCACGTCCGCCGGACGGAGCGTCGCGATCGGCCCGGCCTCGCTCTGGCCGTACACGACGAAGAGGTTCGGGTTCCCGAAGCCGTCGACGATCGCGCGGATCTGCGCGGCGGTCATCGCGGAGGTGCCGGCGCCGAGCGTGCGGAGCGAGGAGCGGTCTGTCCGCGCGAGCGTGGGGAGGCCGAGGACCGCGTCCCAGAGCGTCGGGATGAGGTAGAGGTACGTGACGCGCTCGCGCGCGACCGTCCGGAGGATCTCCTCGGGGTCGGCGCGCTCCATCAAGACGACCGTGCCGCCGCTCGCCCAGTACCCGAGCGGCATCGCCCAGCCGCCCATGTGGAACATCGGGAACATGCAGAGCCCGACGTCGTCCTCGCCGAGCCCGATCGTCGCCTGCGTCTGCGCGGCCTGGAGGACGTAGGCGCGGTGCGAGAGGAGCGCGCCCTTCGGCTCGCCGGTCGTCCCGCTCGTGTAGAGCATGACGTGCGGATCGCGCTCGTCGAGGCGCGGCTCGCCCGGCGGCTCGGCGTCCGACGCGCGCGCGAGGAGGTCCGCGAGCGAGCCCGGGCGGTCGCCGTCGAGCGACACCGCGTGGCGGAGCGCCGGGAGGTCGGGGCGGAGGCCGGCCGCGACGTCGGCGAACTCTGCGGCGTGGAACACGACGCTCGCCTCCGACTGCGCGAGCGCCCACCGCACCTCCGCGGCGCGATGGCGGAAGTTGAGCGGCACGTGGATGGCACCGAGCTTCGCCGCGGCGAAATAGAGCCACGGGTACTCGACGCGGTTCCGCGCGAGCGTGGCGATCCGGTCGCCGTGGCGCACGCCGAGCGCGCGGAGCGCGTGGGCGAGCCGGTTCGTCATCGCGTCGAAGCGGCGGTAGGACACGCGGGCGCCGCCGAGGACGTACGCCGTCCGCTCCCCCCGGTGGCGCGCGTGCCGCCGGAGAATCTCGCCGAGGAGGAGGGCCATCCCCGGCTCTCTAGCACGGCGGGTGCGGCGCGATCGAATGGCGGTCCGTCGATCGACCGACCGGTCTCGCGGCGCCCTGCGCGCCGGCGCGTTCCGCGCACTGCTGCATTGAAGTATGTGCACGCGCGATACGTACTTTCCGTTGACCCGGCTCCACGGCCGCCGTTACGGTCGCGCGCAAGGGACCCCCATGGCTGACGGCGCTGGCTCGCTCGCGATGACCGCTCCGGTGGTCGTCGATCTCCCACGACCGCCCGAGCGCCCGCCGTTCGCGATCGAGCGGCCCGTCGCGTGCCCGTTCGTCGGCCGCGAGCGCGAGATGGCCGAGCTCGCCTGGGCCGTCGAGGAGGTGCTCGCCGGGCGCCCGCGCGTCGTCCTCGTCGCCGGGGAGCCCGGCATCGGGAAGAGCCGGACGGCGAGCGAGGTCGCGGAGCAGGCGCGCCGCGCCGGCTTCGAGCGGCACTGGGGCCGCTGCCACGAGGCGGGCGGCGCGCCGGCGTACTGGCCCTGGGTGCAGGTGCTGCGCGGCGCGATCGGGAGCCGCGACCCGCGCGCGCTCCGCGCCGAGATCGGAGCCGCGGCCGACGACGTCCTCGGTCTCCTCGCCGTCACGCAGAACCCGGCGACGGCGCCGTCGGAGCCCGGGCACGCGCGCTTCCGCTTCTTCGACGCAATCGCGGTCTTCCTGCGGCACCTCGCGTCCCGGCGGCCGCTCATGATCGTCCTCGACGACCTGCACGCCGCCGACGCGGCGTCGCTCCTCCTGCTCCAGTTCCTCGCCGACACGCTCACCGAGGGCCGAATCCTCGTCCTCGCGGCGTACCGCGACGTCGGGCTCGGCCGCGACCAGCCGCTCTGGGACACGCTCGGGGAGCTCGCGCGCGTCGAGGGCGTGCGGCGGATCGAGCTGCGGGGGCTCGGCGCGGCGGACGTCGCCCGCTACATCGCGCTCACGACGGGCCTCGAGCCGCCGTCCGGGCTCGTCGCGACCGTGCTCGAGCGGACGGAGGGCAACCCGTTCTTCGTGGGCGAGGTCGTCCGCCTGCTCGTCGCGGCGAGCCGCCTCGAGGAGCCCGAGGACGGGGCGCCGTTCGTCATCCCGTGCCGCGTGCGCGAAGCCGTCGGGCGGCGCCTCGCGCACCTCTCGTCCGCCTGCAACGAGGTGCTCGGCACGGCGTCCGTGTTCGGGCGGCACTTCGCGCTCCACCTGCTCGAGCCCGTGAGCGGCCGCTCGCGTGCGCAGCTGCTCGAGGCGCTCGAGGAAGCCGCCCGCGCGCGCATCGTCGTCGCCGATCCGCGCGGCGGCGGGCGGTACGCCTTCTCGCACGTGCTCGTTCGCGACACGCTCTACGACGAGTTGAACGCGGCGGACCGCGCGCGGCTCCACCAGCGCGTCTGCGAGGTGCTGGAGGAGTTCTACCGGCACGACCCCGAGCCGCACCTGGACGAGCTCGCGCATCACGCCTTCCAGGCCGCGTCGGGCGGCGCGGTCGACCGCGCGATCGGCTACGCCGTCTACGCGGGGCACCGGGCGAGCCGGATGCTCGCGTACGAGGAGGCGGCGCGCCACTACGAGCGCGCGCTCGCCGCGCTCGACCTCCTCGACCCCGTGAATCAGTCCGTGCGCTGCGAGCTGTGGCTCGCCCTCGGCGAGGCGCTCACGAAGGCCGGCCGGGCGGAGAAGGCGCGGGCGGCGTTCCTCCGCGCGGCGGAGGTCGCCCGCACCCGCGGCGACCGGGTGCAGCTCGGCCGCGCGGCGCTCGGCCTCGGCGGGCCGTGGAACGAGATCGGCCGCGTCGACGAGGCGCACCTCGAGCTCCTGCGCGAGGCCCTCGAGACGATCGATCCCGGCGACAGCTGCCTGCGGGCCCTCCTCATGAGCCGCCTCGCGCGCGCGCTCTACTACGCCGATTGCTGGGAGGAGCGCGTCGCCCTCTCGACCGCGGCGCTCGAGATGGCGCGCCGCCTCGGCGACCCGTCGACGCTCGGCGAGGTGATGAACAGCCACCGCTTCGTCGCATGGGATCCGGGCAACGTCGGGGACCGCCTCGCGCTCGCGACCGAGGCCGTCCGGCTCGCCGACGAGACCGGGAACCGCGAGCTCGCGCTCATGGGACGGACGTGGCGCGTCGTCGACCTCCTCGAGCTCGGCGAGATGGCGCGCGTCCGCGCGGAGGTCGAGGCCTCGAGCCGCCTCGCCGACGAGCTCCGCCTGCCGTACTACCGCCACGTCGTCGCGGTCTTCCGCGGCACGATCGCCCTCCTCCAGGGCCGCTTCGAGGAGGCGGAGCGCCATGCGCGCGAGGCGCTCGCGATCGGACGGCGCGTGCACCCCGACTCCGCGGCGCAGATCTTCGCGATGCAGATCACGGGGCTCCGGCGCGAGCAGGGACGGCTCGCCGAGATGGTGCCCGCGGTGGAGGCGTGTGTCGCGCGGTACCCGTCGCTCCTCGCCTGGAAGATCGGGCTCGCGTACGTCTACGCCGACCTCGGCCGGGAGGCGGAGGCGCGGAGCCTCTTCGCCGAGCTCGCGGCGAAGGGTTTCACGGACGTGCCGCGCGACTTCACGTGGACGTCGGCCATGTCCCTCCTCGCCGAGGTGTGCGCCGACCTGAACGACGCGACGCACGCGGCCCTCCTCTACGACATCCTCCTCCCGTACGACGGGCAGAACGTCGTCCTCGGCTACGGATGGGTGGCGCACGGCGCGATCGCGCACCACCTCGGCCGGCTCGCCGCGACGATGCGGCGGTGGGACGCGGCCGAGCGTCACTTCAACGACGCCCTCGCGCTCAACCAGCGTCTGGGCTCGCGCGGCTACGCGGCTCAGATCGAGCGGGCGTACGTGCGCATCCTGCTCGCGCGCGGCGCGGAGGGCGACCGCGAGCGCGCGCTCGCCCTCCTCGAGAGGATGCTCGCGACCGCGCACGAGCTCGGCATGCGCGACGTCCTCACGACCGGCCTGGCACTCCGCGAGCGCGTCCTCCAGATGGCCGCGGCGGGCGGCCCCGTCGCCCCCGCTGCGCGCGCGGCGTGCGTCTTTCGGCGCGAGGGCGAGTACTGGACCGTCGGCGACCCGACCGCAGTCGTCCGTCTGAGAGACGCGAAGGGGCTCCGCTACCTCGCCCACCTCCTCGCGCGGCCGGGCTGCGAGCTCCACTCGCTCGACCTCGTCCGGACCGCGGAGGCGGGTGGGGAGGTGCCCGACGCGGCGGAGCGCGCCGTCGGCGCGGATCGGGTGACGGCGTCCGTCGGGAGCGCGGGGCCCGTGCTCGACAAGGCGGCGAAAGCCTCCTACCGCCGCCGGCTGGTCGCGCTTCGCGCCGAGCGCGAGGAGGCCGAGCGCTTCAACGATTCGGGGCGCGCCGCGCGCGCCCGCGAGGAGATCGAGGCCCTCACCGAGGAGCTCGCGCGGGCGGTCGGGCTCGGGGGGCGCGACCGGGAGGCCGCGTGCGACGCCGAGCGGGCTCGGCTCACCGTGACGAAGCGGGTGAAGAGCGCGCTCGCGAAGATCCGCCAGGCGCACCCGGCCCTCGGCCATCACCTGCTCGGCAGCGTGAAGACGGGCTACTTCTGCGTCTACGTCCCGCCGCCCGACGGCTCCGTCGACTGGACGCTCTGACGCCGCGCGCTGCGCGGCACATCGTTCCGTCGCTCGTCACGCCCCCGCCGCGGACCGAGGCCCCCCGCCATGGTCCCTGCGGCCCGCGCCGTCCCGCTGACGGCGCGGGCCGCTCTTCGCCGGCACGCCCGGGGGACGTGAGCGAGCCGGCGGGTCGTCCCGCATCGTGCGGGAGCGCGGGGGAGTCCTCGCGCAGACGACAAGGTGCACCACCACGTCTTTCGATGCGGCATGGGCGTCGAGTTGGTGGTGCGCCCGCCTCCGCGAGGACTCCCCCGCGCTCCCGGGTCGGTCGTCGTCACGCAAACTGACCCCGTACCCGCGGGCGCACGACATTGACACCGCGGACGGCCGCGTGTTACCCGCGCCCCGGTCTCGCCGGCGCCGTCGGCGCTCGATTCGGGGGAAGCGTCCACATGGCCAAGCTGCTCGAAGGGAAGGTCGCCGTCGTCACCGGCTCCGGCCGCGGCATCGGGCGCGGGATCGCGCTCGCGCTCGCGCGCGAGGGCGCCCGGGTGGTCGTCAACGACGTCGGCTGCGACGTGAGCGGGCGGGGCACCGCGGCGGATCCGGCCGCCGAGGTCTGCCGCGAGATCCAGGCGCTCGGGAGCGAGGCGGTCCCGAGCTACGACAGCGTCGCCGACTTCGAGAGCGCGGGGCGGATCGTCCAGACGGCGCTCGACGCCTGGGGGCGCCTGGACGTCCTCGTCAACAACGCCGGCATCCTCCGTGACAAGAGCCTCGCGAAGATGACGCCGGAGGACTTCGACGCGGTGCTGAAGGTCCACCTCTACGGCGGCTTCAACTGCTGCCGCCACGCGCTGCCGGTCATGCAGGAGCAGCGGTACGGACGCATCATCAACATCGTCT
>DASRHG010000163.1:0-21304 GCA_035650655.1 Binatia bacterium | reverse complement strand
GGCGACACGGTCGTGGCAGGGGCCCCATTCGACGACATCGGCACCGCCACCCAGCGGGGCTCCGCCTACGTGTTCGTGAAGCCGGTCATGGGCTGGGCGACGGGAACCCAGACCGCCAAGCTCACCGCCTCCGGCGGGGTGGGCGGGGACTTGTTCGGCGCCTCCGTCGCGATCGCCGGGGACACGGCGGTGGTGGGCGCGCCCTCGGTCGGGGACGGGCGCGGGGCGGCCTACGTGTTCGTGAAGCCGGCGGGCGGCTGGGCGAACGGGACCCAGGCCGCCACGCTCACCGCCTCGGACGCCGCGGCCGGCGACGGAGCCGGGGGAAGCGTTGCGATCGCCGGCGACACGGTGGTGGTGGGCGCGCCGTCCGATGACATTACCGTTGGAGCGCTCTACGTGTTCGTGAAGCCGATGATGGGCTGGACGACGATGACCGAGACCGAAAAGGCCGTCGCGTCGACGTCGGCGGTGCAGAATCTCGGCTTTTCCGTTGCGATCGCGGGCGACGCGATCGTCGCGGGCGCGCCGTTCGACGACGGCGCCCGGGGATCCGCACGGGTCTTCGAGCCCGGCGACGTCGTGGCGAATGGCTGCCCGGCGCTGCCGCGCGGCGGCTGCGACACGCCGCGGCGCAGCCAGATCCTGATCGAGGATCACGACGACGACGCGAAGGACCGCATCGATCTCAAGTTCACCCAGAACGCGCCGGCGCGCGAGCGCGGCGAGTTCGGCGATCCAACCGCCGGCGCCACGTACGTGGCGTGCGTGTGGGAGGGCGGAACGCTGATTGCCCAGCTCGAGGCGCCGGCGGGGCCCGCCTGGAAGACCGTGAAGTCGCGAAGCTATCGCTACACGGACCCGACGCTCGCCAGCGACGGCGTGAAATCGGTCAAGATCGCGGCGGGGTCGCCGGGCAAGCCGACGGAGACGCAGGCGATCGTGATCGGCAGGGGAACGAACCTTCCCGATCCCGCGGTGCCCCTCGCGTCGCCGGTGTTCGTGACTGCGCAGATCCTCGACCTGGGAAGCCGCCTCTGCATCGGCGACACGTTCACCGACGCCGAGACGAAGGCCAACGGAGCCAATGCCAGCGGCACCGTGCGGACCTTCAAGGCGAAGAAGGCCCCGTGACGAGTCGGGGGGCGCGGCGCCGTCGCCCGGCCCGGGCGGCCGCGGCGCCGCGCCCCGCGGGCAGGCCGGTCGCAAGAATCTTCTCACGACGCCGGCAGCGGTCGCAGCAGGCCGCGATCGATCAGCGCTTCGAAGTGCCCGATGACGCTTGCGGCGAGCGCGCGATCGTGGACCAGAAGCCCGAGCTCGATGTTGCGGTCGAGGGCCGCCTCGGTGAGGTTTGCGGACGCACCAAGTGGTCGGCCGCCCTCGTGTCGCCCCGTCTCCGTTGGATGTCGAGCAGCAGCATGACGCGGAGCCCCGAGCGCTCGTCCATTCTGCCGTCACGCGGGTGTGGGGCGCGGTCCAGTCGCTCTACCGCAGTCCGTGGGAGGTGGGCGCCGTCGCGGTCGCCCGTCGGTCGTCGACGCCGAGCGCGCGGGCGGCGCGCGCGCCCCCGACGCGAGGGCGCGCGCGAGCCGTTCGCGGAGGTGCGACGGCAGGCCGAGCAGGGCCTCGGTCACGCGACGGGGAGGGAAGAAGGCCGTGTCCGGGACCCCCAACACCGGCACGACGAGCGCGCGATCGAGGTAATCGTTCCACATCTCGCACGTGGGGGGCGTCCCGCGCAACGCGGAGCCCGGGACACGCTCGAGCGGCCCGGTCGTCCGGCCGAATTCGACCGTCGCACCGAGCACGGGCGGGGCGGACGCCGTCCCGCCACGCCACCCAACCGAGCGTGGCGTCCTCGGGCGCGCGATCGAAGCGAGGATCGGCCCTCCCGAACGCCCTCGGCTTTCGGGCGAACGGCGAGAAGCTCCAGCTGACCACGCCCCTCTCCGTGCTCGATCCGTCCGGCCGGCGGCTCGCGACCCTCTCCGTCGGGGCCGCTGGCGACCGGGCTCAGCGTCTTCATCCCCCCAGGGTCTCGACCCCGAAGCCGCGCTGCGGCTCTGAACGCGCGCGCGACTATGCCGCCGCGGCGCCCGCGCCCGTCGTCGCGGCAGCGAGCGCGGCGCGCGTCGCGGCCTCGTAGACGCGGAGGTCGGCCCGGCGCGTCGCCCACCAGTAGCCGACGGTCGTCCCGGGCCAGTTGTTCGTGATCGTGCCGTCGGCGGTCTTGTACCAGCTCTTCCCCGTCGCCGCCCAGACCGACCCGGCGAGCGCGCGCTGGATGCGGGCGTTGTACGCCTCCATCGCGTCGCGCCGCACGTCGATCCAGGCGAGCTCGCGCGCGCGCATCTGTCGGAGACAGTCCATCACGTACTGCGCCTGGCACTCGATCATGAAGATGATCGAGTTGTGGCCGAGGTTCGTGTTCGGACCGTACATCATGAAGAAGTTGGGAAAGCCCGCGACCGTCAGCCCGAGGTACCCGCGCGCGCCCGCCTGCCACTCGTCCTCGAGCACGCGGCCGTCGCGGCCCTCGATCCGGATCGGCGCGAGGAACTCCGTCGACCGGAAGCCGGTCGCGAGGATGGCGCAGTCGATCGCGCGCCGCCGGCCATCCGCGGTCACGACGGCGTCGGCGGTGAAGCGCGCGATCGGGCTCGTCACCAGCTCGACGTTCTGGCGGCCGAGCGCCTGGTAATAGTCGTCGGAGATGAGCAGACGCTTGCCGCCCACCGGGTAGTCGGGGACGAGCGCCGCGCGCATCGCGGGGTCGGCGACCTGCTCCGCGAGGTAGCGGCGGGCGTAGCGTTCGACGAGCGCGCTCATCACCCGATGCCGTCGGATGACGGGGTAGAAGCGCGATTCCAGGTTGAACCAGAGCCACCAGCGGTAGAGCCGGGCGAGCCAGGGATGGCGCGCGAAGCGGCGCTTCTCCCGCTCGGTGTAGGCGCGGTCGCCGCGCGGGACCACCCAGTTCGCGCTCCGCTGGAGGACGTAGAGCCGGCGGACGCGCGGCGCGATCTGCGGGACGAGCTGGATCGCGCTCGCGGCGTTCCCGACCACCGCGACCGTCCGGCCGTCGAGGGCGTACGCGTGGTTCCAGCGCGCGGAGTGAAACTTCTCGCCGCGGAAGTCGTCGAGCCCGGGGAGCGGCGGGATCCAGGGGCGCGAGAGCTGCCCGACGGCGCTCACGAGGACGTCGAAGACCGCCTCCTCGCCCGCGGCCGTCCGGAGCCGCCACGTCCCGGTCGTCGCGTCGAACCGCGCGCTCGCGACCTCCGCCCCGAAGCGGACGTGCGGGAGCACGCCGAACCGCCGCGCGCAGTCGTCCATGTACGCCAGGATCTCGGCCTGGGGCGACCACTTCCGGGTCCAGTCGGTCTTTTGCGCGAAGGAGAAGCAGTACGCGAACGACGGCACGTCGCAGGCGGCGCCGGGATACGTGTTGTCCCGCCACGTGCCGCCGAGGCGGTCGGCCTTCTCGTAGATCGTGAAGGGGTCGATCCCGGCCTGCTTCAGGCGGATGCCGAGGCACAGTCCCGAGAAGCCCGCGCCGATGATCGCCACCCGGGGTCGCGGCTCGCGCTCGTCCGACATCGCACGAGAGAGTAGCCGCTTCACCGGCCGGACGGAAGTCGCGGGCGACGCACCCGCTGCATGGCGCGGCACCGCATAGCCCACTCGAGCGCGCAGAGCGCCGGGTGGCGTCGTCCGTCCGGTGGTCCGGCCGCGGCATCGCCCGGCGGGGACAACCTCCATGCGCCCACCGCTTCGCCTCGCGCTCCCGCCCTACGCGCTGCTCGCCGCGCTCGCGCGGGGCCGGCGAGCGCCACCCCGTACCACGTCGTCGCGACGGTCGCCGTCGTCGAGGAGACGACCCTCACCATCTTCGTCTGCAAGGGGACGCTCATTCACGTCCAGGAGGGCCCCGTGACCGCCCGACGCTCCGCCGCGCGGCGCGGCCGCGCCGGCCGACTCGCGCCTCCGCTGCGGCGATCTGGCGTTCACCCAGCCCGGATACGACGACGCGCCGTCCGTCCTCCGGGTGCCAGAGGACACGTGGCGGAAGATGTACCTCTGCGCGCGGTACGACGGCGCGACGTACGCCCGCGGACCGATTCCGACGCGATCTTCCCCGCGGCCTCCCCCGACGGCGTCGCGTGGACGGTCGACCCCCTCCCCCGTGCTCGCAATCCGAACGCGGCCGGCGTCCGCGCCCCGTGCTCCCCTTCCTCGACTCGGCGCTGTTCGATTCCGGTCACGTCTGCGACCCGACCGTGCTCCACCGGGGCGCGATCGCCGCCGGCGGGACGGCGGTACACGTGGGCAATGTGGTACACCGGTATCTCGCGCGACGGCGCCGCGTCCGGACACAACGGGCCCACTCGGATCGGGCCCGCGCTCTCGACCGACGGCGTCGTCCGGCGCCGCTCGGTCCGGAACCCGGTCGCTCGCCATCGCGCTGACGCCCTCGCCTGATCGGGCAGCCGGCACCCGGCTGCACGATTCGCCGTCGATCTTGCACCTCTGCACGAGGTCCCGGCCGGGCCGCACGCGCTGCGTCGCCGGCCTCCGGGCACAGGCCTTGCTCCGGACCTCCCCATCCCCATGTACGCGAGCTTCTTCGGCTTCAGCGAGCCGCCGTTCAACATCACCCCGGATCCCCGCTTCCTCTACCTGAACGGCTGCTACCAGGAGGCGCTCGCCGCGCTCACTTATGGCATCGACGCGCGCAAGGGCTTCATCACCGTCATCGGCGAGGCGGGGACCGGGAAGACGACGCTCCTGAGACGCGTCCTCGACACGGTCGCGCCGAGCACACGCACCGTCCTCCTCCTGAACCCCACCGTCGCCTTCGACGAGATCCTCGAGCACATCCTCACCGAGCTCGGCATCCCGACCGAGGGGGGCCGCAAGCTCGCGCTCCTCCAGCGCCTGAACGAGTTCCTGCTCGAGCACACGCGCTCGGGCGGCAACGTCGCGCTGTTGATCGACGAGGCCCAGGACCTCGCGATGGAGGTGATCGAGGAGCTTCGCCTCCTCTCCAACCTCGAGACGGCACGCGAGAAGATCCTCCAGATCGTGCTCGCCGGGCAGCCCGAGCTCGAGGCGAAGCTCGCCGACCCGCGTCTCCGCCAGCTCCGCCAGCGCGTGACGCTCCCGATCCGCATCCGCACGCTCGCGCCCGCCGAGGTGCCGGGCTACGTTCGCACGCGGCTCGAGCGCGTGGGCGGGACGGACCCGAACCTCTTCACGCCGGGCGCCCTCGAGCGCGTCGCCGCGCTCGGCCAGGGCATCCCGCGCCTCGTGAACGTCCTCTGCGACGCGGCGCTCGTCGCCGCCTTCGTGGCCGAGAAGCGGCAGGTGACGGCTGCGATGGTCGAGGAGGCCTGGCGGGACTTCGCCCCGGCCGCGCCGCCGCCCGCCGCTTCCCCGCTCCCCCTCGAACCGCCTCCCCCCGCGGTCGCCCCCGCTCCCACGGCGCCCGCGGTCGTCCCTACCGCCGAGGCGCCCGTGGCGGCGTCGCCGGCCGACGCGCTCGCCGCGGCGGCAGCGGACGGCACCCGCGCGGCCGAGCCGCCCCTCCTCGACGCGGCGGACGACGACCCGCCGACCGCCGAGCCCGAAGCCGTCGTCGCCGTTCCCGTCCCGCCCCCCGCGCGCGCGACGTTCAGCATTCCGACCGCGATCGGCCTCGTCCTCGTCCTCGCCGCCGTGCTCGGCGCCCTCTCGCTGAACCGCGAGCGGATGGAGCGGGCGGCGATCGCTGCCCGGGAGGCGGTCCTCCCCGCGCCCCCGCCCGCGATCGAGCTGCCCGTCGGCGAGGGCCCGGTGTCGCCCGCGGAGGCGAAGCGCGTCGTCGACGCCTTCCGCGCCGCCTTCGAGGCGCGGGACGCCGACCGGCTCGTGCCCCTCTTCGCGGACGACGCCGCCGAGAACGGCATCCGCGGCCGCGACACGATCGTGAACGGCTACCGCTCGCGCCTCCGCCTCCTTGCGGAGGTCCGCTACACGCTGCCCCGCGTCGCGATCGAGCCGCGCGGAGACGGCGCCGACGTCCGCTCGCCCTTCGTCATCGCGTACCGTGCGCCGAACGGCTTCAGCGGCGAGGTCCGCGGCGAGGCCGAGTGGGCGCTCGAGCGGCGCGACGGCCGCCCGCTCATCGTCGCCCTCAACTACCGGCTGGAGGCGGACTCGCAGGCGACGGCGGCGCGCTGAGCGCGCGCCCGAGGGCGACGCGCGCCGCCGGGTCCGCGGGCACGTTCGCGTCCCCCACCGCGTCGAGCAGCGGGCGCAGCCCGCGGCGGTTCGCGAGCTGGATCGCGAGCCCCGGCCGCGCGTTCAGCTCGAGGACGAGCGGCCCGCGCCGCGCGTCGAGCACGACGTCGACACCGACGAACCCGAGCCCGACGGCGTCGGCGGCGCGCACGGCGAGCGCGAGCATCTCGTCCCACTCGGGCACGAGGAGCCCGCGGAGCGGGCGGCCGAGGTCGGGGTGCGCCGCGACCAGCCGGCGCCCGACGACGGCATCGGTCGTCCGGCCGCTCGCGAGGTCGACGCCGACGCCGACGCCGCCCAGGTGGAGGTTCGCGCGCCCGTCGGAGCGTCGCGTCGGGAGCCGGAGCATCGCGAGCACGGGAACGCCGCGGAAGACGAGGATGCGCACGTCGGGCACGCCCCGATACGCGAGCGCCCCCAGCACCGGGTCCGCGCGCACGCGCTCCTCGACGAGGAGCGCGTCGTCCCGCCCGCCGACCGAGTACGTGCCGGCCAGCACGTCGCAGGCGTGCGCCTCGAGCTCGCGCCGATGGAGGACGGCGCCGCTCGCCTTGACGAAGCCCTCGTCCCGCCGTCCGACGACCACGACGATTCCCGCGCCCCCCGCGCCGCGGGCCGGCTTCACGACGAAGTCGTGCCGCACCGCGAGGCGCGCCCCGAGCGCGCGCACGCCCCATTGCGCGTCGCAGACGTCGTAGAGCGCGGGCGCGGGCACGCCGTGGGCGGCGAGCGCCGCCTTCGTCGCGAGCTTGTCGTCGACGAGGCGATGGCGGTCGCGCGGGTTCCAGCGGAAGAGGTAGCCGTGGTTCCGGCGGTTCAGCCCGAGCACCTGGGTCCGCAGGCGGCGGAGACGCGCGATCACGGCGGCGCCTCCGGCACGGCGCGCAGGAAGCGCACGTACTCGAGGACACGGAGGCCGCGCCACTTCCCGAGGAGCACGTCGAAGGCGACGGTCGCGAGCAGGATCTCGGGGTACGCGAGCACGAGCGACTGGAGCCCGCCCCGGTCGACGACGAGGTAGCAGGTGATCGAGAGCCCGAGCGTCGTCGCCGCCGTCACGATCGCGCGACGGGTCCCGAACTCCACCTGCGACGCCGCGAAGTTCTCGATGACGTTCGACATGATGAGCATCGGGAAGATGCTGATGTTGAGCAGCGGGCCGATCCCGAGCGTCGCGCCCACGACCGTGAGCCCCGCCATCACCGCGGCGACGAGCGTGATCAGGATGGCGAGCCGCGAGACGGCCTGCAGCCGCAGCCGCAGGAGCGCCATCCGGAGGACGACGCCGATGCCGACGATGGCGAGGAAGATGAGCGTGCCCCACCAGAGCCCCGTCGTGATGAAGGCGAGCGACACGATCACCGGGCCGAACATCCCGAACGTCTCGAGGCCGACGACGATGCGGGCGACGACCACGATCGACGCGACGATCGGCAGGATGAGGATCAGGGTGAGCGCCCCGAGCGGCACCTGCGCGCGCACCGCGCGCGCCCACGCGTGCATGAGCGGGCGGCGCCACTTCGGGAGGCGCGTCCCGGCGTCGCCGAGGACGATCGCGTCGATCCCCCATCCGCCGGCGGCCTCGTGCATCGGCGTGCCGTCCACGAGGTTCGCGCGCGCCATCTCCCAGAGCGGCAGGAGCTCGGCCGGGCGCCGGACGAGCACCACCTCGCCCGGGAGGACGAGGTGGTAGAAGAGCGACCCGAGCATGAGCGCCGCCGGGTCGCTCATCGCGCCGGCGACCACGACGCGGGCGTCCGCGAGCCGGATGCCGCGCTCGCCGAGCTCCATGAGGGCGTACATGCCCGCGTCGTCCGCGGTGGCGACGAGGACGAGGTTCGCCTGCCGGATGAGCGGCAGGTTCTCCGCCACGAGCGCGGAGAGATACGACTCGCGGAAGTAGCGCGACTCGAAGCGCGCCGTGAGGAGCACGCAGTCGATCGCCGCCGCCCGCGCCTCGCCGAGGATCCGGTCGGTGACGGCGGACGGCACGCTCTGGTCCGCGACCAGCACCACGGAGGCGACGGGCTCCTTCACGTACGCCGTGTGCGCGACCACCCGGTGCCTGCCCGGTCCCCGCACGACGGGACGCCGGCCCGCGGCGACGCGCACCGCGTCCGCCTCCGCCGCGCGCTCCTCGACCGCGCGGCGCGTGGTCGGGCGGACCGTGAACTCGTACGCGACCTCGCGCCCGCGCGTGTGCACGAGCAGCGGGGCGTCGCCGCGGTAGAGCGCGAGGTACGTGTTGGGCAGCGTGGCGAACTGGCCGCCGGCGGGGTCGAGCGGCAGCCACGCGTCGCCGACCCACGCCTCCACCCACGCGCTCGTCGCGCGGCGCTCGCCGCCGCGCTCGAGGCGGAGCCCGCCGACGAGCCGCGCGGGCACGCCCGACGCGCGGAGCAGCGCCGCGAGCGCGCGCGCGCGGCCGACGCTCGTCCCCCGCCGGGCGGCGAGGACGCTCGCCGCGTCCTGCGGCCCGGGCGGATCCGTCGCGGGGAGGAAGGCCGCCGTGTGCTGGTAGAGCGACCAGAGCACCTCGTCGAGCCGCGTCGAGCGGCCGACGACGGCCCGCGCCCGCCGCACGACGGCGGGCGCCGCGCTCTGCACGAGCGCGCTCGGGGCGCGCGCGCCGGGCGCGTCGGGCGGCGCCGGCAGCGGCGCGAACGGTGTCCGCGGCGGCGTGACGCTCACCTCCGCGATGCGGACGCCGACCTCGTAGGCGAGCTCGGTCGTGCCCGTCACCGTGCCGCTCCACTCCGCGCGGAGGTTCGGCGGCTGCTGCGTCTCGCGGAACGACAGCCCGGTCGCGGCCGCGCGGCGCGTGAGGACGTCCTGGCGGCCGTCGGACAGCGGGACGAGGAGCGCGACGTGCATCGGACCTTCGCCCGCCGCGACGCGCAGCGCCGCGCGGACGTGCCAGTACGCGACCGCCGGCGGCCGCCCGGCGCGGCCCCGCTCGACGGCCTCGGTGCCGGCGACGACGTCCTCGTCATCGAGGGGATGCGCGGGCCGCCGCGCGCTCGCCGCGGGGGCGACGGCGACGAGCACGAGGGCGAGCGTCGTGGCGAAGCGCAGCATCGAACGGCGATTTGAAGTGACTAGCGAAACGTGGTGAAGTTCGCCACCACAGGGAGGATCTTCCGTGGACGATCGTTCCGAGGTGACCGAGCAGATCATCGACACCGTCCGCCGCTTCGTCGAGCGCGACGTGATCCCCGTCGCCAGCAGGTACGAGCACGAGAACGCCTACCCGGAGCCGCTCGTCGCCCGCATGAAGGAGCTCGGCCTCTTCGGCGCGATCATCCCCGAGGAGTGGGGCGGCCTCGGTCTCAACTACGGCACCTACGCGCGGGTCATCGAGGAGCTCTGCCGCGGCTGGATGAGCCTCTCGGGCATCCTCAACACCCACGGCATCGTCGCCTACGCGCTCAAGACCTTCGGCACGCGCGCGCAGCAGGAGAAGTACCTCCCCGCGATGGCGCGTGGCGAGCACCGGGGCGCCTTCCTCCTCACCGAGCCGCACGCCGGCAGCGACGCGCAGCGCATCAAGACGACGGCGCGTCGCGACGGCGACCACTGGGTCATCAATGGCACCAAGATGTTCATCACGAACGCCCGCACCGCGACGCTCCTCGAGATCGTTGCCAAGACGGACCCGCAGGCGGACCCGCCCTACAAGGGCATCAGCCTCTTCGTGGCGGAGAAGGGCCCCGGCGTCACCGTCTCGCGCGACATCGGCAAGCTCGGCTACCACGGCGTCGAGACGTGCGAGGTGGTGCTCGAGGACTTCCGCGTCCCCGCCGACGCCCTCGTCGGCGAGCCGGGTCAGGGCTTCCGCTACGCGATGTCGGGCCTCGAGGTCGGCCGCATCAACGTGGCGGCTCGCGGCGTCGGCGTCGCGCGCGCGGCGTTCGAGAGCGCGATCCGCTACGCGCAGCAGCGGACGACGTTCGGCAAGCCGATCGCCGAGCACCAGGCGATCCAGCTGAAGCTCGCCGACATGGCGACGAAGATCGAAGCGGCGCGCCTCCTCGTCAAGAACGCGGCCGAGATGAAGGACCGCGGTGAGCGGTGCGACCTCGAGGCCGGCATGGCGAAGCTCTTCGCCTCCGAGACGTGCCAGGAGGTGACGCTCGAGGCGATGCGCGTCCTCGGTGGATACGGGTACACGGAGGAGTTTCCGGTCGAGCGCTACTACCGCGACGCGCCTCTCATGATCATCGGCGAGGGAACGAACGAGATCCAGCGGCTCGTCATCGCGCGCAATCTCGTGCAGCGCTACAAGATCTGACGCGGTGCCGACGCTCCGGGGGAGGATGCTGCCGGCCGCGGCGGCCGTCGCCGTCGTCGGCCTGGTCGCCGCCGGCGTGCGTGCGCCCGGCGGCCCCTCGCCGGCTGCGCCCTCGGTCGTCGGCCCGCCGCCGCTCGCCGCGAGGTCGCGGCCGCTGCGCCCGCTCGCCGTCCCCGCGACGGCGCGCGTGATCGTCTTCTCGCCACATCCCGACGACGAGACGATCGGGGCCGGCGGCTTGATCGCGCGCCTCGTCCGCGCGCACGCCGCGGTCCGGGTCGTCTTCGTCACGAACGGCGACGGCTACCCCGAGGCGGTGAAGGAGGGCTTCCACCTCCAGCGGCCGACCGACGAGGACTACGTCGAGCTCGGCGAGCTGCGCGAGCGCGAGGCGCTCGCGGCGGCGCGCCACCTCGGGCTCCGTCGCAAGGACGTCGTCTTCCTCGGCTTCCCCGACGGCGGGCTCGCCGAGCTCTGGCGGACGCACTGGCTCCGCACCCGCCCGTACACGTCGCCGTACACGAAGGAGGACAGCCCGCCCTACCCGGACACCGTGAACCCCGACGTCGAGTACGACGGCCAGGACCTGACCTCGGTCATCGCGCGCATCCTCGAGAGCTTCCGCCCGACGGTCGTCGTCATGCCGAACCCGTTCGACCGCCACCGCGACCACGAGCACGCGGCGTACTTCGTCACCGAGGCGGTGAGCCGCCTCCAGGACCGCGGCATCCTCCCGCGGGACCTGACCGTCCTCACCTACCTCGTCCACTACCCGTCCTGGCCGATCGTCCGTGCGCCCGCGTTCGACCGCTGCTTCCCCGACGAGCGCGTCCCCTTCACCCAGTGGACGGAGACGGAGCTCGCGCCGGCGGAGAGCGCGGCGAAGCGCGCGGCGCTCGCGGAGTACCGCTCGCAGCTCGACGTGATGAACGGCTTTCTCCGCCTCTTCCTCTGCCGCAACGAGCTGTTCGGCCACCTGGACGCGAAGGTGCTCGCCAAGATCGCCGCGATCCACTGACGGGGGCGCGCCCTCATTCGAGGACGCGCGGCGCGTCCACGCGGCGGTCCGGCACCGTCGTCGGCAGCTCCTGGTGGTACGCGCCCGACGGGACGAGACCGCAGCCGCCGAAGCGCTCCATCACGCGCAGCTGCGCGACGACGTCCTCGCCGCAGTGGTCGACCGGGAGCTCCCGCCAGAACTCGAAGCCGCCCACGGCGCGCAGCTTCGCCGCGTCGTAGAGGACGCAGCCGCCGACCCACGCGACCCGGTACGTCCGGGGCCTCCGGGCGTCGAGCCCGAGCCGGCGCGCGACGTGAAGGAGGTTCGCGGCGTTGTGCAGCCGGTGGCGGTGCCACGCGCCCTCGCCCGGTTCGATGCGCTCGGGCCGCACCGGCCCGTCCCAGAACTCGATCGCCTCCTCGGCCGGCCGCACGTCCCCCGCGTGGGAGAGACCGACGACCGCGGCGCCGACGAACCCGCACCCCTCCGCCCGGATGGTGCGGTGGAGCGCGCCGAGCGCCCATGGTTCGAGGATCACGTCGTCGTCGAGGAAGAGGACGTACGGGGCGCGTGCGCGCCCGAGGAGAAATCGCCGCTGCTCCGCGAGCCCGCGGCGCGGAAGGTTGCGCCGGGTCTCGACGGGCCGGCCCGTCGCCTCGAGGACGCGGCACACGGCGCGCACCTCGGGCACGGCGAACGGGTCGCCGTCCTCGGTCTGGTCGGCGACCACCACGCGGAAGGCGACGTCCCGCTGTCCGACGAGGGCGGCGAGCGTCACGGCGAGCGCGGCCGGGCGCCGGCAGGTGGGGATCAGCACGTCGAGCACGGGGTCGGGCACCATGGTGTGCCGCGCGGGGCGCGCGGGGAATGACCCACGTCGCCCGCGATTCTCCCCGCTCGCGCCCGGGGCGCGTCCCCGCTTGCCTCGCTCGTGACCGCCGCGCTCGCGCGCCGCCCGCCGCCCGCGTGAGGTGACGGCGTCGTGTCAGGCGCCCCCGGTCTCCTCGTTTCGCGATCGCCGCGCTGCCGTACCCGCCGAGCGCTCTTTTGCTTTCGATCGCTCCGGTGCCCTTTCGGCGGGCATTCTCGACGCTGGAGGAGCGCCAGCACGTGCTCCACGAGCGCCGCTTCGGCGATCGTCTCCCGCAGCGCGTCCGCAACCAGCGCAGCCGACGGGTCGTACTCGGCGCGCCGTCGTGCCGCGACGTCTCCCTGCTTCCGCTCGAGCAGACGCCGGCGGATGTCCAGGTCCTCGCGACGCCGCGCGAGCAGATCGTCGCGGACGTCGGCCGGAACGCGATCGGCGAACAGGATCCACTCACGCATCGTCTCCGCGGACAGCGGCGCCCTGAGCCACCGCTCGAAGCGCGCCCTGCCGGCCGGCGTGATGCGGTAGGGAATGCGCCGCGGATCGGCGTTCGCGGCGTTCGGGACCGTCTCGACGAGCCCCTGCCGCTGCAGCCGCGACAACTCCCGGTAGACGCTCCCCGGACTCACCGGCCACTCCGTGCGGGCGCGGTAGACGGAGAGCAGGTGGTAGCCATGTGTCGGTGTGCCGTCGGAGAGCAGCCCCAAGAGAACGTCGGCGAACATGGTCCCCCCTTGGCCGACCGCACTACTTCGCCAAAAGCAACCGCCGCAATGCGTACGAGGACCGAGATCGATCGATCTCTCTACTCGTATCCCCCAACGGTCGCCATCCTTGACACCCTTCGATCGCCTGCGCGACGATGCGCCGTCCGATGCAGGTCCACGTCAACGACGTGCCGCGCTCGCGGATTGCGGGAATCGGTGCGTTCCTTCCCGCGACGGTCGTGCGCTCCGTCGACCTGGAGGACGGCTTGCGCTCCGCCGGCCTTCCGGTGCCCGCGGGATTCATCGAACGTGCAACGGGCATCGAGTCGCACCGCGCCGTGTCGCCGGGCGAGAACGCCTCGGATCTGGCCGTCGAGGCAGCGAGGCAGGCGCTCGCGCGCGCCGAGATCGCGTCCGACGACGTCGACCTCCTGATCTTCGCCGCCGCGTCACACGACGTGACCGAGCCGGCGACCGCGAACATCGTCCAGCTGAAGCTCGGGGCTCGGCGCGCCGTCGCATTCGACGTGAAGAATGCGTGCAACAGCTTTCTGTCGGCGCTCGACGTGGCGGACGGCTGCGTCCGACTCGGGCGAGCGCGGGTGGCCGTCGTGACGGCGGGAGAGGCGCCGTCGCTCTGCACCGACCCTCGCGTCCGATCGCGGCAGGAGCTGGCGGCGCGCTTTGCCCACTTCACGATGGGTGACGCCGGAGGCGCCGTGGTCCTGACGCGTGCCGACGAGCCGTCGCGCGGCATTCTCGCGAGCGCGTCCATCACGGACGGCGCGTCGTGGGCGCTCGGGACGGTACTGAGCTTCGGGACGATGTATCCGCGCGATCTGAGCCCGGAACGGGCCCTCCTCCGCTCCGACGGCTGCGCGCTCGAGTCGCGGGCACGCGCGGAGATGCCCCGGGTCATGACGGCGGCTCTCGAGGCCGCCGACTGGCCGCCCGAGACGGTCGACGTGATCGCCTGCCATCAGCACACGCGACGGATCGCGCACGAGCTCGCGCTCGCCGTCGGCATGCGTCCCGAATGTCTGGCGCTTCCGCTGCGGTACGCCGGCAACGCCGCCGCCGCGAACATCCCCCTCGCGCTCGTCGACGCCGCGGACGACGGACGTCTCGTCCCCGGTGCGCGCGTCCTTCTCTGCGGGGGAAGCGCGGGGTTTTCGGCGATCGCGACTGCCGTGAGCTGGTGACGCCGCCGTCGCGTCGGGGCCAGGCGTCGGCTTGGCGTGGGCTAGCTAGGCGGCGTCCAACACCGCGGGCCGTCGCACGGACCGTCGGCCGACGATGAGCGCGGCCGTCGCGGCCGTGGCCGTGCTGAGGAGCACGAGCGCGATCATCGTCCCGAGGGGCCAGTGGAGGGCGAGCCGGAAGCCCGCGACCGCGCGGGCGACCGTCGTCACGAACGTCCGACCGAGGAGGCCGCCGGCCAGGAGACCCACGAGGCTCCCGAGCAGCCCGAGGAGACCGCCCTCGGTCATGAGGAGTCGGGCGACGTCGCGGCGGCGCATGCCGAGCGCACGGAGGGTCACGAGCTCGTCCGCCCGGTCGATGATGGCGGCGCTCGTCGCGTTCACCATCGCGCAGATCGTGACCAGGACGGCGAGCAGCTCGAGGGCGCGCGTCAAGGCGAAGCTCTCCTCGATGAGGGCATTCACCGTGGCACGCAGCTCGGCTCGGGTGAGCGTGACCGCGTTCCAGCGTCCGTCCACGATGCGCTCGATCCGTCTGGCGAGCGCTGCAACGTCGGTGCCGGGCACGGCGTCGACGAGGATGACGTTCGCGGATCGCTCGGCGAAGTGCCGCGCGAAGGTGCGCCAGCCGACCTTCACGTTGCCGAGGTCGACGACGTAGTCCGGCACCACCGCCCGAATCGTCAGGTCGACGGGCGCGACCGGTGCCGGCAGCGCGAGGTGGTCACCCGGTGCGAGGTGGTATCGTTCCGCCAGCGTCTCGCTGACGACGACCTCCCCGGCGTCGTGGTCGAGTCGGAGGTCCGGATACGCTCGATCGATCGCGTCTTCACCCATCCCCTGCACGATGATCGGCTTCCCACGGAACTCGACTTCGAGAAGGCGCCACGGCGCAGCATGCCGCACGCCGGGCAGGCGCTCGATCTCGTCCAGCAGATCGAGGCTCAACGTCGGCCCTCCGAGCAGGCTCACGTCCTGGCCGGCGTTCACGAAGACGTCGGCGACGAACGTCTGATCGATCCAACCGACGAAGTCGCGGCGGTAGCTCGTGAGGAGCGTCGTGATCCCGAGCGCGAATGCCACGCCGGCGGCGAGGGCGCCGATCGTCACTGCCGTGTGACCCGGGCGGCTCCGGACCTGTCCCCAGTTCCAGGCGCCCACGAGACCCGAGGTGCGACGGAGGACGCGCTGGAGGAGCGGCGTGACGAGGGCCACGAACGCCGGCACCATGAGGGTGGCGCCGGCGAAGACGAGGCCCGCGAACGTCCCGACGGCCGCCACCCTGATCCCCACCACGGGGCTCGCCGCTGCCTGCGCCGCTGCGGTTCCGAGCCCCAGTGACAGGATCCCTACGACGGCGAGCATCAGGAGCGCGGTTGTCGACGGACGCCTCCCGTCAGCGCCGGCGTGGAGCGGTCGCGCGCAGGGAACCGCCGCTCCCGCGACGACGGCGAGCAGTCCCAGCCCAAGCCCGGTCGCGAGCACGGCTGGTCGCGGCCGCACGGCTGTGCCGAGGAGCGGGGCGTACATCGCGGCGACGACGTCACCGAACGATCGGAGAGCGACCGTCGCGAATGCCAATCCCCCCGCCACCCCGATCGACGACCCGATCAGGCCGACGGCGACGGCCTCTCCCAGGAGGTAGCGCGACAACTGGCGCCGCGACGCCCCGAGTGCCCACAGCGTCGTCAGCTCCTCGCGGCGCAGCGCCGTGGCCGTCGTGACGGTGTGATAGATCAGGAACACGCCGACGAGCATCGCGACCACGCCGCTCAGCATCAACATGGTGCGCAGCGTCGCGAGCATCGCCTGCATCCGCCGTCCTCGGCCGAGCGGCGTGTCGACCACCGCCCGTCCGCCGAGCGCGTGCGCGATCCGCATCCGGACCTCCGGCACGGACCGACCGGGGCGGACCACGACGTCCACCCAGTCGAACTTGTCACCCTGCCCGAACAGACGTTGCGCGGCTGCGGCGTCCATCACGCCGATGCCATCGCCGAGCGTTCGAAGCCGTCCCCCGGCGCGGAGCGTGCCGCGCACGGTGAGCGTTCGCGGTCCCGTGGGTCCCTGGACGTCGAACGTGGCGCCGACCTCCCAGCCCGCCGCCTCGAGCAGCGCGGGGGGAACGGCGACCGAGTCGCTCCTCGCGAGAAAGAGGACGTCGTCCGGTAGATCGAGCGACGCCTCTTCGCCGGCGTCCTCGGCGCCGAGCACGACGCCGAGGATCCGCAATCGGCGCCCGAGCGCGGGCACGGCGACGCCGTACGAGACCCGCCCAGCGGCCGACTCGACTCCGCGGACCTTTCGGATCTCCTCCACGAGGTCGGCGTCCACGCCTGCCGTCCCGTTGCTCACCTGGAGCTGTGCGGCTCCGGCGACGCTCCTCACGGAGCGCTCGAAGGACCGTGCGATCGAGTCGGTCAGCGCCGTGACGCCCGTGAACGACACCACGCCGATGGCGACGCCGAACGTGGTGAGAGCCCACCGGGCGCGATGACGCCGAAGATTCGTGGCCGTGAGCCGGAGGAGAAGCCGCCGGGCGCTCATCGTACGAACGTGCCGTCGACGAGCCGCTCCGTCCGGTCGGCGAAGGCCGCCGCCTTCGCGTCGTGCGTCACGAGAACGATCGTGCGGCCGAGCTCGTCCACCGTGCGTCTCAGGTCGAGGAGCACACGCTCGCCGGCGTACGAGTCGAGATTGCCCGTCGGCTCGTCGGCGAGCAGGACGGTGGGCTCCGCGACGAGCGCTCGCGCGATCGCGGCGCGCTGCAGCTCCCCGCCGGACACCTCCGTCGGCAGATGGGCGCGACGGCCGCCCAAACCGACGTGCTCCAGGACGGCGGCCACACGCGCGCCGGTGTCCGCCGGTGCTCGCCCGTCGAGCACGAGGGGAATCGCAACGTTCTCTTCGATCGTCAGGTCGGGCAGAAACATGAAGCGCTGATGGACGAAGCCGATCCGCCGCCTCCGGAACTCCGTCAGCGCGTCGTCGTTCATCCCGCCGAGACATGCCCCGCCGACGAGGATGCGCCCAGTCGTCGGCACGTCGAGGCCGGCGATCAGGTTGAGGAGCGTCGACTTGCCGGAGCCGCTGGGTCCCATGAGGGCGACGAACTCGCCCGCGGCCACGCGCAAACAGACGTCGTGGAGTGCCACGACGTCGATGCGGCCGCGGCGGTACGTCTTGCCGACAGCCTCGACGACGACCGCCGGCGGCGGCGTCAGCTCTTCCGCCGGCTCTGGGACGCCCCGCTCCAACGGACCTTCACCTTCTGCTCCACGTGCGAGAGCCAGCGAAGATCGGCTTCCGCATGAAAGAGCGCGGCATCGACCAGGAGCTCGGTCACGGAGAGCGAATCGTCGCCTTTCGGTCCGACGAGCTTGCTCTTCCGCTTCGAGAGCTTCCGCATTTCGAGCTGGTAGACGTCCCGGTGGCGCTGGATCATCCGGAGAATGGGTTCGGGGGACGAGCGCTTGCAGAAGAGCAGCCGCACGAAGAGGTCGTCACGCAGCGCCCGAGGATGGGCGACGGGCATCTCGATCCACTCGTCGAGCTTGCTTCGGCCCTCGCCCGTGATCCGAAAGACCTTGCGCTCCGGCGATCCCTCGGCGCCATCGGTCACGCGCTCGACCAGGCCCTCGCGTTCGAGCCGATCGAGCGTCGTGTAGACCTGGCCGAAGTTCAGCTGCCAGAACCCGCCCGTGAGACGGTCGAACCGCGACTTCAGCTCGTAACCGTGCATCTGTCCGGTGGACAGGAGCCCCAGGACGCCGTACCTCACCGACATCCGTCGATCCCCAATCGCTCCCGGTGCGGCCGCACCTCCGACGAACAACCACAGGCCGATGTGCGCCGTCAAGCACGGGCGCACGGAACCCAGGGCGGTGAGGTTGATGGCTAAAAGTATAGGATGATGGCCTGGCGCCGCGCGACGGAGCCCGCGTGCTGGCTAGAGCCCCGCCACCCGCAGCATCTCACCGAGCACGCGCTCCGCCGCGAAGCACTCGCGCGCGACCTCCGCGGCGTGTGCGCTCGCGCGGGCGTAGTCGGCCTCGATCGCTCGCACCGCGGCGGCGGCCTCCTCGAGCGTCCGGAAGGCGTGCAGCCCGGGGCCGAGCGGCAGGACGTCCCCGAAGCCCGTGTCCTGCTCGATGACGGGGCGTCCCGCGGCGAGGTAGGAGGCGGCCCGGTCGCTGAACCAGCCGCTCCGGAGTCGGACGTTCAGGTCCTTCGCGACGGTGAATTCGCCGCGCGATCCGCGGAGGTAGTCGCGGTAGCGCCACGGGTCGGTCGAGACCGCGAGCGGGTCGACGATCCGCCAGCCCTCTGCCGCGAGCGTCGCGCGGTCGCCGGGGACGCTGTCGACGTCCATCGCCAGCTCGAACGTCGCGCCGCTCCGCGCCGGCAGCGCGAGGAAGCGCATCCACTCCGAGCGCTTGCGCCAGGTGAACGTCTCGCCGCCCCACTCGACGTCGCGGCCGTGCGCGTTCCACGTCCCGACGGTCGTGTAGGCGGCGCCGGGGGGCCCGGCGCCCGCCCACCACTCGCACGCGATGGGACAGCGGGTCGGATGCCAGGTGAGGCCCGCGGTCGGCAGCGGCGAACGCCCCGTACCGATGTTCTCGCCGATCGTGAACAGGCAGTCGTGCTCGGCCAGCATCGCCCGCAGGTTCGCGTCCTTCTCCGCGCGGATCTGCGTGAACGCCGGGTCGATGTCGACGAAGATCGCCGGGCGTCCGCCGCGGCGCTCGGGCGGGATCCGGTTCACGCCGGCGACGTTCACGAGCAGGTCGGCCTCGCGGAGGAGCGCCGCCGCCCGTCCCGCGCCGGGTCCGTGCTCCGTGCCACGCGCGACGTCGACGAACAGCCAACGCTCGCCGAGCCCGAGTCGGTCGAGGAACTCCGCCGCCGCGCCGAGGCCCCACGCGTACGCGGCGCCGTATTCGCCGGTGGTCGGGTTGTACGCGGGCGCGAAGTGGCCCGTGTCCTCGTAGAACCACACCTCGTGCCCGAGCGCGGCGACCCCGTGGAGGTAGTGCGCCGCCTGCCAGGCGTAGCCGCCGAGCGGGTTGCGGACGAGGTAGCCGGCGACGACGACGCGCGCCACGGTCAGAGCCCCGCGTCGGCGAGGAGGCGCGCGCACACCGCGGCCGCGTCGAACGCGCGTGCCGTCTCGCGCGCGTGCTCGCACGCCCGCGCGTAGTCGGCCCGGATCGCGGCGAGCGCGGCGACGGCGTCGTCCATCGTCGCGAACGCGTGCAGGCCGGGGCCCTCCGGCACGTGCGCGCCGAAGCCCGTGTCCTGGACGACGACCGGCTTGCCGCTCGCGAGGTACGCGGCGCTCCGCGTGCTGAACCAGCCGCTCCGGAGCGCGACGTAGGCGTTCTTCGCGACCGAGCACTCCCCGCGCGAGGCCGCGATGTAATCGCGGTACGCCTCCGGCGTCCCGGAGACGGCGTACGCGTCCCGGAGCCGCCAGCCCGCGGCCAGGATGCGGTCGCGCGGGGCGGCGCCCGAGAGCGCCACCTCGAGCGACTCGGGCGTGCGCTGCGGCAGCGCGAGGAAGCGCTCGAACTCGACGTCCTTCCCGCCGTACGCCCGCCCGCCGAGGACGGGCGGCGTGGGCTCGATCTTCCACGACATGACGGTCGTGAAGGGGCCGTCCGGGGCGGGGCGCAGGGGCCAGTTCTCGGGCGCGATCGGCTGCCGCGTCGCGTGCCAGCGCAGCCCGCACGTCGGCACGAGGCAGTCGGGGCGGCCGACGTTCTCGGCGAGCGTGAAGAAGACGTCGTGGCTGCGGATGAGACCGACGGAGAACGCGACCGACTCCGATGCGGTCCCGGCGTCCGCCGCGAGCAGCTTCGCCTGGCTGTAGCCGGGATCGGTGTCGACGTACGCCGTCACGCGCGCGCCCCGGTACGCGTCGCGGAGCCAGCACGCACCGGACACGTTGAGGAGGAGATCCGCGCTCCGGCACGCGCGCGCGACCCGCGCGGCGTCGAGGCCGTGGTACGTCCCGTCCGGCGCGCGCACCGCCCAGGCGTCGGCGAGCGCCGGCTCGAGCGTCGCGAGCGCGCGGGCGAGGAAGCGCGCGCCCGCGGCCGCGTCGGCCGTGAAGGTCTGCGCGACCGGGTCGTAGAGCCACTGCCCCGTGTCCTCGAGGTACGTGACCTCGCAGCCGAGCCGGCGGAAGCCCTGCACGTACTGGAGGTAGTCCCACGCCACACCGCCGACGGGGTACGTCGCGACGAGGCCGGTGACGACGACCCTCATGCGAGCCCCGCGTCGGCGCAGCGCCGGCCGAGCACGGCCGCCGCGTCGCGGGCGAGCGCGTCGAGGCGCGCGCGGGAGACGCCGTGCACCTCGTGCCGCATCAGGTCGACGTGCCCAGCGCTCCGCCAGGTCGAAGCGGCCCATGACGTCGCGGATCCATGCGACCGCGCGGGAGACGTCCACGGTCGCGCGGCCGGCGCGCGCCGCGTACGGCGGCGCGCCCGAATCCTCGACGTACGAGGCCTCCCACCCGAGGCCCCGGAGCGCCACCAGGTCGTGCACCGCCTGCCCCGCGACGCCCGCCATCGGGGCCCGAGGACGGCGAGCCGGTCACGACGACGCGGCACGCCCCGTGTCCTCCCCGAACTGCGTCCGGTGGAGCCGCGCGAAGTGGCCGCCGCGTGCGACGAGCGCCTCGAACGACCCCTGCTCGACGATCCGCCCGCCGTCGATCACGAGGATCACGCCGGCGCGCCGGACGGTCGAGAGCCGGTGCGCGATCACGAACGTCGTCCGGCCCGCCATGAGGCGCTCGAGCCCCTCCATGACGAGCGCCTCCGTGGTCGCGTCCAGCGCCGAGGTCGGCTCGTCGAGGATCAGGATCGGCGCGTCCCGGAGGATCGCGCGCGCGATCGTGATGCGGAGCTGCTCGCCGGCGGAGAGCGTCGCGCCGCCCTC